>JAQGKC010000015.1 GCA_028290305.1 Bradyrhizobium sp.
AATGGCCCTGCACGTCCTAGCCTACAACATGAAACGGCTAATGCACATTCTGGGCGTCGGCGGATTGATAGAGGCGATCCGTGCATAGGAGCGGCTTCCCAGAACCGATCGATCACGCCCGGCAACCTCAATATCCGCGTTTTTACACAGTCTGGGTCAGACTCGGAAGTGGCGATGAATTCGCAGAGAGTCTGCTCAACCGCGCATAACGGACATTGATCGGCTCCGTGCAAAAATCATGATTTATGCACAAATTGGTTGACCCATATTAATCGCGGCTTTATGCTGTGCATAAATCAGGTGCGAAAGTCAGGGCGAATGGCGGTCTACGGATATGCGCGGGTCAGCACGGATGGCCAGTCTCTTACAGCCCAGTTGGCTGAGCTGAAGGCAGCGAACTGTGGGAAGGTCTTTCAGGAGAAGATCAGTGGCGCGCGGTCCGACCGCAAGCAGTTGGCTCGGCTCATGGCGACCCTCGCAAAGGGGGACGTGTTGGTCGTAACCCGGCTCGACCGTCTGGCAAGATCGACGCGTAATCTGCTGAACCTGTTGGGGACCATCGCCGAGAAGGGCGCTGGCTTCAAATCTCTCCGGGACACGTGGGCTGATACGACCACCGCCCACGGGCGGCTCATGCTGACCGTCTTGGGCGGGCTAGCCGAGTTCGAGCGGGAACTGATCCGAGCTCGGACGGGCGAAGGGCGCGAGCGCGCGAAGGAGAGGGGGGTGGTCATGGGACGGAAGCCCAAGTTGACCGGTCACCAGCGGCGCGAGGCACTCGCTCGACGGGATGCGGGAGAGGTGCTAACCGACATTGCCCGGTCTTATAACGTCAGCCATAGCACGATCAGCCGACTCACGTGAACGGAAGCGTTCTCGCCGTGGCGCAGTAATCATCGTTGCGCGTCCGGGTCAGTCGGACGGCCTTGTTCACTGTCGTGCGTTCGCGCCGCTGTTCAGGCGACAATCGCATCTCGGCATCATGGAAATGATCCGGAACAGTCAACGTGCCGTCAGAAGTCTTAGGGCGCTGCTAACTGGTCCCGACCGAACCAGAATGTCGCGGGCCTTAGCGCCATTATCGTCAACGTCTCCAAAAAACGCTCTTTCAAGAGCGTCGATGCCCTGCGGGTGCTGGGAGAGGCTAAGAAGGTCAATTTGATTGCAAAAGCTTCTTAGGCCCCTTGCTTTGCACACGACTTGATTCCGGCGATCGTCCCAATAATACCCGCGCAAAAGCTGTTGACCGCGATCCTCCACCAGCCACGGGCGCAACAAAAATTCCGGTACATAGTGGTGACGGTGGGATTCGTTTTTCGTCATGCCCTTCTACGCCGAGAACTCAACAACTAAAAAACGCCCGCGAAATATGGTGCAAAAATCTTCTATACACGTTGGAGCCCGCCATCGCACCAGTGGATTGCCCCAAAGCCGAACGCCGCTCCATGAGGTCCGGTATAAGCGGGCCAATCCGCGTCATGATCGGGGTTGCCAATGTAACTCGATCGCGCAGACAATCAGCTATCGCCGGTAGTTTTGGGCTCCGGAAAACGCCAAGCGCCGTCCGTAGGAAAATCCCACTTGCCGTTTGGCTGTTTGCCTCTCGCATAACTTGCGCCGATCGCGGAGTCGATCAAGCGATCGAGAGATGAGAAGGCCGAAAAAATCCCACGCAGGTCAGTGACCTGGTACTCCGTCGCGCTCTTCATGTAGCGATACTCAAAGCTCTTATGATGCTTTCCCAAGACGCTGACCAGAAAATCTGACGCAGAGGCGTACAGCCCTTCCGAGATGCACAAGTCCCTAAGTTTAATCAGATCGTGCCCGACGCTCAAGTGCTTTAGCTGTCTCTCGCTATAGCCTTTATGAGCTAGGAACGCCTTAAGGTATAGCTCCACAGCGAAGCCGCACAGCATATGGAACGCCATAAAGAAAGTTCTATCGTCAGGTAACTGTAGCCGATGCGGATTGGCCATCATGGCGTAAGCGGACTGAACGTAGCCCTTCGCTACGCTGTAGGGTTCATGGGGATGCAGACTCATCGCCGATGGACCCCGTCCCGCATCTGCGTCCGATAGTACCGCCGTCGGAGTGCGGTGCTTTCCCTGATCATCTGTCGCATAGTGTCTTGTTACCACACAACCCCACCTAGAACAGCCCCGACACGGCTGCCGCCTTAGTCCAGGCGGCAATCGTCTCGTCGCAAGCTCACGGCAATTAAAGCAACATGGCGACGTGAGCGGGACCTACACGCCGCGTCCTGTCATGGTTTACAAGCACGAATACGTCGACATTCACATTCCGCCCGACCGGTTCAGCGAGATGAATGCTGATGCCCATGCTGCACTCGATGCCAAAATTGAGCAGCACAAGGCGATCGTGGGCGATGGCGAAAAAGTCATGTATGCCGCGATGGACGCGGAAACCGAGGCGCTGGACACCCTCATCTGGACAACGCCAACTACGATGGCCGGTGTTCTCGCACTACTGGAATTGTTGCCGGAACTGCGGCGCTCACGCATCATGGACGGCGACCAGGCAGACGCTATCATAATCCCTGTTATCGACGTCTTGGACGACATACATCCGAACGCGCGATCGGCAAACGTCGGGATGGTCTGATGAAAATTGAACAGTGGCACCGTCGGCACGCCATCACGCTCGCAGGCCAGTTGCCTGACGGGCAGGACAACTCTCTGGCAATCCTGGAATGTCTGAGAGAGATCGTGCTCACATTCCTGCAAGTCGATACGCCGGCGGAGCCCGCCAAAGCGCCTGTCGTAACGCTCATTCTGTCGCGGCCGGAGCTCAGCGCGTAAACGCAAAGAGAGCCCGCCGGTTCACGCCGGCGGGTTTTTCTTTGGTCTTTACTGTGCGGCGTGCCGACCCGTTGAAGTCGATGATGTGGCTTTCGTTCCAATCTTCTTCGGCGCATTTGACGCAACCGGAGGCGGACTTACTTTTTGCTCGGCAGCGTTTCCAAAAACTTGACGTAGCGGTCAGTCTGGTTCGCTATCTTGGTCCAGCTATGCGCCAAGTTGGGTAGAAGGGCTTTTTCAACCACATTCGCTGACAACAAGGCCGATTGACGACATTCGGCCGCCAGTAACGGGAACGGTCAGCTTGGAATATTGGCATGCATGACTAGACGCTTGTCGGGTGCCTAATGCGAGTCAATTCCGCAGAGCAAAATAGGAGGCGGGACCCGGAGAGGGTTTTTGCCCGGGCCGGTCATAATTGGCCCGCAATGCTCGTGGAACGACTATCTTATGGGTGTGCGTATGCGTCGAATGAGCGAAAGATAACGGCGTCCGGAGCGGCGGTGCTGCTGTCCATCCTCTCGCTTGGCGGATGTGTGACCTCAACACCGATGGACGCGCGAGCCGAAGTCCCGGGGCCTCCGAAACCAACCGCCTATCTGCCCGTGGAAGACGTGCCGCCAAGGCCCGAGAAGCCTGCCATGACGGCCGATGAACAGTCGAAGCTAAAGAAAGATCTGACCGCCGCGCGCGACCGCCAGGCGCCCAAGGGCAAAGCTAAAGGGGGCGCCGCGCACGCGGAACCCGTGAAGCCCTGACAGCTCGCGGGGCTTCGGTTCCGCGCTCACGCCGCCGACAAAGGTCTCGAGCCCGCCGCTTCAACCCGGTGGGCTTTTCTTTTGCTCTTGTCGGGCCCGGCGATGTGCTGGCTCTCCCTCTCCGGCCGCTGGTTTCGAGGTGCGACCGATTCCGTCGGCCGGGAAAATCGAGCGGCCCACCGCCGGTCGCACCGTCTTTGAACGTCCAGGGGGATGATACTCATAACAACTCCGGGTTTTCGGTGATTTGACGCCCTCAATCGCCAAACAGCTTCCCAAAGTCGTGCGAGTGGCGATGGGCACAACTGTGTTCCGAATAAGGATGGAGCAGATTTTCCGCGGGTGTTGAAATCTGATCACACCATCGCGGTCGTGCGGGGGGCGTCGCGGGCTCAGGTCCTTGTCCTATTCGCTGTGAATATCTTCCGAAACCTAGTGCCGCGGCGACGCAGAAGCGTAGCTTTCACACCGACGAAAGCGAGGAAGCCATGCGGACAAATTGGCCAGCATACGTTGCCGCGGAGATGAACCGCATCGTCGCCGACGAAGAAGCCTTTGAACGTCTGGTAGACCTATTCAAGCAGGCCCACGGCCGGGCACCCGCGAGCGACTGCGAGGCCTACCAATGGGCACAAGAGATGGATGACGCCGCGCTGACAGCCCTTGGATTCGAAGGCCGCGCCGGCTTCCAATACAACTATGACCTTTGCCTGATGGTAGAATACGGCCCGCGCGCTTGCGCGCTGGCGCGCCTTGCTTGAGGGCTGGGCATCATCCGGACGATGAGAGGTGAGGGCGCCGATTTCACGCCTGCGGATTGGTTTGCGTTATTGACCAGGGCGCCCAGAATGCTTCAGCAGATTGCCGCACCTGTGAAGCTGATGTAGGTCCGCAATCCGCCGACACCATTAAATTGAATTTGCGCCGGCGGGTTGCTCAACGCCTGCGGGTGCTCCCGGGCAGGTACACCCTTCACGATCTGTTCTGGTTTTGATGCGGTCTGTGCGTCCGGGGGAGCGCACTGCGTCTATCCGGACGATGAGAGGTGAGCGCAAGAGCCGGCCGCTTCAATCGATGATAGCGGGCCATGATTCTGCCGATTCGGTGCGGCGTGTGTAAACCGAACACCGAGCGTGTCGCGGAACGCCACCCGAAAGCCTCCTTTGAAACTATTGAAACAAACCAAAAATGCTCGATAAAACATATGCTTATAAGGGGTATTCACTTTTCGGTGTCGTGGCATTTGTGCAACATCTGCCTACAAAAGGGCCTGCACTGCCTCGGATGTGGCTGTCTTATGTTGCCTGTTAGGAACTCTTCGGTTCTTATCGGACCTGCGACGGAGGGGGGCATCCCGAGGTCGTGCCGTTCTAGGTGGTTCGCTTAAGTCCCTCGCGTCAAGCGGGTGTGTCCGAAGACGCGAAACGGCTGAGCGGTTTTTCCAGGGATTAAGGGAACCAACCTTAGGGTGTTTACGCCCAGCGGATCCGGAACCTTCCCTACAGAGCAACTTGGAGGTTAACATGAAGATGGTTAAGAGCCTTATCCTCGGCTCAGCGGCGGGTCTCGTCGCCATGAGCGGGGCACAGGCAGCCGATCTTCCCGTAAAGGCCAAAGCGGTCGAATACGTGAGGGTCTGCTCCCTGTATGGTGCCGGTTTCTTCTACATTCCGGGCACCGACACCTGCATCAAGCTGGGTGGCTATATGCGTATTGACGCCAATTTCAACGCTGGCCCCTACGATGCGCCGGCCTGGTCGGGTGACCTCGGCCAAGGCAACCGCTTCCGCGACGCGTTCCAGGAACGGTCTCGTTTTGCGCTCACCACGGATACCCGCACCGCAACTGAATACGGTGTGGTCCGCACGTTCAATCAGATCGACGCCCAGTTCCAGGACTTCGGAACGACAAACCCGACCGTCCTAGGTGCGGCGCCCAGTGCATTGGGTGGGTTCAGCAACGCAACGCTTAGTAACCCGGGCGGTGGCTATGTCGCGGTTGAGTTCGCATTCATCCAGTTCGCCGGATTCACCTTCGGTAAGTCTGCCTCGGCATACGCGACGCCCTGGCACGGTTATCCGGGCAACAACTCGTCGTTCCTGATCGGTGGCCATGACACCGTCACCGGCGTGAACAATGTCCAGTACTCCGCACAGTTCGGCAACGGCGTGTCGGCCACCATCGGTCTCGATGACCCGACCGTCTTTAACCGCACAGCGCTGTTGAACTTGGGCGCTCTGGGAGGAGTGGGAGCGACCGGTCTCGGCTCGAATGCCTATGGCGGCTTCATTGCTCCTGACCTCGTCGGCAACATTCGCGTCGACCAAGCTTGGGGCCTGTTCCAGTTATCGGGCGCGTTGCATACCGTGAACGCTTCGTACAACGTCCTCGGTGCTGGCGGCATTCCTCTGGCTGGTGCGACTGCTCTGACCGACTCCGTACTCTCGGGGCACCCTGACACGAAGTTGGGCGGTTCGGTGATGGCTGCGTTGCAGATCAAGAACATCCCGACGGGTCCGGGCGACGACATCAAGTTCGACGCGAGCTGGGCAAAGGGCGACACGAAGAATGTGATCTCCACTTCGGGCGCTTCCCCGAACTTCTTCATGATGGGCGGCGTCTCCGGTCAGCTCGGATCCAACGGCAGCCTAGCCTTTGGCCCAACAACGGACGGCGTCTACCTTCCGACCGCGTTCGGGGGCGATGGCTCGATCCATTTGACCACAGCGTATGGTGTCCGCGGTGCGTTCAACCATAACTGGGATCCGTACTGGTCGAGCAGCTTGTTCGGCGGTATGGGTTGGGTTCGGTATGATGGTACTGCCCGGGCGGAGTACTGTGCGGCCATTGCAGTTTCTATCCCTGGTCAGGGCGCTACCTATACTTGCAACCCGAACTACACAATCTCGGAACTGGGCTTTATTACCCGGTGGACTCCTGTCAAGAACCTGACGTTCTCGGCGGAAACGATCTGGACCCATCTGACCACGGGCTTCTCAGGCTCGTCCGTGTTCACTCCGGGTGCTCCGCAGCCGATCGCGTTGTACACCTTCAAAAGCCAGGACACAGTCTCGCTCAACTTCCGCGCTCAGCGTAACTTCTGATCACGGTCGTTTGAGACAGTCTTAAAGAGCCCTCGGCAGGAAACTGCCGGGGGCTTTTCCTTTGCCTCAGATACAGCCCTATTTGCCGCCCGGAAACCCGGTGTACGCGGCGCCGCCGCGAAACCTGATCTCGAAATATCGTTTCGGGTCGTCGCGCCTGATACGGGCATCTGGCTTGCCCGCGATCGGGACCTCTCCTTCGCTTGCGATCTTTAGTTCTGAAACAGTCTCTTTCAGTCCTATCGCAATGGCCATTCGCCCCAGCCAGTACCGTCGAGCAGATAAGGCTCTTGGCGTTTCCATTGCTGTGAAACCTGATCGGGTTGGCGCAATATGCGCAGGTCAGGATACCAGCAAAAAGATTAGTTATGAGGCGTCCCTTACGGCCCCGACCTGAGGCAAGATTCTTTCGACGCGCTTCTTGAGCTGTCATTCGGCCTGCAAAATTTGAACGCCGATTGACACTTGAGCCGCTTGAAAAAGTGACTCTTCAATAACTGCAGGATAATAATTCGGAATCGGATCCCCGACTGCAAAGGCTTTCCTGTTTCGATATTGCTTCGGTTGATGCTCTCCGACAGTCGCTCTGTTACTGAGCAAATTGTGAATTGTTGATTGGTCCCATTTAGCGGAAGGACCAAAAGCCGGGACGTTCCTCGCATTGAGTCGCTTGGCTAAACTTGAACCATAGCGCATCCTTCGAATCGTGCGATAAGAATGCACCATCAAGCTTGGGACCAAAACACTATCGCGAAGGGCGCGCGAGAAGGCTGAGGGCCGGACCCAGAGCCGGTTGCCTTGCCGCCGAATATCGAGCGGGTGAACGCGGCGGCCAAGCAGGCTGCGCAAACTTCGCGCCGCTGGAGTCCTGTCTGCATCACGGGAGGAGTACGCCTGCGCTTGAAAAAAATATGAGGAAAAGCAAGCATAATGCGGCTCCAAGCAACCGGCTCTGCGAAAAGCAGCTGCCGGTAGCTCTCAAAAAGATCCTCTCCGCTCAATCGGCGCTGCAAAGCCCCTCTCAGGCCCACAAGAACTTCCTTGACTAAGGCCGGGAGGTCTTGCGCTTGCTCAAGGAGCCTATGAGGGGATCCTGGATGTCGCTTTGCTAAAGCGGGCTGCCCCGCAATTTCCAGTGCTGCCTCTCAATCTGCTGTTCCACGAACTCCGCAACGAGGGCGTTCAGGTGCGTCGTCGGGTGCACCGTGTCCGCAAACATGAAGGTCTCATCGGCTCCCTTGCTGACATAAGTCTGCGGCGAACAGAACAGCGACTGACCGAATACCGATGGATTGTCCAAGTGCAAGTTGGTCGCCTTCATGACCTGAGCCGATAGATCACACGCGAATGCGGTATTCGATACTCCAAACCCGTGCTGTTGGAAGTTGGCAATGATGTCGTCGAGGAACGAGAACGAATCGATCAGGAGAACCTTTTCACCAAGATCCTGCTGACGCAGCGCGCCAGCCAGCGTTGAATTGAATGATTGGGAAATCTGCGTGAGCGACTGACCACGATCCGCGCTGGCAGCTCCCATCGGAACTTTTCCGATATCGGGCATATTGATCACCACGACATGCGTCGCGCCGCTTTTGACGATCGTGCCGACAATGTCGGCCAGGTCGAGAGCGGACTGGGTGATGGCTTTGACCGCATTCTGCTGGGCTTCTGCAGTGCCCGCCGCCTGGGCCGCGGCCAATTGAAAGAAGATGTCGTTCGCTCCCCCGTTGATGAGGATCAGCTGGTCTGGATTGAACCGCTCATGAGCCTTCAAGAATTCGGCCACCTGGTCCCTCACCGGTATCGTCGTCTCTTCCGCGAAGTCCGCGTGCGATGATCCGGCCGCGGCATGATCGATGCCGGGCTGCATTGTCACGCGCGAGCCTCCTTGCGCGTAGTCATGGCCGCCGGCGGGAACGAGAGGCAGGCCGAAACCGCCAACAAATGCAGGCGTCAGTTCACTTCCATAAAAGCGAGCGACCAGTTGGGTGAAATTGAGGCCCAGATTTGTTGTGAAGCGACCGCCGCCGAACTTCGCTTCGGCAACCAGCGAGTATGTACCGGCATCCAGGAGACTGTCGCCAAAGACGACGACGTCCAGCTTGTTCGCACCAAACGAGGCGTTCGATGACAAGAGCCCCAAAGTGATCGTCGCTACCGCGGCGGCTTTAAGCAGCAAGCCGGCAAGGACCTTCTGCGGTCTTACGAGCGCTTTACAATGTTGCGGATGATCCATGTTGTCAGATCGACTTTCATTTGTGGTTGCTGATTGCTCCGGTGAGCGTAAGTCGGCCACATGACAAATTTGTTCGTGCTACGCGGGATTGTTACGGGCGTAACTCAAAATTTTCCAAGCCTCTGCACGCTAAGCGAATTCCGCCTCGGTCTCACGCTCGTTAAGAGTCGAGCCTGCGCGGACCATGGTCGTGGTCGAGTAGCTCGGCCGCGCTTGTTACGTCCCCTCCACCGACAACATCCACATGCCCTGTATCGACGTTTTCCATGATGCCGAGAGCTATTACGCCGTGCGCGCTCACGAGACGACCCATTGGACTCGTCACCGCTCCCGCCTCAATCGCGAATTCGGACGCAAGCGGTTCGGCGATGAAGGTTACGCGATGGAAGAGCTTGTCGCTGAGCTTGGTTCAGCCTTCCTTTCCGCCGACCTGGAACTGACCCCCGAGGTTCGGGAGGATCACGTCGCCTATATCGCGTCATGGATCAAGGTTCTGAAGAACGACAAGCGCGCAATCTTCACTGCCGCCTCCCACGCGCAGCGCGCGACGGAATTCCTGAACGGCTTGCAGAAGCCTTCATCGCTGGAAGCCGCTCCCGCGCAGGCCGATGCGGCCTGAGCGGGAGCGTGTCACGGCAAAGCCTGAAATTGTGATCGTCGACGGCCATGCCTTTAGCTGGCAACGCCTCCGCGGACTGCGGCGCCAACAGCTTGAGGCAAGGCAAGGCGCCCAGCCTCGGCAGCTCGCCCTGTTCGAGCTGAAAGACGATTGCCGTCCTGCGGCCGAGCGGACCGCAGCCGGCCGCTATGCTGAGCCGACCTTTTTCGCCGCTACGCCTGCGCGCCGAGAAAGCGAGGGATAGCCTCCCAGTCCTGCGACACTAAGTTCGTAGATCGTTTTAACGGTCGCTGCGCGGTCCGGCAGGGGTTCCGGTCCTCCGACAATTTAAGCCATCCCGGGCACGCTGAGAGCTTTTTAGCCACCGGATAAGCAGTGGACGTGTTGGAGGCGAGTGGGTCGCACGGAAGGTTTCGTGCTCCCGTCACTTGGACGCACCCGGAGCGTACGTTGGTATGTGCGTTGGATCGGCTGCATCCCTAAAAATCAAACGATATCCTGTGCTTAGATAGGATATTGGCGGAGACGGAGGGATTCGAACCCTCGATAGGGCTTTACAACCCTATAACGGTTTAGCAAACCGCCGCCTTCAGCCACTCGGCCACATCTCCGGTAGGGCCGATATGCCCGACGTGGAGGCGAGCCGCAAGCGGCAGATTTCAGGCTGCGGCATTCCGGGCGTATTTAATGACTTCGGGACCTGAGCCGAGGCTCTCCATCACGTCCTTGAAGCTGTAGCCCTGGACACGGATCCGTCGCGTGCGCGTCGCAAATGCGGCGCAGATTCGGCGACGCCGCCGCCATTTTTCGCCGCCATCGGTTTACCCACCGCTCGGGCCGCCGGTTCGGTCGAGAGGTTTGCATTCGCAGCCGCCTCTGCCGTGCGATTCTGAAGACCTCCGTCGCGCGACGCGTCGGCGGTATCAGCGCAAGACCGAAATAGCATTTCGAGCCCCGGGGAAATAAGGGTTTCTGCATTTCTCGGCGCCGCCCTGCGGAATACGGAATGCGTTGTGGCGATGACTTTTAAAGACACAACAGAGCGGCGCACGGCTAATTCTTCGCCTCAGTAAGACCGAACCGGGCAGCAGGATGTCGCGAGCGCCGGTTCCATCGCCGAAATGAACTTCTCTTCGCCGGTCATTCCAGAGGAAATTTTGCGCGGAACGGTCGCTTCGGTCGCTCGATTCGGCGCGGATCGAAGTGCTGGGCGAGGAACCGCCGGACCGGCTGCCGTGCGCAACGACCGGGACACGAAATGGACCTAATCTAAAATGTCTTTGGAAACAAAGAAAGTTCGATCGCAGCTGCGTGTTATTTGTGCAACCCATGCAAAAACAGAGCGGTTTCTTTGTTGCGTGTGTTAGGGCCTTCGGTAATTGTGATGTTGCGTGTGCTCGATTAGCTTGCGTCCATTCACGGCGGCGAATGCCTACTGAAACGCGACGCAAAAAAATGCCGGATTGCGAAATCGTGTTGGTTGAGTGAAAACCCGACACATGTTCAATAATCGCCTTTTTTAACCCCCGATCTGCGACAGTTACTTGAAATAGCCGTGATCCAGCATCTGGCAGGTCAAAGCTGGAATCAGGTCCACGGGCAGTCGCGCGGGACGATCTCGGAATTCGCAGCCGCGCCCGACCTGCCATCGCTCGTGCCGATGATCGAGCGCCATTTGCAGTTCATTGACGGAGCCGAACCCCAGCGCCCCCACCGTTTTTTGGGATGAATTGAATTCCAGCCTTTTCCAGAGCCTTCTGCATCGCGTGGACGGCTGCACGCGAGACATCGCGTCGAGATTTTTCAAAATCGACGATCGTTGACAGTCCGAGGCCGGCCGCCTCGGCAAGT
>JAQGKC010000030.1 GCA_028290305.1 Bradyrhizobium sp.
GGCCTGGCGGCCGACAACCTCGCGCCGCTCCGAATTCAGGATGCTCGGAAATCTTATCCGAGAGTGTCTGACTGGTACCAAGACAGCATTTGCGCCTGACCATGACATTGAAGCATTGGCAGCGCGCCCGGTCGGCATTTATTGTGGCGATGCCTGTGTGCTGGCTCGGCGCCATCGGCTGCTCCGATTAATGCCTTCGAAATTTCCGGTTAGCGATTGGGAGCCGGGCGACCATATGTCGCCTGGGCGAGAAATGATTAATGGCTCCGGCCGTTGAAAGGAAAATGTCATGACTGGACGAAGAACGATGATGGTATTGGCAACCGCCTTGCTGGCCGGGTCACTGCTTGCGACGGGCGCGCAGGCTCGCGGTGGTGGTGGTGGTGGTGGTGGTGGTGGTGGTGGTGGTGGTGGTGGTGGAGGCGGAGGACACGGTGGCGGTGGCGGCTTCAGCGCAGGTTCCATGGGTGGCTTCGGCGGAGGTCATGTTGGTGGCTTTAGCGGAGGGCACATGGCTGGCTTCCGCGGAAGTCGCATGGCGGACATGGGCCGAGATCACTATGGCTATGGAAGACGTGGTTACGGCGGCTATTACGACTACGGCAGTTGTCCGTATTACACATCATACGACTGGCCCTCCACCTGCACCTACTGAGTGGTGATCCGATTCGGAAGTTGCCGGCGCGCGGCTTTCGAAATCTTCTGGCGTTCACCGGGAGAGCTCGCGTACAGCACAACGCTAGCTCTCCCAGGTGAGCCGGGCATAGATGGAGCTTGACAGGAAAGACCATGTATTCAAAAAAGCAATTCACAGCGTTGGAAGCCATGTGCCGTGAGCAGGCTGCGCTTGCCAGAAGCGAAATGGAATACTCGCTAATGAAATACTGGCTGGCAGAAGCGGAGGAATGGAAGCAACTCGGTACCGTTCCCCAGGCGCTCAGCGAACAACGGAAAACCACTAACGCGAACGGCACGCGATGGAGGACGATTCCTGGAGCATCGCAGCTCTGCGAGATGTGAACAGCTTGGCGGATTCTATCGCGCTCAAGAAGAGTTTAGTTGAGCAATGAAACAGAGTTCCCATGTTAATCCCTTATCTAAACGATGATAAGGACACGCCATGAAACTTACGACAACGCACTCGCAATTGCATTCGCTCTCCCAAGCACGCTCGCATTTGCGGAAGGCCCAATGAACTTGGGAGAACCTGCCGCTCGTCCCGTCGTCAGAGGCGTCGCCATCGGCACGGCAGGCCCTATCCCGACCAAGCCTCCGAACATCTCCGGGAATACTCTTGCTCCTATCATGCATGATCCAAGCGGTTCGACACTAACTCCGTCGGCCATGAATCGCGGCGGTTAAGACAAACAAAGCCCCGCATTCGCGGGGCTTTGTTTAGAACAGCTTGATCGTATCGCAGCGTTTCGCACCGAGCGTTTCGAGGTTTTGCGGCGTAATGTCGGTGAAGAAGGAAACGATATTAGCCGTCACGACTTACGAATGTATGCTGAGGGGTCAAACTGAGAAGTGGCGATGCTCTCCCTGAGAGTCCGTTCGACTCTCCATAACGGACATCCATTGGATCCGTGCAAAAATGATAATTTATGCACAAACTAGTTGACCCATATAAATCGCGGCTTTATGCTGTGCATAAATCAAGTGCGAAAGTCAGGGCGAAATGACGATCTACGGATATGCGCGGGTCAGCACGGATGGCCGGTCTCTGACAGCCCAGTTGGCCGAGCTAAAGGCAGCGAACTGTGACAAAGTCTTTCAGGAGAAGATCAGTGGCGCGCGGTCCGACCGCAAGCAGTTGGCTCGGCTCATGGTGACCCTCGCAAAGGGGGACGTGTTGGTCGTAACCCGGCTCGACCGTCTGGCGAGATCGACGCGTGATCTGCTGAACCTGTTGGGGACCATCGCCGAGAAGGGCGCCGGCTTCAAATCTCTCCGGGACACGTGGGCAGATACGACCACTGCCCACGGGCGCCTCATGCTGACCGTCTTGGGCGGGCTTGCCGAGTTCGAGCGGGAACTGATCCGAACGCGGACGGGCGAAGGGCGCGAGCGCGCGAAAGAGAGGGGGGTGGTCATGGGACGGAAGCCCAAATTGACCGGTCACCAGCGGCGCGAGGCTCTTGCTCGACGGGATGCGGGAGAGGTGCTCACCGACATTGCTCGGTCTTATAACGTCAGCCATAGCACGATCAGCCGACTAACGTGAACGGAAACGCCGTGGCCGCCGTAATAACCTTTGCGGCGTCCGGGTCTACCGGTCGGACGGCCTCGTCACTGTCGTGCGGTCGCGCCGTTGTACAGGCGACAATCGCATCTCGGCATCATGGAAAGCCGCTGGCGTTGCCCGTCTATGCTGTCTGGTTCTCTCGGAGTGCGGGCACGCGGTTTCCGTGGCCGTGCAGGTACTTGCAACGATCTAATTAAAGCACGGGCTGTCAGAACCGCGAAAGCAGATACACATGATCAGGCTGACCATGGAGCGCCAGACCGTACATTACGTTTGGGTGCATCCCGATGATGAGCGGTGATACGACCGCATTGCTGTCGCGCCACGGATCTCTTCAAGAAGAGATCGCCAATCATGTTGATGACCTGTCCCGCCTGATCTCCTGTGATGGCTTCGCCGTCCTGCGCGGGAAGGAACTCCTGTTGACTGGCACTTGTCCGCCGGAAGAAGACGTTCGAACGCTGGCTGATTGGTTGATTGCCAAGAGCGTCGAGTCGGTCTTCTCGACCAACCGGCTGATCGTATCGTATCCGGCAGCCGAGGAGTTCCAGGGGGTTGCGGCCGGAGTCCTTACGGTTCTGCTGTCCGTCGAGGAGCGCTGGCTCCTTGTCTGGTTTCGAGCTGAAGAAGTCCAGATCGTGAAGTGGGCGGGCAATCCCCACGAGGCGGTCGAACTGAAGTCAGGCGAAACGCTAAGTCCACGTTCTTCTTTCGAAGCTTGGCAGGAGACGGTGCCCGGCCATTCAAAAAAAGACCGCCCCCGTGAGGGCGGCTTTTGGATCGTATATCGAGAGTTAGTACTTAAACTCCGGCATGGCCTTCAATTCATCCTTGGTGGCGTTGTACACCGCGTGATCGGGATACCAACGCGTACTGGCGCTGGTTGTGGTGGTTGTTGTGGTTGTCGTTGCGGCACCGGTGGTGGTTCGCGTGGTGCCGTTTGGAGCGGAGGTAGTTGCAGGAGCATTCGCCGGTGCGGACGTTGTTGAGGCAGTTGTCGAGGTCACCGGCTGGTCAACCCACTTCAGCTTATCGAAGGCGACCGCCACGTAGTGCTCGCCCAAGCCGAGAACGCCGCCCACACCTAGAATGACATTGGCCACCTTGCCCGACCTATCCAAAATCACGTCGTTGATGTCGCCGATCTTCTCGTTTGCTTCATTGTACACATCGACGTGGACGAGCTTGGACGCTCGCCATTCACCCTCCTTGTGCATGGTAGCACTGGTAGTCGACTCCACTTGGTTTGTGGCTGTTTGCGCCGACGCCGCGCCGGTCATCGACGCGGTAACCAGGAATGCCATTGCAAGACATTTGGAAATCATGATGTTCCTCCATTGTTTAGAGAAACAATAATGCGGTGGGACTTTGGTTCCAGCGGCGGAGCAAGTAGCGTGATGTGAACCTTTGTTGCCGATGGCAGGAATATCGCTGCGGGTGAATGCCACCGCGCCGATGTAGTAAGGCAGCCATGACATTTGCCGAGCGCGTTCGACGGCAGCCTCAGCGCTTGGGCATTCTCGTCTGTTTCACATCATCATCTCCATGCTGCCATTGAGGCCCCCAACGTGGCTATGCTGAGGGGCGCGGATGAATGACAGCTTAGTACACGGGCCTTGGCCGCCATCCTTCGCAATTCGTTTCCTTGCGTGACGCATCAAACACCCGTTCGACGTTCCGGTTTAATGCCCGCATCACTCCATTAGCCGCTGGCCGGTCCGCTTCACTTCCGAATTGAAGCTCCAAATCGCATATGCATGGCCTTGCCATCGGTCGACTTCCCAAGGTTTGAAATCACTTTATCGCGCTGTTCCTTTGACAAACGCGAGGGACCACGCGACCCTTCAGAGGCTTCGCGTTTGGCAAAGTGATCTCTCGTAAGATATTCCGCGGGATCATTTTTGATCTTTTTCATGGATCAGCAAGTGCCCAATACCTTCGCAATATCGCGAGGTTTAATATTCGACAGGCAACCTGCACGCTGTTTGCGAGTCGGCCCGCCGTTCACAGATTTGATCAAGGTAGACGTCAAATCCGAACAAACAGTGAACGCATACATAGTCCCTTCGACGGATTTTGTCCATGTCTTTTCACCGTCGAGCTCCTGGAATTGCCAGTCCAAGTTCCCGTCTACTTGAGCCAAGTCGTTCATAGCGTCCAACGCCGACCGGTACCGGTCTGCAGGATTTACCTCTAAGCACCGCTTGCACACACTCTTCAGTCTCGCCGGAATGTGTGAAGGAAAGGCGACAAGCCGCACGCCGAGCATGTACGTGGATGAGAAGTCGGATGAGGCCATAGTACTTGCGAAGCGACTGAACAAGGGGAGGCGACTCTCGGCGGAAGTCGTGGAGGGAAGGGCCTCACCCAAGGGGAACAGCCGTTAGTCGGCCGCGGG
>JAQGKC010000045.1 GCA_028290305.1 Bradyrhizobium sp.
TTCCTGCTCGCGGTCGAGGGACTGACGGTTTCCTTCGACGGCTTCAAGGCGGTCAACGACCTGTCATTCTACATCGATGACAACGAGATCCGCGTCATCATCGGCCCCAACGGCGCCGGCAAGACCAAGGCTACGTCGGGATCGATTCATTTTCGTGACAAGGATCTTACGAAAATGAAGGAGAACCAGATCGTGCAGGCCGGGGTGGGACGCAAATTCCAGACGCCGTCGATCTATGACGACCTCACCGTGTTCGAGAACCTCGAGATTTCGTTTCCGCGCGGCCGCACGGTGTTCGGCGCGCTGACCTTTACGCGCGACGCCATCGTGCGCGACCGCGTTCATGAAGTCGCCGAGATGATCTTTCTGAAGGACCGGCTCAACATGAGCGCCGAACTGCTCAGCCATGGCCAGAAGCAGTGGCTCGAGATCGGCATGCTGCTGATCCAGGATCCCGAACTGCTGATGCTTGACGAGCCGGTCGCCGGCATGAGCGTCAGCGAGCGCGTCAAGACCGCCGAACTGCTCAACCGCATCATCAAGAACAGGTCGGTTCTCGTCATCGAGCACGACATGAAATTCGTCGAGGACATCGCCCACAAGGTCACGGTTCTGCATCAGGGCCAGATTCTGTCGGAAGGCACGATGGACCACGTCAAGAACGACCCCAAGGTCATCGAAGTCTATCTCGGGCACTAGAGCATGATCCCGATGTCCGGCTTCCGGACAAGGTCAATCGGCGAAGGACAAGGAGCGCTTTAATGCTGGCTATCTCGGATCTGCATGTCGCTTACGGCCAGAGCGAGGTGCTGCATGGCCTTAACGTCTCCGTCGCGCCCAACGAGATCGTCGCGATCATGGGCCGCAACGGCATGGGCAAGACCACGCTGATGAAGTCGCTGATGGGAATCGTGCCGACCAAGAGCGGATCGGTGACCATGGAAGGCGCGGAGCTCTCTACCTTGAAGAGCTACGAGCGCGTCGCGAAAGGGCTCGCCTATGTGCCGCAGGGCCGCATGATCTTCTCGACCATGACGGTGAAGGAAAACATCGAGACCGGTCTGGTTGCATCGGGTGAAACCGAAGTGCCCGCCGATATCTACGAGCTGTTTCCGGTGCTGCTGGAAATGAAGGGACGCCGCGGCGGCAATCTGTCCGGCGGCCAGCAGCAGCAACTCGCGATCGCGCGCGCGCTTGCCACCAAGCCCAAGGTGCTTCTGCTGGACGAACCGACCGAAGGCATTCAGCCGTCGATCATCCAGGAGATGGCCCGCACGCTGAAACGCATTCGCGACCAGCGCGGATTGTCGATCGTGGTTTCCGAGCAGGTTCTCAGTTTCGCGCTCGACATCGCCGATCGCGTGCTTGTCATCGAGAACGGCGAGATCGTGCGCGACGATCCGCGAGCGGGCGTCGATGCCGCGCAGATCTCCAAGTATTTGTCGGTCTAATTTGTCTGTCTGAACCTATCATAACTTGTAAACAGGGGAGCTTTTGATGCCAGATACACTGATCAAGGTCGATCTCACGCAGTCGGCCTATGATAACGACATGATCCACAACCGCTGGCATCCCGACGTTCCGATGGTGGCGTGGGTCAATCCGGGCGACGATTTCATCGTCGAGACCTACGACTGGACCGGCGGTTTCATCAAGAACAACGACTCTGCCGACGACGTACGCGACATCGATCTGTCGACCGTGCATTTTCTGTCAGGCCCGATCGGCGTGAAGGGCGCGGAGCCCGGCGATCTCCTGGTGGTCGATCTGCTCGACGTCGGCCCGGTGAAGGAAAGCCTGTGGGGCTTCAACGGCTTCTTCTCCAAGAAAAACGGCGGCGGATTCCTGACCGATCATTTCCCGTTGGCGCAGAAGTCGATCTGGGACTTCAAGGGCATGTACACCTCGTCGCGCCACATTCCCGGTGTGAATTTCGCAGGGCTCATTCATCCGGGTCTGATCGGCTGTCTGCCCGATCCGAAATTGCTGGCGACCTGGAACGAACGCGAGACCGCGCTGATCGCGACCAACCCGACGCGCGTGCCCGGGCTTGCCAATCCGCCGTTCGGTCCGACCGCGCATATGGGCCGGCTGAAAGGCGACGCCAAGGAGAAAGCCGCCGCTGAGGGCGCCCGCACGGTGCCGCCGCGCGAGCATGGCGGCAATTGCGATATCAAGGATCTGTCGCGCGGATCGAAAGTCTACTTCCCGGTCTATGTGCCCGGCGGCGGACTTTCGATGGGCGATCTGCACTTCAGCCAGGGCGACGGCGAAATCACCTTCTGCGGCGCGATCGAGATGGCGGGCTGGCTGCATATCAAGGTAGATATCATCAAGGACGGCGTGGCGAAATACGGCATCAAGAATCCCGTATTCAAGCCTTCGCCGGTCACGCCGAACTACAAGGACTATCTGATCTTCGAGGGCATCTCGGTCGACGAGCAGGGCAAGCAGCATTACCTCGACGTGCACATCGCGTATCGGCAGGCCTGCCTGAATGCGATCGAATACCTCAAGAAGTTCGGCTATTCCGGCGCACAGGCCTACTCGATTCTGGGAACGGCGCCGTGCCAGGGCCATATCTCCGGCGTGGTCGATGTGCCGAACGCCTGCGCCACGCTGTGGCTGCCGACGGAAATCTTCGACTTCGACATCATGCCGTCGTCGGCCGGCCCGGTGAAACACATCAAGGGCGACATCCAGATGCCGCTGTCACAAGACAAATAGTCTCCCTGCGACGGGATGCGGGGCGGTGCGTATCTGCCGCCCTGCATTCCGGTCGCATGTTGTGAGCTGAATTGCGTGGGGGAAATGAAATGCCGGTCTATGATTATCTCTGCAACGATTGTGGTCCGTTCACGGACATGCGGCCGATGGCGGAATGCGACGCGCCGCAGGGCTGCCCGCGATGCGAGAGTGAATCGCCGCGCGCGATACTAACGGCGCCGAATTTCTTCTGCATGCCCTCCGACAAGCGTAAGGCCCACGCCACCAACGAGCGCAGCGCCAACGCACCCAAGACCGTCGGCGAATACAAGGCGTCGCACGGACCGGGCTGCGGCTGTTGTTCCACCAAACCGTCGCGCCTCGTGAAGCAAACCCGGAGTGGCGCGAAAAGTTTTCCGACCGCGCGTCCGTGGATGATCAGCCACTGATCCCTGGATAACGTGATGGCGCGTTCCACCGCGGCTGCGACCCCCCGCCCGCCACGTTACCAGGCTGGCCTTGGACGCGACGGCGAGGCAATGCCGGCAAGCAGCACGGCGAGAATCCCGGTAAGAAAGATGCCGTCGAATGTCCCGGCGCCGCCGATCGAGGCGACCGGCGCGCCGAGATCACTGATCCTGTCGAGATTAAGAAGATCGGCGCCAATCAGCGTTCCCATCGAGCCGCCGATATAGGCTAGCGGCGGCGCGTATTCGCGGGAGAGCACAAAGGCCAGGATTGCGGTGGTCACGACCGGCGCGAATACCGGCACAGCGATTCCAATTCCTGGCACCGGCGTGGCCATCGAATGGATAATGAAAGCAATCGCGGCTGTCGCGAGCGCGGCCCTGAGCCAGAGTTGATATCGAATAACGAGATACGCGGACATCAATGTTGGAATGACGGCGCCCCCGACATTCACGGCAAGAACGGTACCGGGCCAGGACGTCACGAGAGGCACGACGTAGCGCATGCCGTAGAACTCGACGATCTGCCCCGACCTGACCGGGGCTCCGGGCAGCACCGTGATCGGGATATTGAAATAGCTGCCGATCAGCGAGCCGAACAACAGCAGCAACGCAGCGCCCGGACCGACACCGAGCCGCATGTAAGCGTATCTGAGAACGCGGAGCTGGATCAGGATGATCAGCCCCGCAAACAAAATGACCAGGATCGAAAACAATCCCGGCGTCATCGGCAGGTAGTGAACCTGGGAACTCATCATCTCGGTGGTGCAGGTTTCGGTTAGTTCGGCGTAGTCATTTATTTGGGAAAGATCGTCAGGGATCACAAGGCTTCTTCATCGCTTTTCCATTGTGGATCTGACGCATCCTTGAGGTAACCGGCCGACAATACGCCTTCCGACGCATCCAGGCCGGCGGGTTTCATGACCGCGCCGATCGAGATCGAGACGTCGGTCATCAGGTGCATCGGCTTCCATTCGAGTTCCGCCATCTTCTTGATCGTCTGTGCGGCGAATTTCGGCGTTGAAATATTGACGAGCACGTCGGCGCCAGTGCCCTTCAGCTTGACGATATGGGAATCGATCGAGGGCTCGCTGGTCTCGTAGCTTTCCTCGGCAATGATCAGCCTGGACGCTTTGTCGCCGAATATGTCCTTCAGGCCGGCCACGTAGTCCTTGCCGAAATCGTCATTCTGATAGAACACCGCGACCTTGGCATCGGGTTTGTTCTTCAGGATGTATTTAGCGAAGATCCGGGCCTCGACGCGGTAGCTCGGCTGAAAGCCCATGGTCCACGGGAAATCCTTTGGATCGTTCCATTTGCTGGCGCCGGTGGCGACGAAAAGTTGCGGGACCTTCTTGGTGTTCTGATATTTCTGTACGGCCGACTGGGTCGGTGTGCCGAGCGCGTTGAAGATCAGGAAAACCTCATCGCTCTCGATCAGCTTCCGGGTCTGCTCCACCGTCTTCGGCGGGCTATAACCGTCGTCATAGGTGACGAAGTTGACCTTGCGGCCGTTCACGCCGCCGGCATCGTTGATCATCTTGAAATAGGCGTCCTCGGTCTTGCCGATCATGCCGTAGGCGGACGCGGGACCGCTATAGGCCTCGATGTTGCCGATCTTGATTTCGGTATCAGACGCGCCGGTATCGTATTTCTTTTGGGCGAATGCGTTTTGGCTAGCCATCACCGTGAAGGCGGTTGCGGCCGCGAACAGAGCCCGTTTCTTCTTCTGCATAGAAAGCACCTTTTGATTGAATGGAGATTGACGAGGAGGAGCGACGCCCGATCATGGCGGAAGCGATGGCTTCCATCCTATCGAGGCAGTTGGGCGGACTGTGTGCAGGAGAACAGGCGCTCACCGATAACGCCGCAGCCGGCCGCGTTATCCGGCTTCCGGCGGCCTAAACGGGTGATCCAATCATCGTGGCGAACTGGCAATGTATCCTCCTTACGATCAGCGGTCTTGCGCCGCTTGATCCCTGCACCGAGTTGGTGCGGGCATAACATGCCCAACTCCATGCAGGCTGACCAGTGGGAGTTTAGGACTTCAGGCCGCTCCAGGCCAATTTAGACAAAAGGCGGGATGATGCTTTTATAGTCAGAGTTGCGAGTCCCGCGACCTACGGCCGTCGTTCGAAAATAAGGAAACGTCTGATGATCACGTTATATCACTGCGCCGCGGCGCGTTCGTTCCGGCCGCTATGGATGCTGGAAGAGCTTGGGCTGCCTTACGATCTCAAAATGCTGCCGTTCCCGCCGAGGGTATTGGCCAAGGAATATCTCGCCCTCAACCCACTCGGTACGATTCCCTTCATGATCGACGGCGAAACCAGAATGACGGAATCCTCCGGAATCTGTCACTATCTCGGGACTCGGTATGGACCGACACCGCTGATGGTCGGTGCCGATGAGCCGGCCTTCGGCGCATTCCTGAACTGGATGTATTTCAGTGATGCGACGTTGACTTTTCCGCAAACGCTGGTGCTGCGTTACAGTCAGCTCGAGCCGGAGGAAAGGCGCAATCCGCAAGTAGCTGGCGACTATGCCAAATGGTTTCTTGGCCGGCTGCGGGCGGTCGAAGCCGCGACCGGCAACGCCGAAACACTATGCGCCGGCCGGTTTACCGCAGCGGATATTGCTGTCGGCTATGCGTTGCGGCTTGCCGATAACATCGGGCTGGCGAAAGATTTCGGGCCGAACGTTGCCGCATACTGGCAGCGCCTGCAGGCGCGCGAGGGTTTCAGCCGTGCGGTAGCGGCCGAGCAACAGGCCGGCATCGAACAGAACGTGCCTCCGCGCGCGCGCGCCTGATCGCCGGCGTTTGTTGCCGAACCGTCAAACCTCCAGCTTGTCGCCGCCTTTCAGGTCGAGGATTTCACGGGCCTCGTCCGGTGTCGCGACTTCAAGGCCCAAGCCTTCGATGATCTTGCGGGCGAGCTGCACTTGTTCGGCGTTCGATGCCGCCATTCGGCCGGGCGCCGCCCACAGCGAGTCTTCGAGACCGACGCGGATATTGCCGCCCATGGCCGCTGCCATCGCCGCAATGGGCAGTTGATTGCGTCCGGCGCCCAGCACCGACCAGACGAACTTGTCGCCGAACAGGCGATCGGCGGTGCGCTTCATATGCAGCACGTCCTCCGGATGCGCGCCGGTGCCGCCCTGCAGGCCGAACACCGTCTGCACGAACAGCGGCGGCTTCACCATGCCCTGCTCGAGGAAGTAGTTCAGATTATAGAGATGGGCGGTGTCGTAGCATTCGAATTCGAAGCGCGTGCCGGTCTCGGACAGCGTCTTCAACACATATTCGATGTCCTGGAAGGTATTGCGGAACACGATATCCTTATTCTCGAGATGCTTGCGCTCCCACTCGTGATCGAATTTCTTGAAACGGTTGAGCATGCCGAAGAACGCGAAATTCATCGACCCCATGTTGAGTGAGGCGACTTCCGGCTTGTAGACCGCGGCGGGGCGGACGCGCTCGTCCACCGTCATGGTCGGTGCACCACCGGTGGTGAGATTGATTACGCAGTTCGAGCGTTGCTTGATGATTTTCAGGAACGGCGCAAAGGCCTCGGGGCTCTGGTCGGGCTGGCCGGTTTTCGGATTGCGGGCGTGCAAATGCACGATGGCGGCGCCGGCTTCGGCCGCGTCGACCGCGGCATCGGCGATTTCCTGCGGCGTCACCGGCAAGGCCTTCGACATCGACGGAGTATGGATCGCGCCGGTCACGGCGCAGGTGATGATGACTTTGCGGCTCATGTTTTGCTCTCTTTCTTGCAGGTCGATACGTTCAGGACTTGTCGTTTTCGCTGGCCTTGGCCTTGTGCGCGGCGAGCGCTGCCAGGCGTTCGTTGCGCCGTTGCGTCAGTGAATTGATGCGCTCGGGTGAGGGTTGGTGCGGCCACGCCGCGATCACGCGGTCTACATTCGGGCTTTGATAGACTTCGGGGCCGGCGGCCGCCGAGGCCAGCTCCTTGTAGAAGCCGGTATAGCGCGCGCAATAGTCCGGAATGCCACCGGGCGCATTGAGTTCGATGGTCTCGAATGGCCCGAGAAACGACCAGCGCAGTCCGAGGCCATCCTTCACGGTATGATCGAGATCGTCCGCCGAGATGTAGCCTTCGCCCACCAGCCGGAATGCTTCGGCGAGCAGCGCGCCCTGCAGCCGGTTCAGCACGAAACCGTTGATCTCGCGGTTGATGGTGACCGGTACCTGTCCGATCTCGCGATAGACTTCGCGCGCGCGTGAGATCGCCTCGGGTGCGGTCCACGGCGCGCCGCATAATTCGACCAGCGGCACCAGATGCGGCGGATTGACAGGATGCCCGACCAGGCAACGCGCCCGGCCCGGCAGTGTTTCGGTGAAACGCGACGCCACGATCGCCGAGGTCGAGGATACCAGCAGCGCATCCGGCGGCGCCAGCCGATCGAGCTCGCCAAAGATCAGTTGCTTCTCTTCGATTTTCTCCGGGCCGTTTTCCTGCACGAATTCGACGCCCTTCAGCGCCTCGGCGAGACCAGCCGCAACCGAGACCCGGGCGACAATGCCATCGGGATCGTCGGCTAATCCATGACGCGCCAGCGCATGCAATTCGTCGCGTATCAGGCGGGGCGCCGCGGCCAGCGTCGGAACATGAGGGTCGGTCAGCCGCACATTCCATCCGGCGCGGGCAAAGATCGCGGCCCAGGCGCGTCCGATCAGGCCGACGCCGACGATAGCGACATGTCGATTTTGGTTTGTCATTGCTTCCTCATAACCACAGCACCTTGCGGCGCAAGTCGAGATCGTCACGCAATGCCCTGGATGCGCCCTGATAGATCACCTGGCCGCGCTCCAGCGCCACCGTGGTGTCGGACAATGCCAGCGCCAGATCGAGATTGTGATCGACGATGATGATGGCGATTTCCTTGCGCAGGCGATCGAAAGTCTCGAATAATTGCTCCACCACGGCCGGCGCCAGGCCCTCGAAAGGTTCATCGAGCAGCAGCACCCGCACGTCGCCCGACAGCGCCCGCGCCACCGCGACCATCTGCTGCTCGCCGCCCGACAGATAATCCGCCGGGCTGTTCAGCCGTTCGCGGATTCGCGGGAAGTATTCGTAGATGCGTTCCCTTGTCCAGTGTACGCCATTGCCGGTCTGGCGCTTCAGTCCGCCGAGTTCGAGATTCTGTTCGACGCTCATGCCCGCGAACAGGCCGCGGCCCTGCGGCACATAGCCGATGCCGAGACGGGCGGTCTGCGCGGATGATAACCCGATCAACTCGCTGTCCGCCAGCATGATCGATCCGTTCGAAGCCGGCGCAATTCCGATCAACGTCTTCAGCAGCGTCGACTTGCCGGCACCGTTGCGGCCGAGCAGCGCGACGATCTCGTTTTCATGCAGCGTAAAATTGACGTCGTTGAGAATGTGGCTTTTGCCATAGAACGTATCGACGTGGGTGGTTGTGAGCAGTGCGTTGACGCGGGCGGCGGTTTCGCGCGGACGCGCGGCAATTTCGGTCGCGCCGGAGCCGATGTACACTTCCTGCACCTTGGGGCTGGCACGGGCATCCTCGACCGTTCCGTCGAGCAGCCCCCGGCCTTCATTCATGACCGTGACACGATCGGCGAGCTGAAACACCCGATCGATATCGTGCTCGACCAGCAGCACCGGCAATTCGGCCGAGATGCGTTTGATGATGGCGCCGATGCGCTCGCGCTCCGCTGCGGCAAGTCCGGCGAGCGGCTCGTCCAGCAGCAGGACACGTGGCGCGGTCGCGAGCGCGACACCCATGTCGAGCAGGCGTTGGCCGCCATACGACAACATGCCGGCTTCGGCCTTCTCGATACCGGCAAGACCGAGGTAGCGGATGGCGGCGTCGGTCTCGGCATTGATGGATTCGATCGACAACGCGTTAGTGACGGGATCGAAGCGGCGCGGATGCCGCGCCTGCACGGCGAGGCGAATGTTCTCGGCTACGCTGAGCGCCGGAAACAAATTGGTGATCTGGAACGAACGGCCGATGCCGGCGTGGGCGATCTCCTCCGGCGTATGTCCGGCGATCGGCTGGCCCATCAGCGATACGCTGCCCCCGTCCGGCGGATACATGCCCGAGAGAAGATTGAACGCCGTGGTCTTGCCGGCGCCATTGGGCCCGATCAGGGCGTGCAGCGTCCGGTCGGTAATGGAGATGTCGATGCCCTGCACGGCTTTGATGCCGCCGAAACTCTTGACCATATGGCGGGCTGAAAGCACGGGGCCTTCGATGACGGATTTGGGCCGCAGGAATTCCGGCAGCGGCAGCACTTCGGTCCGGCGCGCCGACATCGCGGCATCTTCGATGGCTTTCTTGCGGAAGGGTGCGATGAGCCGCTCGCCGACACCAACAAGGCCGGTCGGCGAAAACACGATGAAACCGACGAACACAAGGCCAAACCAGAACAGCCAGTTCTCGGTATAGATACCGAGGAATTCGCGGAACAGGATGAAGAACAGCGCGCCGAGCGCCGGTCCTAAAAAGCTGCGCATCCCGCCGATGACGACCATCGCCAGCAAATCACCGGAGAAGGCGACGGAAATCGGATCGGCGGAGGTCATGCGATTCTGGTAGAGCAGCAGGATGCCGGCCAGCCCGGTGATGCCGGCGGACAGCACAAACGCCGCGAGCTTGTAGCGATTGGTCGGGTAACCCAGGAAGCGCGCGCGCTGCTCGTTCTCGCGGATCGCCACCAGCACGGTGCCGACAGCCGAATTGTGGAAACGCCACAACAGGGCCAGCACCAGCAACGCAATCAGCGCCACGAACCAGTAGTAGACGGTAGAGGATTCCAGATTGAAGCCGAACAGCGACGGCCGCGTGATGCCACCGAGGCCGTTTTCACCGCCCGTGACTTCGGTCCACCGGAACGACACGGCGTAAAGCATCGCCGCCAGTGCCAGCGTCAGCAACGAGAAATACACGCCGCGGCGCCGCAGGATCAGAAACCCGAACGCGGCCGCGACCGCTGCCACGATCAGAACGCCGACAATTGCCGGGCCGAAAAACGAATCCGGCATCCAGTTGCGCTGGAGCAGCGCCGCCGCATAAGCCGCGAGACCGAACCAGGCGCCGTGTCCGAATGACACCAGTCCGGTATGTCCGACCAGAATGTTCAGGGCCATGCAGGCGATCGCAAAGATCACGACTTCGGTCGCCGAGGTCATGGTGAGGCCGAGCGCGAGCAGCACCGGCGGCAACACCAGGAGCCCGAGGGCGGCCAACAGCAGCGGAATGGGCAGGCGCTTCCTCATCCCCGGCGCCTCATTCGAACCGCATGATGCGTTCGCCGAACAGGCCGCGCGGCCGGAACAGCAGCACCAGAAGCATCAGGAGATAGATCGCTGCGGTGGAG
Organism: Bradyrhizobium sp.; assembly: GCA_028290305.1. The sequence goes on from JAQGKC010000045.1 coordinate 10,546, forward strand.
GCCGCGGAATAGCCGATGCCGACCATGACGCCCTTGACGAGCCCGACCAGCAACGCCGCGGCGACGACGCCCCAGAACGATCCAAGGCCGCCGATCACCACGACCACGAAAGCCGGTGTGATGATCTCCTGGCCCATCGCCGGGTGAATCGAATAGATCGGGGCCAGCAGCACGCCGGCCAGTCCGGCAAGGCCGATGCCTAGGGCCGCCACGGCGGACATATAGGGCTGCAGCGAAATGCCGAGCGCGCCGACCATGTCCGGGTTCTGCACGCCGGCGCGCACCACGCGGCCGAACGAGGTTTTTTGCAGCAGCAGCCACAGCCCCGCAATGCAGGTCGCGGCAATTCCAAGCAGAACCACGCGGTAAAACGAATAGATGAAGCTGCCGATCGCGACCTGTCCGCGCAACCAGGGCGGAATCGAAAAGGATAATGGCGCCGCGCCGAAAATCATTCGCAGCACCTGCTCGGCCACCATTGCGAGGCCGAATGTCAGCAGCAGCGAAAGGATCGGATCGGAACGATAGAAACGGCGGAACAAGGTGCGTTCGATCACGACGCCAAGCAACGCGACCGCGACCGGCGCCGCGACGAAGGCGCCGCCAAAACCGAGATAGGGTGAGAGTACCAGCGTGAGATAGGCGCCGATCGCATAGAACGCGCCATGCGCAAGATTGACGATACCGCCGAGCGAGAAAATCAGCGACAGGCCGAGTGCGATCAGCAGATAATAGACGCCGTCAAGCAGCCCGTTGAGGATTTGCTGCGCTAACAACATGGCGGACATGGCTGTGGCTCCGCTGCTTGAATACGCGCGGGCTGCGCGCCAGCGAGAGTTCGAACGAGGGTTGCTTAACTTGATGTGTCATTCCGGGATGCGCCATTTGGCGCAGACCCGGAATCTCGAGATTCTCCGATGTGCAAGCGCACATCGTAGTTTGCGTCTTTCGACGCGCCCCGGAATGACCGCTCAACGGTCAGCTTGGGAAGGTGCAGCTATTCTCTTCCTTGGTGGCGGCGATCACTTCCAGATCTTCGTTGGGACCCGGCACTGGCGGGCTCGAGGAGAAGATGTCCCATTGGTTCTTGATCTGGTCGGCGGGCAATGCCGTGACCGCATACATTTCATGCATCAATTGATGATCCGAAGCGCGGAAGTAACCTTCTCTCGTCTTCAACAGATCGTACTTCGCGCCCTTCTCGAAATGTTCAATGATCTTTGGCGATTCCGTGGATTTCAGCTCGTTGACGGTCTGTGCCACGATCTTGGTCGCGACGTATTCGCCCCACGCCTGGTTCTCCGGCGGCTTGGAATATTTCTTGGTGAAGGCCGCAACGAACGCCTTGCTGCCGGGCGTCTCCAGAAGATGATGCCAGACCACCGGCCAGGTGCCGACGAAGTTGCCCTTGCCCGCCGCCCAGGCCAGCGCGGTATCGAAACCGAAGCCGCCGACCGGGAAGGTCAGGCCGAACTCGGCATATTGCTTGAGGAAGTTGGTGATCTGGTTGCCGGCGAGATTGATCACGACGAGATCGGGCTTGGCCTCGCGGATCTTCAGGAGATAGGCGGAGAAGTCGGTGGCATCGGTCGGCACCAGGTCGTCGCCGGCGAAATTGCCGCCATTGGCTTCCATGAAGCGCTTGGAGACTTTCAGGAGATCATGGCCGAACGCATAATCGGCCGTCAGCGAATACCACTTCTTGCCTTTGACCAGGCCGTCTCGCTGGAACGAACGGCCGACGGTTTTCACATACATCGAATTCTGCGACTCGACGTGGAACATGTAGCGCTGGCAATCCTTGCCGCGCAGCGCATCGGAGTTGCCGCCGGTATTGATGAACAGCGTCTTGTTGCGCGACGCGACCTGCGCGATCGTCAGGCACGAGGCGGACGAAATCTCGCCGATGATGCAGACGACCTTGTCGCGCTCGATCATGCGTTCGGCCTTGGTGGAGGCGGTCTGCGGATTGACCGAGTCCTCCTTGAGCAATTCCACCTTGCGGCCCATCAGGCCGCCGGCCGCGTTGATCTGTTCCACCGCGAGATCGATCGACATCACTGCATATTCGCCAAGCGGCCCGAGAAAGCCGGTGCGCGGCGTCAGGTGGCCGATCTTGATGATTTCGGCGGTCTGCGCGCGCAAAATCGATGGCGCGGAGATTCCCGACACCAGCGCCATGCCGCCGGCGCTTTTCAATAGGCCACGGCGGGTGAATTGATGGTTGTTCGACATCAGCCTTCGTCTCCCTGATACGGCCGCGCGACGCGGCTGTTTCTTTCCCTCGGCAAGCACCGCGCTGTTCTGTGGGAGCGCTTTGTCTCGCTTGCCGTGATCTGTGATCACAGTTAGGATTGCAAATGACTAGTCCGTTGTCGAGTCTTCTCTCGAAACCGGACCTGCACGCAGGAGGCCCGCTTGAATCCGCCCGCCGCACTCCATTTGGTCGAGCCGCTCGACCGTCAGACCCTGGGCGAGCGCGCTTATGCCAAACTGGCCGATCTTCTGATTTCCGGCCGGCTCGCACCGGGCGAAAAACTGTCGCTGCGGACGGCGGCGGATGTTCTCGGGGTTTCCATCATGCCGGTGCGCGAGGCAGTGTCGCGACTTGTCGCCGATAAGGCGCTTGAGGTGACGCCGAACCGCGCGGTGCGGGTGCCCCTGGCGTCCGCTTCGCAGTTTCGCGATCTCACCAAGGTACGCATCGCCATCGAAGGTTACGCGGCGGCGCAAGCCGCGTTGCATCGTGACAAGATCGATCTTGCGGCCATCGCGAGCGCCGAAGAGGCGATGAGGGCGGAGAGTGAGTCATCGGCGCCGGACCTGCCGCGCGCGGTCGAGCTCAACAAGACGTTTCATTTTGCGGTTTATGAGGCGGCGCACTCGCCGATCACGGTGGAAATCATCCGCGCGCTCTGGCTCAAGGCGGGACCGGTGATCAACCTCGATCTGCGGGAGAATCCCGAACGGTTGGCGAAAGGCGACGCGATCAGGTTTCATGCCGATGTACGAAAGGCGATCACTGACGGCGATGGCGCGGCAGCGCTTGACGGAATAGCCGCCGACATCAGCGGCGCAGCGGACTTCATTCTCTCGCGCGGCCGCCTCGCGGGCTGACATCCTTCCAACTGGCATATTCTTCCAACGACATCTCGGAGCGATCATGGACCTCGGAATCAAGGGTTTGCGTGTACTGGTAACCGCCGGCGCCAACGGCATCGGGCGCGCCATCGCGCGCAGCTTTGCAAATGAAGGCGCCAGGGTTCACGCCTGCGACGTCGATGACATGGCGCTGGCTGCGCTGGCGTCCAGCGATCCCGCGATCACATCGACGCCTTGCGACGTCTCCGACCGCGCCGCCGTCAAGAACCTGTTCGCGGATGCCGCGGCAAAACTCGGCGGCCTCGACGTGCTCGTCAACAACGCCGGCATCGCCGGACCAACCTCCAAGGTCGAGGAAATGAATCCGGAAGACTGGGACCGCTGTCTGGAAATCTGCCTGACCGGCCAGTTCAACTGCACGCGGCTCGCGGTGCCTCTGTTGCGCGAGAGCAAGAACGCCTCGATCGTCAATATCTCGTCGGCCGCGGGCCGGCTCGGCTTTGCGATGCGCACACCCTATGCGGCGGCGAAATGGGGCGTGATCGGTTTCACCAAGTCGCTATCGATCGAGCTCGGACCGGACAACATCCGTGTCAATGCGATCCTGCCCGGCCTCGTCGCCGGCGACCGGCAGCGCCGCGTGCTGGAAGCCAAGGCGCAGCAGCGTGGGATTTCCTACACCGAGATGGAACGCACGGCGTTTTCCTACACCTCGATCAAGGATTACGTGACGCCGGAACAGATCGCCGATCAGATTCTGTTCATGTGCAGCCCGCGCGGCAAGACCATTTCCGGTCAGGCGATCTCGGTTTGCGGCGATACGCAGATGCTCGGCTAGTCTAGTCTAGACCGGCCAACAGAGTCAGTCACAAAATCCGTGACGTCTTGTCGCCCCAGTAGCGGTCACGTAACAGCCGCTTATACAGTTTGCCGGTGGGAAGCCGCGGCAGTTCCGCCTCGAAGTCGATCGAGCGCGGCACTTTCTGGCGCGACAGCGCCTGGCTGCAAAATGTGATCAATTCCTCTGCGAGATCCGGCCCCGGCGGAATCCCCGGCATCGGCTGCACCACCGCTTTCACTTCCTCGCCTAAATCAGCGTTGGGAACGCCGAACACGGCAGCGTCGGCAATCTTGGGATGGGTGATCAGGAGGTTCTCGCATTCCTGCGGGTAAATGTTGACGCCGCCCGAGATGATCATGAAGGTCGCGCGATCTGTCAGATGGAGAAAGCCATCGCTGTCGACATAGCCGACGTCGCCAACCGTGCTCATGCTTCCATCCGGCGAACGGGCCTCCCTGGTTTTGTTCGGATCGTTGAAATATTCAAACGGCGTGGCGGTCTTGAACCAGACCGTGCCCGGCATACCCACAGGGCATAGCTGCATATTTTCATCGAGAATGTGAAGGTCGCCGAGCAGGACCTTGCCGACGGTGCCGCGATGAGCGAGCCATTCCGCGCTGTTGCAGGCGGTAAACCCAAGACCTTCGGTGGCGCCGTAATATTCGTGGATGATCGGTCCCCACCACGCGATCATGTCCTGCTTCACCAGCGCGGGACAGGGCGCCGCGGCGTGGATTGCGATCTCCAGGGACGACAGGTCGTATCGCGCCCGCGTGGTCTCCGGCAGCTTCAGCATCCGAGAGAACATCGTCGGCACCAGCTGGCTGTGCGTGACGCCCCACTTCTCGATCAGCTCGAGGTAGCGTTCCGGGTCGAAGCTTTCCATGATGATGGCGGTGCCACCCATCCGGATCGTGAGATTGACGGCGGCCTGCGGCGCCGAATGATAGAGCGGCGCGGGCGACAGGTAGATCATGCCTTCGCGGTACTGCCAAAGCTTCTGCAGAAAGTCGAACAGCGGCAATTGCTGTGACGGAGGTTGCAGGGGTAGCTGGCGCAGAATGCCTTTCGGCCGGCCGGTGGTGCCCGATGAATAAAGCATGGCTGTGCCGATGCATTCATCCGCGATGGGAGTCTTGGGCAACCCGCTCGTTGCTTCTCGCAGGCCGACGACGCGCTCGCTTTCACCCGCGCCGTCGACGATGATGCAGAGTTCGACCCTCGGACATTGCTTGAGCGCCTCGCGTGCGACGTCAAGCCTTGCAACGGACGTGATGAGCACGCGGGATTCGCTGTTGGCGACGATGTAGGCCAATTCGCTTCCCGTCAGGTACGAATTCACGCAGGTGAAATACAATCCGGATCTCTCACCCGCGCCGCAGGCCTCCAAATAGCGGCTGTTGTTCTCCATGAAGATGGCATAGTGGTCGAGCCGCTTGAGACCAATGTTGCGAAACAGATGCGCCAAACGATTGCTGCGCGCTTCCAACTCGGCATAGGTCACGGCCTCGCCGGAGTTCGCCATGATGAAGGCGGGCTGCAGCGGACGGAGTTGAGCATGCTTGCCGGTATACATCGTGCCTCCAGGGCTCTCATGCGGCCAGAACAAGAATCTCGCGCACTTGCGCCGGGTCATCGATCTTGCGCGGGTTACGCGGAATCCACGGCGTCGCCATGGCTTGCTCCGCGATCTGGTCGAAATGCTCCGGGCCGATGCGGACTTCCTGCAGGCTGCGCGGCATTCCGAGATCACGGATAAAAGTGTCCAGCACGTCAGCGGCGTCCTTGCCGGGATGTCCCATCGCCGCAGAAACCAGTGCCTGCCGCTCCGCATTGTCGGGTTTGTTCCAGCGCATCACCGACGGCAGCATCACGCAAGACGTATAACCATGCGGCACGTCGAACGTGGCGCCGAGCACATAGCCGATGCCGTGGCTCGCTCCCATTGGCACGCCTGCGGACAGTGGCCCCATCGAGAGCCAGGTGCCGATCTGACAATCCATCCTTGCATCGAGATCGCGGGCGTCGGCCTTTACGCGCGGCAGCGCCTGCGCCAGCATCGAAAGTCCCCTCACGGCCTGTGCGTCGGCGTAAGGATGGGCCTCGCGCGAGCACAGGCCTTCGACGCAGTGATCGACGGCGCGGATGCCGGTCGAAAGCCACAGCCATTGCGGCGTGTGCACGGTCATGGCGGGATCGAGGATCACGGCGCGCGGCATCGTCAGCTCATGACGCAGCATTTCCTTGACCCGGGTACGCTGATTGGTGACGCCGGCGACCGCGCTAAACTCGCCGCCGGCAATGGTCGTGGGCACGCTGATCTGGCGCACTGTCGGTGCCGTCATCGGCGGGGCGACGCCTTTGCGCGCCCTAATCGTATCGATGCCGTCGGCGGTGCTGACGTTGTTGGCGAGGCAGAGTTGTACTGCTTTTGCGCCGTCGGTAATCGAGCCACCGCCGATGGTGACGATGAGATCGGCGTTGGCGGCGCGGGCCTGCTCGGTGGCGGCAATCACAGCCTCACGCGGCGTATGCGGCGGCATCGCATCGAAGGTCGCCACGCAGCGAGACCCAAGGCTGTTGCGGATCTTCTCGATCTCGTCGGTTTCGCGGTTGAGCGTGCCGCTGACCATCAGGAACGCGCGGCCGGCGCGCAGCCGGTCCATTTGCGCCACGACCGCCTCGGCGGCGGGCGTTCCGAAAATAACCTCGTCCATGGCGCCGAAAACGACACGCCCCTTGTGCACGACGTTTGTCCTCCGAAGACGCTCTGGTTTTATTAGTGCTTGAAACCAATCTAGCGGAGTAAGTGCGAGGAGGGGAACCAAAAAATGTTCCCCGCTCAAGGGGGTCCCGCTGCATTCAGCCGGGTTGTTAGTTCAATTCGCTTTCGCGCCAACCTCCTCGTCAATGATGCGCTGCCACAGCGCCCGGACCATATCCTTCATGGCAAGCGCGTCTTGCCAGCGATCCGACAACTCGGCGCCGTCGGGCCCGGTGATGGCGTAAGGCGGCGGACCGAGTTCGCACAGGAAGGTCAGCACCGCATCGGGCTTTGCGCGTTTCCTCCAGGAGCGGATCGCGTATTCCCACCAGCCCATGAACAATTCGACCCAGCCCTGATGCTGCGGAAAGCCGAGCGAGATCTGCACCTGTTCGCGGCTGGCGATGCGGCCATGAATGCCCCAGCTATTGTCCAGGATGCGATGGATCAGGGCGTGATTGACCTCATCCACCGGCCAGGCGAATTCGCGGCCGACCAAATAGTGCGAAACATCCGCCGTCAGCCGCAGGTCGGGGAAACATTCCAGCAATTGCAGCGTGAAGAACAGATCCGTGGTCATGCGGTCGCGATGGGTTTCCACATGCACCGCGATGCCGGCCTGATCGGCCAGCCGCCGCCAGCCGTCGAGCAGCGGAATGCATGCTTCGATCCGCTGCGGCCGCACGTTCGGCTGCAGGTTGACGTGATCGGCGCCGAGCCGCGCCACCAATTCCAGCACCGGTTTGAGATCATCGACATTGGTCGGGTAGCACTGCGCCTGCCAGATCATTCCTTGGCCGCGCAGGAAGGAGGTTGCCTCCTCGGCGAAAGCCGGATCAATGAAACGGACACCGGCGCCATCGAAATCGGCGTCACGGATCATGGCAAGTTGCGTCAGCAGCGGCCATTCCGGTTGACCGGCTAGCCGCCGCTCCATCGCCCACAGCGACTGCAGGATGCGAAGTTGCTGCGCCATGATTACGCTTGCTGTGGCATTGCCGCCGTGTGTATCGCGCCATCCGATGTGTTGTCGACCGTGATGCTCTCTTCATACGTCTCGGGACCGCACCAGATCGCAAGCGCGGTCAATCCGGACAATACCGCAGCGTAGCAAGCAACCGGCCACCAGCTTCCGGACCAAGCCACCAGCGCCGCGGCCAGCGCCGGTGCAGGACCGCCGGCCAGCAACGAGCCTAGTTCGCGTGCGAAGGCAAAGCCCGCGAAGCGCCGCTGCGGCGGAAACAACTCGGCGAAATAGGCCGCCTGCGGACCGAACATCGCCGCCGTCACCACCGCGCGCGCGACGATGAAGGCAAGCGCGATCCAGATCCACTCCCTGGTTTCGATCAGCCAGAAGAACGGGAAGGCGAAGGCCACGCCGGCCAGCGCGCCGAACATATAGACCGGGCGCCGTCCGATGCGGTCGGAGAGCGCGGCGAAGCCGATGATCGCGAACAGTTCGATGACGAAGGCCAGCATCAGCGCGCTCAGCGCATCGGCCTTCGGCACTCCCAGCGTATTGATGATGTAGCTCAGGCCGAACACCGGAAATAAATAACCAAGGCCGTTTTCGGCCAACCGCGCGCCCAGCACGACCATGAAATTCCGCGGATGCCGGCGCAGCGCTTGCATCGCCGGGTTGCGCTCGATCTTGCCGCGCGCCACCACCGCCTCGGTGAAGACCGGCGTTTCCGCCACCCGCAGGCGGACGAAAATGCCGACGAGAATGAGCAGGAAGCTCGCCAGAAATGGCAGCCGCCAGCCCCACGACATCAGATCGTCGCGCGGCAGCAGCGTCACGAGCGCAAAGGCGCCGGCCGCGAGCAGATTGCCGATCGACACGCCGAGTGGTGCGAAGCTGCCCCAGAAGCCGCGATGGCGTGCCGGGGCATTCTCAACCAGGAAGATCACCGCGCCGCCATATTCGGCACCGGCTCCCAGCCCTTGTATCACGCGCAATGCGACTAGCAGAGCGGGCGCCCAATAGCCAACCTGGGCATAGGTCGGCAACAGACCGATCGCGGTGGTGCCGATGCCGATCATCAGCAGCGTCGCCACCAGCACGGGCTTGCGCCCAAACCGGTCGCCCATGATGCCGAACACGATGCCGCCCAACGGCCGCACGACGAAGCCGACGCCGAAGGTCAGGAACGCCAGCAGCGTGCCGACCACCGGATCGCTCTTCGGAAAGAACAGATCGCCGAACACCAGCGCTGCCGCGGTGCCGTACAGGAAGAAGTCGTACCATTCGAGCGCCGATCCGACACTGGCTGCCAGGATCACACGCAAACGCGCGCGCATGGCGCTATCGGCTTTCATCTCCCTCATCGCTTCCCCCGTTTTGCTTTTTTGTCATTATTTTTGTCTGTTCGTTTTATCTGTTCGTCGTCCGCGCGTGGCGCGAACGCAAGGTCATGCGGCGCGGGTGAAGTATGACTTCTTCGCCGCGGACTGCGTTTCGTAAATCGATCCCTGCCGCGTCGCAGGCGGCAGCGGAATGCGCACGGGAACATTTGTCATCCGTGGCGCCACCACGGGATCGCCGGACAGCAGACGGCTGTTGAACTCGGCGTAATCCTTGACCCCCATCAGCGGCCAGGCGTCGCTCGCCGCCACCTCGTAGAGCAGCAGGTTGCGCGGACGGTCCGAAGTGTTCATGGCCGATCCGTGCAACGCCCGGACATGGTGGAACGACATGCTGCCGGCGCGGCCCATGCAAGGCATCGCGCGTTCGATCTCGGATTTGATGGTGTCGGGATCGATCAGACCGGCGAAACAGCCGTCGTCGCCATGGTGATTCCAGACCTCTCTTGTATGCGTGCCCGGCGTGACCAGCATCGGCCCGTTGGTGATGTCGCAGTCATCGAGCAGCACGCCGATCGCGAGAATGTCATCGTTGGTGTGCGGATAGAACGCCCAGTCCTGATGCCATTCCACCGGCGACCCATAATGCGCCGACTTCATGTTGAGCTTGGAGCCGTGCAGCCTCAGGCCCGGGCCGATCAGTTCTTTCAGGATGTCGAGCACAGCCGGGCTGCGCACGATCTGGTCGAACAGCGCGTGCACCTTGTGCGGCGTCTTGATCCGGCGGACGCGAGGGTTTTCCGCGGTGTGGCCCGGTTCAAGGTCATAGACGTCGGTATGCTCAAGGGTCTTTGCCGATTCCGCCACCAGCTCCGCGATCACCGAGCGCAGCTGGGCCAGCGTATCGGCGCCCAGCACATCAGGCACCACAATCACCCCGTCGCGCCTGTAAGCCTGCACGTCCCGTTCTAAAATCATCCCGTTTCTCTCCCGATAGAGACCTGTTTACCCAAATGATAGCGCTGTCATTTGGTCCGTACAAGCCAAATCGTGCGTTTCTGATGCCCATTCGCTAATCTCTGTTCCGATGAGCACCATCGGCCCCAACGACCTCCATTCCGCCCCAACCCTGTCCGCGGTGGCCAAACTGGCAGGCGTATCGTCGATCACCGTCAGCCGCGTGGTGCGTCTGCCCAACCTCGTTGCGCCCGAAACCCGGGTTCGCGTCGAGGCTGCGATGCGGGAATTGGGCTACGTGCCCAATCTGGTCGCTGGCTCGCTGGCGAGTGCCCGTACCAGTTCGGTGGGCGTGCTGGTGCCGACGATCGCGAATTCGATTTTTGCCGACACGGTGCAGGGCCTGTCCGACGAGTTGGAGCCGCTCGGCTACGCCGTGATCCTGGCGCAGTCGCGTTACGACGCAGCACGAGAAGACCATATGCTCGCGGCACTGCTGTCGCGGCGCCCCGAGGCCATCATCATGGTGGGCTCGCCGGCAACGGAAGACGGCGCAAGACTGCTGAGGCGCGCGGGCATTCCCATCGTCGAGACATGGGAGCTTCCGGCCGATCCGATCGATGCCGTTGCCGGATTCAACAATTACGAGGCCGGGGTTACGGTCGCGCGGCATATGATCGCCCAAGGCCGCGAGAGCCTCGCGTTCATCGGAGGCGACGATCCGAGGGCGACGCGGCGGTGGAATGGATTCAAGGACACTGCATTGGGGGCGGGCGTCAAAATTCCGCGCCGGTTGATTCTGGAGCGCAACGCCTCGGGCAGCGTCGTCGCGCTGGCAAACCTGCCCGGTGTCGATGCAGTGTTTGCGGCCAACGATGCGCATGCCATCGGCTTCATGTCCGGCCTGCGCGCCGCCGGATTACAGCGTAGCGGTCCAGCGGCGGAGCAGCCGGTCGCTGTCATCGGCCTCGGCGATCTCGAGATGGGCCGGCTGATCGCGCCGAGCCTCAGCACCATCCGCGTTCATGGCGACGCCATCGGCCGAACCGCGGCAAAGCTGATGCTGACGCGGGAAGGGCCGCGCCATGTCGACCTCGGCTTCGAGCTTGTGTTGCGCGACAGCGGCTGACTTCGGCTTCCTGATTAGCTTTCAAGAATCCTCACAAGGTTGCCCGCAGGCGAAATACATAATTATTTCGCTTGATCCTGGCCGGTTCTTGAACAGACTGGCAACCGGTCTCATCTTGATCCCCGCCGCGGATGATCGTGGCGCTCGCCTCGATTGATCGCGGCAGAAGTGCAGAGGAGATGCAAATTGAGCGCGGCTGCGAAATCGGAGCGTTTGGCTCAAGTTTTCAATATCCGTTCACTCTGCGATCTCAGCCCGCTGGTTGTTCTGCTGGCGATCACCTTGTCAGGCTGCGGGGACAAGCCACAGCCGGCTGCTGCGGGCCCACCGCCCGTCACGGTCGCACAGCCGGTCAAACGCACCGTCACGGATTGGGATGAATTCACCGGGCGGTTCGAGGCGGTGGAAGAGGTCCAGGTTCGCGCCCGGGTCGGCGGATTCGTCACCAGCGTCGAATTTCGCGACGGCGCCTTCGTCAAGACCGGCGACCTCCTATACGTCATCGATGCACGCCCCTTTGAAGCCGTCGCCCTGCAGGCGGAAGGCCAGCTCTCGGATGCCCGTGCCAAGGCCGAACTCGGAAAGCGCGAACTCGACCGCGCGCTTACCCTGAATCAGACCCAGGCGGTCGCGGACTCCATTGTCGATCAGCGCCGCCAGACCCTGCAGGCGGCAAATGCGGCGATATCGCAGGCCGAAGGCGCGCTGAAAGCGGCCCAGCTCAATATCGAATTTACCCATGTCGTGGCGCCGCTCAGCGGGCGGGTAAGCCGCCACCTCGTCAGCGTCGGCAATCTGGTGCAAGGCAGCGAAGGCAGTTCGACGCTGTTGACGTCGATCGTCTCGCTCGATCCGATTTACATTTATTTCGATATGGACGAGGCGACCTATCTCAAAAACAACCGGCTTTATTTCGCAGGCAAGCGGCCGAGTTCGCGCGACACGCCAAATCCTGTCCAGGTGACGCTGGTGGGCGAAACCAAACCGTCGCATGACGGCAAGGTGGATTTCCTCGACAACCGGCTGGATGTCTCCACCGGCACGCTGCGCGGGCGGGCGGTGATCCCGAACAAGGACCTTTCCATTTTGCCCGGGCAGTTCGGCCGCGTGCGGCTGATCGGTAGCTTGCCCTATGAAGCGCTATTGCTGCCTGATTCCGCTGTTGCCACCGATCAATCGCGCAAGGTGGTTTTCGTGGTGAAGGATGACGACACCGTCGAAGCCCGCGCCGTCACCCTGGGTCCGCTCGACGAAGGCCTTCGTGTCATTCGCGATGGGCTGAAGCCGGAAGACCGCGTGATCGTCGATGGCCTGCAGCGCGCCCGCGTCGGGGCGAAGGTAAGCCCGCACACCGTCCAGGCCGCTGCTGCCGGTAGCAAGATATGAACCTCGGCCAGCTTTCCATCAATCGGCCGATCCTCGCGATGGTGCTGTCCATCGTGCTGCTGATCGTCGGCGCCATCGCCTATACCACGCTGCCGGTCGCGGAATATCCGCAAGTGGTTCCGCCGACCGTCGTTGTCACCACGCAATATCCCGGAGCTTCCGCACAAACCGTCTCCGACACTGTCGCGGCGCCGATCGAGCAGCAGATCAACGGCGTCGAAGACATGCTCTATCTCTACAGCCAGGCGACCTCGAACGGCCAGCTCACGATCACCGTTACGTTCAAGCTTGGTACCGATCTCGACAAGGCCCAGGTGCTGGTTCAGAACCGCGTTGCGATTGCGCAGCCGCAGCTGCCGGAAGAGGTGCAGCGTAACGGCGTCGTCACGCAAAAGAACAGTCCCGACATCTTGCTTGTCGTGTTCATGCTGTCGCCGGATGACACGTTCGACCAGCTCTACATCAGTAACTATGCGCTGCTGCAGGTCCGCGACCAGTTGCTCAGGCTGGACGGGATCGGCGATATCCAGATTTTCGGCGCGCGCGATTACTCGATGCGTCTGTGGCTCGATCCGGACCGGATCGCAAACCTCGGGATGACCGCGGGCGACGTGCTCGCCGCGATCCGCGCCCAGAACCTGCAGATCACCGGTGGTCAACTGGGCGCGCCGCCGATTGCCGATCGGTCATTTCAGCCCAATCTGACTTTCACGGGGCGCTTGAAAAATCCGCAACAGTTCGAAGACATCGTCATCAAGGCCGGATCCGAGGGACGCACGGTGCGGCTGCGCGACGTGGCCCGGATCGAATTGGGTGCGCTGGACTATTCCACCAACAGTTTCCTGCTGCGCAAATCCGCGGTCGCGCTGCTGGTGACCCAGCGTCCCGGCTCGAATGCGCTTGCCACCGCGAAAGATATTTCCAATGCGATGGTGAGACTCAAGGCCGATTTCCCCCGCGGGCTTGAATACAATATCGGCTACAATCCGACGGAATTCATCGCCCAGTCCATCAGCGAGCTGATCAAGACGATTTACGAGGCGATGGCCCTCGTGGTCATCGTCGTGCTGGTGTTCCTGCAGGGATGGCGACCCGCGATCATTCCGATTGTCGCGATCCCGGTTTCGCTGGTCGGTACTTTCGCCGTGATGGCAGCGCTTGGATTCGCGATCAACAACCTGACCTTGTTTGGTCTTGTATTGGCGGTGGGCATCGTGGTCGACGATGCCATCGTGGTGGTCGAAAACGTCGAGCGGCATCTTCGCGACGGCATGAGCCGGCGCGACGCGGCGCTCAAGACGATGCAGGAAGTCGGCGGCGCGCTGGTCTCGATCGCGCTCGTATTATGCGCCGTGTTCGTGCCGACCGCGTTTCTCGGTGGCATTTCCGGGCAATTTTTCCAGCAGTTCGCCATCACCATCGCGGTCGCTACCGCAATTTCCTGCTTCTGTTCGCTGACGCTTTCTCCCGCGCTCGCCTCGCTGATCCTGCAGCCACACGAAGAAAAGCGGTCGTCGGCGAGTTGGAATTTCATCGGGCGCGGTTGGGAAAGGTTCACCGGCGTCTTCAATCGTGGCTTTGACCGGCTGTCGCATGGCTACGGCACAGCGGCGGCCTTCGTGATTCGGCATTCGGCCGTGATGTTGCTGGTCTATGTGGTGCTGATCGGCAGTGCCGGGTGGCTGCTCGCCACCACGCCGCAAGGCTTCATTCCTGCGCAGGATCGCGGCTATGTCATCGTCGCCGTGCAATTGCCCGGCGCCGCTTCGCTCACGCGCACCACCGAAGTCGTTCGCAAGATCGAGGAAATCGCACTGGGTACGCCGGGCGTCGTGCGTGTGCCGTCGTTCGCCGGCCTGTCCGGCGCGACCCGCACCCAGGCGAGCAATGCCGCGGCATTGTTTCCGGTGTTTGACGAGCCGGAAGCGCGCATGAAGAAGGGCCTGACGGCTGCGTCCATTACCGCCGAGTTGAGAAAGCGGCTGGCAAGCCTGGAGGATGCGTTTATCATCGTCATTCCGCCGCCCGCGGTGCCCGGCATCGGTACCGGCGGCGGCTTCACCATACGCATTGAGGATCGTCAGGGCCGGGGCAGCGAATTGCTTGCGGCGGCGACCGACGAACTGGTGGCGGCGGCCCGCAAGGCGCCGGGGCTGACCGCGGTGTTTTCGCCCTATACCGCGAACACGCCGCAGGTGTTCGTCGACATCGACCGCATCAAGGCGCAGAAGCTCGGCGTTCCCATCCAGAACGTCACGGAAGCGATCGAGACCTATTTCGGCTCGGCCTATGTCAACGACTTCAATATTCTCGGCCGCACCTATCACGTCACCGCGCAGGCGGATCTGCCGTTTCGGAAAGAAACCGCCGATCTCGCCCGTTTGCGAACCCGCAATGCCGTGGGTGATATGGTGCAGCTCGGCAGCGTCGTGAACTTCAGCGATATCGCGGGACCCGATCGTGTCGCACGCTACAATCTTTATCCGTCATCCGAACTCCAGGGCGATACGACCCCGGGGACGAGTTCAACAACCGCCATCAACATCATGAAGCAGTTGGCGGAGGAGACGCTGCCGAGCGGGTTTTCCTATGAGTGGACGGACCTGTCCTACCAACAGGTCACGGGCGCAAATTCAGGTCTTTATATATTCCCGATCTGCGTGCTGTTCGTGTTCCTGGTGCTCGCTGCGCAATACGGCAGCTGGAGTTTGCCGTTTGCGGTCATCCTGATCGTGCCGATGTGCCTGCTCGCCGCGACCATCGGCGTGCGGATCATGGGGCAGGACGTCAATATCCTCACCCAGATCGGGTTCGTGGTTCTCGTGGGCTTAGCCGCGAAGAATGCGATCCTGATCGTCGAGTTCGCCCGCGACATCGAGCTTGAGGGCCGCGATCGTCTGGAAGCTGTCATCGAAGCCTGCCGGCTACGGCTGCGTCCGATTTTGATGACATCGTTTGCGTTTATTCTGGGTGTGTTGCCTCTGGTGATCTCATCGGGTTCGGGATCCGAAATGCGCCAGGCGGTCGGCGTCTCCGTGTTCTTCGGCATGCTCGGCGTCACCGTATTCGGGCTGATCTTCACGCCGATCTTTTACATGGTGGTCCGCGGTCTCGCTGATCCGCGGACGCGCGATAAAAATAAGGCTCCCGCCTGATCGATACGCGTCAAGAACGCTTGCGGCGCTCCAATACTATTGGCGTACGCGAAATATATGGGCAGCCATAGGGTTATAAAATATCATATAAACAATAGAAACGTTGGGGAGACAATTATGAAATCGGGATTATTGGCCGCTGTTGCGATAGGCGGAGTTTTATTTGCCGTGCCGGCTTCGGCACAGGGCGTCAAGATCGGCATTCTGAACGATCAGTCCGGAGTCTACGCTGATTACGGCGGCAAATATTCCGTCGAGGCGGCGAGGATGGCGATCGAGGATTTTGGCGGCACCGTGCTCGGCCAAAAAATCGAGCTGGTCACGGCCGACCATCAGAACAAGCCGGATCTCGCCACCAGCATTGCGCGACGCTGGTACGACGTCGAAAACGTCGACATGATCACCGAGCTGACGACGTCGTCGGTCGCGCTGGCCGTGCAGGAGCTTTCAAAGGAAAAGAAGAAGATCGACATCGTCGTTGGCGCCGCGACCTCGCGCCTGACCGGCGACGCCTGTACGCCCTATGGTTTCCATTGGGCCTATGACACCCATGCGCTCGCGGTCGGCACCGGTGGTGCGCTGGTCAAGGCGGGCGGCGATAGCTGGTTTTTCCTGACCGCTGACTACGCGTTTGGTTATGCGCTTGAAAAAGATACCAGCGACATCGTCACGGCGAATGGCGGCAAGGTACTTGGTTCGGTCCGCGTTCCCTTGAATTCGTCGGATTTCTCCTCGTTCCTGCTGCAGGCGCAGAGCTCGAAAGCGAAAATCATCGGGCTTGCCAATGCCGGACTTGATACGACGAATTCGGTCAAGCAGGCGGCGGAATTCGGCATCGTGAAAGGCGGCCAGAAGCTCGCCGGACTCTTGCTGACACTGGCCGAAGTCCATGGCCTCGGTCTTGAAGCCGCGCAGGGCCTCGTTCTCACCGAAGGCTTCTACTGGGATCGCGACGACAAGTCGCGCGAGTTCTCGGAGCGCTTCATGAAGCGAACCGGCCGGATGCCCAACATGATTCAGGCGGGAACGTATTCGGCGACGCTGCAGTACGTGAAGGCCGTAAAAGCCGCCGGCACCAAGGACTCCGACGCCGTGGCTAAAAAGCTGAAGGAGTTGCCGGTCGACGACATGTTCGCCCAGGGCGGCAAGGTGCTCGAAAACGGCCGTATGGTGCACGACCTCTATCTGTTCGAGGTGAAGAAGCCGTCGGAGTCCAAGAAACCCTGGGATTACTACAAGCAACTCGCGGTCGTGCCGGGCGACAAGGCGTTCCCGACCGCCAAGGACAGCGGCTGCCCGCTGACGAAGTGACCGCAAGCTTGCCGTGCACGGAACCCGGTGCAGCGTCACGCTGATGCTGCACCGGAAAGCTGTACCATCGCGCTTACGGAGGTCCTTGCGGACCCGCGGAACTTGGAAATCGGGAGGGGAGTGTTGCCACGGGGACACGCAGTGCGGATTAAATGAACCCACGTATCGTGTGCTGTTGCCGGTGCGAGCATGGGGAAGGTACGTTCGGTCCTGGGTGGCTGCTCCTTCTTGGGAAACCAATGTCATATAGCTTCTACACGAGATTTGCTGGCGGCCGTTCGTTCCCGGGTCGATCATGGTTGCGGCCGCTGCGAGCGACGGCAATGACGCTCTTGCTGCTGGTACTTCCTCTCGGCGCCGGTACAGCCAATGCGGCGCCTTCCGCGGCGGCGGCATCGGGCGCCCACGTCTATCTTCTCCGTGGCGTGCTCAACATCTTCTCCCTGGGCCTGGATCAAATTGCGGCTAAACTGCAGCAGCAGGGCATCCCCGTCACCGTCGCCAATTTTGTCTCCTGGTCGTCGCTCGCCAACGAAGCCGCGGCGGAATACAGAAGCGGAAGGGTGCGGACCATCATTCTGGTCGGGCATTCCTCGGGTGCAACGGCGCTGCCCGATATGGTGGAGCGCCTGGACCAATTAGGCGCTCCCGTTACGCTGGCGATAGGTCTGGATTCGGTCTTCCGCACCAGCCTGAAAGGCCGTGTCGGCCGCTATATCAATTTCTACATTGCCAATGGCGCCGGCACGCCAGTTGCGAAGACCAGCCAATTCCACGGCGCGCTGGAGAATGTCGATGTGGAAACAGTACCGGGCGTTGGTCATATTACCATCGAAAAGAACCAGATCATGCAGCAGAAGGTGATCAGCGCCATCGATGCCGTCGTCTTCAGCCGCCGGAAGGAGCCGCCCGTCGTGTCGCAGCGGCTGCCGCCGGAAGCGAATGCGGCCAGGCCGGGTCCGGGCACGGCAGGCGCGGCCGCGACCGCGCGCAATTGAGCCTTTCGTCCGGTTGCGTGTCCGGCGCAAAGCACGCGCCTCAAATTCCACCAATTCGACGGCCAAGAAGCGCTATGCGGATATCGTAAGGCGCACCTTCTGCCCTGGACCCATTCGGCGTTACGTCTGATTGATCTATTTCCGTCCAGGAGGTGCGCGTGCCCGTGTCTGTCAAGGGTACAGCAGGAAGCGCATGATCCATCCGACGCGAGTTGCAGCGATCGTTATCGGTGCAATGCTTTCCATTTTCTTCTTTGACGGGTTCAGCCTCGCGGCAGCGGGCCCAATAGCGGCGTCGAACGAGGCCACTGCACTGCCGCCGGTCGCCACGCAGCCAGCAATCCAGCCGCATGGGCGCGCCTATTTGTTTCGTGGTGCCCTCGGTCCGATCTTTTCACGAGGGATGGATCGGCTGACGGAGCGGATCCAACATGCAGGCTTCACGGCGAATGTCTACGAGTTCACGATTTGCCGCCTCATCGCCGAAACGGCGATTCGCGAATATCGCGAAACTCCCGCTCCGATCATCCTCATTGGGCACTCGATGGGTGGGTATTGCTCGCTGAAATTTGCAGAAATACTACAGGCTGAAAACATTCCGGTAAGCCTGATTGTCACGATCGATCCTGCTCACGTGACCCCCAGCGTGCCGCTGAATGTCGAGCGTTACATCAACATCTTCCTGTCAAAAAGCGTGCTAGGCGGCGGCGATGTCGTGCCGGAACCAGGCTATCAAGGTCACTATGCCAGCTTCGATCTCTCGGAGCATGACGAGGTTTCGCACATCAATATCGACAAGATGGACTCCGTCCACGAACAATTGCTCACCAAGATTACGCAGCTCGCGACGACGCCTGCGAAAGCTGGAGGCGAAGCCATACCGATTCGCTATGTCGTTCCGCCCGGTAGCGCCATCGAGCTATGGGACAGCGGTACGCCGGTGTTCGCCCGTTCGGGCGATACATTACAGTCGATCGCGGAGCTTTATCACGTGCCGCTTTGGTCGCTTACCCAAATCAACAAAGGAGCGGACAGCACGCCGCTTGTGCCCGGCGAGCGCATCGTCGTTCCACGACATTTGACGCCGCTCGCCGAGGTTTCGGGGCAGTCGCCGTCCAGGCGCTGATGCGCGCTGCGGCTCTCGATACGCGCTAGCGCAGCGGCAGGAACGGAACCAGCATCGGAACGCGGCGGCAGTAGGGGCCGTAGGCGTCCGCGCCGAGTTCCGTCGTCAGAAAACCTTCCTCCATGCGGGCCTTCTGCCAAAGGCCGAAGGCGATCAGTAGCGCGCCGAGCAGCGCGGTGACCGTCCCGACCGCGACGCCCGTCGCCAGCATGGCTCCGATGAGCCCGGTATAGATCGGATGACGAACAAGCCCGTACGGTCCGGTATCAATGACCCGATGGCCTTCCTTGCGTGTGATCGCGTTCGACCAAAAACGTCCGAGATGAATTCGCGCCCACCACGTGAACAACGTGCCCGCCAAGGTCACGCCCGCAAGCAGGTATGTGCCGCCGTTGCCGACATGCCAGAGCGGCTGCTCTCCCAGTACCTGCGCGGTCCACGGCGTCAGGAGAATGGCTCCCACAAGAATGGGGATGCGGTAGGCCCGCGAGTCCCAGGTCATGACATGTTTTTCGGTTCGACCGGAAAAGAACGAGCCGATGCCCCAGCTAACGAGCCAGGCAAGCCAGATGAGCGCCAACAATTGGGTGGGCCAGGTGGCGGTCCATCCACTCCAGAAGAAGGCTAAAAACTGGTTCGGATCATGCATCATGTCGCTTATTATATTACCAATTGGGTGGCGCTGGCAAAAGGATTGGGCTGCTGAAATCTAATCAGAATTAGCCGCGGGCACCGAGTAGAAAAGCAATCGTATCGCGCAATGCAGGCTCAACCGACCGGGGTACGTAACCAAGCTCATGCTGCGCCTTTTCGAATGGTAGCGCCGTCGCCCGCAACGCGATCCGGACCCCCTCGGCCGTGCCGGACGGAGCACGGCGCGTCACATGATCGGCGAAGAACTCCAACATTGCGGCCGCCATTTCCGCCACTTTACCGGGAACCGGTATCAACAGATTGCGACGGCCGCTGATCGCCGCCATCAGCCGAAGAATCTTGTTCAGCGGGATACTTTCGCCGCCAAGAACGTAGCGATGCCCGACTTGCCCGCGTTCCATGGCAAGAACAAGGCCCATCGCGACATCGCGCACATCAACGAGATTCACGACGAAATCAAGATAAAAGCGCATGCGTCCACTCATAAAATGTCGGAGCATCGCTGTCGGCGGAGTCAGGTTGTGGTCATGAGGTCCGATTGGCATTGTCGGAGTTCCAATGATCACTGGGAAACCAGATGCCGCGGCTTGCATGGCGAGCTGTTCAGCGAGCATTTTCGAGCGGGTATACGGACCCGGCATCTCATCGGGCGTCAACAACGTTTGCCCGAAAACGCCATTGCCTGATCGCGACGAGCGGAAAAGAATGGATTCGGTTGAACAGTGCAGGAAGCGTGCAATGCCATGCTTGCGCGCTGCTGTAATGACGACTTCTGTGCCTTGGCAATTGACGGTATGAAAATCGTCTTTGTTCGGCATCCACATACCGGGCAGACCGGCAAGGTGGTAAACCTCATCGACACCGCATACGGCGTCTTCCACCGCGCTCCGATCAAGCACCGAACCTCTGATATGTTCAACGTTTGGTGGGATACAGGATTCAGGACGAAGATCGAGAACGCGCACCTGTCGACCGCGCTCAACGAGTGCGGATACCAGATACTGCCCGATGAAGCCGCTGCCGCCGGTGACAAGTACCTTGGTCATGGAAGCGAAAGCGGGGCGCCCTGATGTTCCTCGGGAAAGGATGAAGAACTGCGAGGCGCCTGTTGCGGAACCCGCTCGATAATAAGGGCAAGATCGTGCCGAAAACCAAGCGCAATAAAAAATTTCGCCATCACAAACATCGGTCCGAGCAATAAGTGGGTTGGATTGTCCATCAGCGCCGGCTGTCGTTGCTCGAACAGCCGGTGTCCGACAATTTGTGAAGCTATGCCGACGACAATCAACACGGCCGAGATTGACCACACGCCGGCAGCGCTCAAATAAGTCGCTGTCATTGCCGCGATTGAAAGCATCAAAACTGCAGCGCCAAGGATCGCGGTTCCCAAGGCGGCGTCGAGCAAGAACCAGTAGATCAGAACGGGCAAGACCATGATGGTCGCCACGGAGGTTTGCACACCAAACACGTGAATGGGCCACAAACTGAGGGGAAGAACCGCCGCCAGAAACAAAAATATGATGCCGAATACGTGCATCATGCAATTGGTCGGATCGCGGTGATATTCCACGTAATCCGCTAGCTGGCGCTTAAAATAGGGATTCATACTGCGTTCGCTACAACTCTCGCGGGGCAATGCACCAAAGCTGACATCAAAAATAGTCAGTGCCGCTTCATCACCTGGGTCCCGGCAGACACAGCAGCGATACTTAAACTTGGGACCAAGCCGAAGTCAAATGGCGGTTGCGGGTTTTTCCTCCAGAACAGAAGGACGACAAGCAGCATATCGACAATTGTCCGTAACTGATAAGTGATAGGGCCTTGTTATGCATGAATGAGGCGCCAAACGATGGCGCCCAACGCGCCCAGCCAGAGAATGATAGCGGCGGCGGCCTGAATCCCGAAGCCCATGCCGCGTTTATTGGCAGCTTGCGAATAGCCGGTCATGTAAAGGATGCGGCCGGCGATCCAGACGAGGCCAAGCGCTGCCGCTACGCCATCGCTGACATAGATCGCAAACAGCCAGAGCGAGGGCAGGAAAATCGGCATCCATTCCAGCGTGTTCATCTGGACGCGAAACACCCGCTCAAAATCGGGATTGCCTGATATCGAGGGAACCTTGATGCCGAATGCTACGCGCGCCCTCGACACCTGGATGCTGGTAAAGAAGTAAAACAGGATGGCCAGGCAGGTGACGAGTGCCGTGAAATGAAACATCGTTGGGGTCCTTCCGGCAACAACGACCTCAATAGCCGGTCATCTCGAGATATCCAACGCCGGTGTGGCTGCCCTTAAAGCTAATCGGTCCTTCCCAATAGGGAAAACTCGTTCCCATCCAGCTTTTTGCGTTCAGCGGAATGCTCTCGATGGCCACGCTGCGCGGGGGAATATCGATACGCCACGCCGTCGGTATCTTTCGGCCCTCGACTTCCGTCGTGGTCATCGGCGTCATTGTGATCTCTGCGGTCAGAATCTGCTCGGACTTGCCGTCACGCGAAATCCAGTTGCCGGAACAGTAACCGTTGCCGTCGGTCTGACGCAGCCGAAACAGCATCAGTTTTTCACTCTCGTTCAGATGGAGCGAAAACCAGTCCCATCCGGTTTGATCGGAAGCAAGCGGCTGGCTGCTCCATTCCCGATCCATCCATGCCTGTCCGGTAACTTCGACAGGCTTTTCATCGATGGTGATGCTGCCCGTCACCTTGAAGTAAGGCTGGCTGAAATAATACGAGGCCTGTCCGCGCTCCGATTTCCGGCTGTAGCCGGCGTCGCCCTGCAGAACCAGCGCGCGATCGGCGTCAAGCCGCAGCGTGAAGCTGAAGTCTGCACCTGACGCGGTGAGTTCGAGCGGAGCGACGGTCGTGTCGCGCATCTGGTCAGATCCGCGCATGTCCCATGAATCGATCCAGGCTCGAAACGGCTTTGCTTCCACGCCGGCCTGGCCGATCCCGCCTCGCGCGAACGTCTCGCTGTATCTGTGCGTGTCCGCGCGGCTCACGGCGGCGTGGCCCATCCAGATTTGCTGATTGGCCCAGCCTTGCTGTGATGCGCCGGGCCGCGATGCCTGACGAAACAACGTCCATTGCACGCCGTAGGCTGTGCCAGCTGAATCCACGAGATTAGCCGTTACATACCACCATTCGATGCGGTAATCCGGATGCGGGCCCAGATCGGCTGGAAACGTGAAAATCTTGCCGGGACTGACAGTTGCGAATCCGTCCCCCTTCATGCCAAGTCCGGCGAAGCCCTGCGCAAACGCCGATTTGTAGCCAAGCGCCAGAACCGCGGCGCCGGCCGCGAAGGCGCGGCGGGTTATCGGGAACCTATCGCTCATCGGCGAAAATCTTGATCAGGCTTGCCGGCTGCATGCGCGCCAGCTTGAGCACAGGCAGCAACGCGGCCAACAGCGCGGCCAGCATGGCCACGCCCAGAAGCTCAAGTAATTGCAGCGGGAAGACGTGAAACGGCAGCCGCCAGCCGAACGCCTTCACGTTCACGATTGCGATCAGGCACCACGCCACCAGCAAGCCCAGCGGCAGCGCGAGCAGGGTCGTGATCAATGCCACAGACATGGTTTTCAGTAGCTCGATAAAAGCCAGCTGCCGTCGCGTGATTCCAATGGCCCACAGCGGCGCAAGTTGAGGCAGGCGGGAATTGCCAAGAGTCAACAGGCTGGTCAGCAATGCGACGCCGGCGACCCCAAGGGTGAAAGCGTTCAACGCCGCCGTCACCGCGAAAGTCCGGTTGAAGATCCGCGTCGATTCCGCCTTCAGCGTGGCCTGATCCAGCAGGTTGCGGCCATCGAGGCCAAACTTGGCCTGCAATGCTGATATTAGCGCCGGGATCTCTGCGGGGGCGACGCGCAAGCCCAGGCGCGTTTGCGGGATTGCCGGAAAGTGTCTGAGCAGCGCAGCGATGTTGACGGCGACCTGACCTTTTGGGTTGCCGTAGTCGGCGTAGATTCCGACCACCTCAAGCGCCCAGTTTCCCCCTGGCGCTGATATTTCGATGCTATCACCGAGCGCGAGATTCAGCCGTCGAGCCAATTGTTCGCTGATGAATCCGGCATCACCGGGGCGAAGCCTGTTCCAGGCATTCGCGGCGGATTGGAGCAGCGGCCAGTGATCGCGATAGGTCGCGTGATCCGCAAGACCAAGGATCTCAATCGGCGCGCCATCGATTTGCGCGTCGGCGCGGCCACCCGGCAGGATCGCTTCGACTTCGTGACGCTCACGGAGCCATGCCTTGATCTCCGTCGCCTGTGTGTTGTCGGATGCATTAATGTAAACGTCCGCCGCCAGGCGTCCGTCCAGCCAACTGACAAACGTTCGGCTGAAAGTCTCAACCATGGTACCGACGCCGACATTGACGGCGAGTGCCAGCAACAGCGCCATCAACGCCAGCGATAATCCCGAAAGCTGCTGACGGCTGTCGGCCCAGAACCATACGGCGAGCGCGCGGTGCGCATTGCGCTGGCCGAGCGACAGCACAAGTTCCAGCATCGCGGGCAGGGCCAGCGCCGCGCCAAGCAGCAATGCCGCGAGCACGGCAAATCCTGAAACAAGCGAATCGCCGAACCACAGAAAGCAGCCGGCAGCGGCGAACACGGCGAGCGCAAACGCGCTTTGGAATATCAACCACCGGTGCTGCGCCTGTTGCCAGGCATAAGGCTGCGCGGCAGCCAGCACGGGGAGGCGGATCGCTTTCAAAAGGCTTGCGGTCGCTGCCGCCAGTGCGCCGAGGATGCTGATGGCGAGGCCGGCAATCCACCATTCGCCCTTGAGCGTCAACTGGCCGGGAATCTGTGCGCCATAGAGTCCGCGCAAGGAAGCCGCGACATCGGGCAAAAGCGCCGCTGCGATCAGGTAACCGCAGACCAATCCGACCACTCCCGCAACCAGCGCCAGCGCGACCAGTTCGACCAGCAGCACCGCATTCAACATGCGTGCGGAGACCCCGCAGGCGCGCAGCGTCCGCAACATCGGCAGACGCTGCTCGAACGCAAGGCCTACAGCCGAATTGACGATGAACAGCCCCACGACAAATGACAGCAGGCCGAATGCCGTGAGGTTGAGGTGAAAACTGTCGGTGAGGCGTTCGAGATCGCTTTCCGCGTCAGGCTCGACGAAGCGAAGCTTGTCGCCGGCGACATCTTCGAGCGGTGCGTGTTTGGCTTTGGCGTTGCCGATCAAGAGGCGTGAAATCTGATCCGGCATTTTCAAAAGTCGCTGTGCGATGCCGATATCAACCACCAGCACGCCGGGCACAAGTTGCGCCTGCACGTGAAATGGCGGCAGCAGTGTGCCATCGCTGGCCAATGGCGTCGCGCCTTCCGGCAAATTGAGCTCGGAAAGCACTTCAGGCGCCACCAGTGTTTCTCCGGGTGGCGTGATGAACGACTGCAAACCGGCTCTTCCGATCGCCGGCGCATTTCCAACCTCGTTGGGCATCGTAACGGGTTCGATTCCCAATAGCCGGAACGGCCGCCCATCGATCTGAAGGCGGCCTTCGAGAACGGGAGACACCGGCCAGCCGGCGCGGCGCAGGTCGACAAAGAGTTGCTGCGGGAAGGCCGCCCCGTCGCGGCCGACCAGCATGGCCGTTCGCGCGCCGCCAAAAATGGCGGCGGCGCGGTCGTAACTGGAGCGCGCCTGCTGGTTCAACGCCTGCACGCCGCTCCACAGCGCGGTCGCGGAAATCAGTCCGATCAGCAAGGTTGCAAGCTGCATCGGATGCCGCCGCCAATGGCTCAACAGAACCGCGAGAATCCAGACGATGCGGGTCATGCGATCAGTCCGGCGCTGAGATTGATCTGCCGGTCGAGCGTGGCGGCGAGGCGCGCGCTGTGAGTCACCATCAGGAAGCCGCAACCTGTTCGCGTCACCAGATCGCGCGTGAGCGCCAGAACGTCGTCCGCCGTCGCCTCATCGAGATTGCCGGTAGGCTCGTCGGCGAGAAGAAGCAGTGGCCTTACCGCCAGCGCGCGGCCGATCGCGACCCTCTGCTGCTGGCCGCCGGACAACTGCTCGGGATAGCGGTTCAACAAGCCACCGAGCCCCAGCCGTTCCACGAGTTCGGTATGCCAAGTGGTATCGTGACGTCCGACAATGCGAGACTGGAACACGAGATTATCCCTGACGTTCAGACTCGGAATCAGGTTGAATTGCTGAAACACCAGACCCAGCCGATCGCGCCGCAAGGCCGCCCGGCCGGCATCGGATAGCTCCGAGACGGACGCGCCGGCAAGCTTGATCTCGCCACCGTCAGCAATATCCAGCCCGGCGATCAGATGCAGCAGCGTGCTCTTGCCGCTGCCGGATTCCCCTGTCAGCGCGACGCGCTCACCCGCCGCGATGTCAAGGTTCACGCCACGGAGCACCTCGACCTGCTCGCCGGCAGATCGATAGGTCTTGGCCAGCTTCCGGACGCTCAGCACGATCGGGTTGCCGCTTGTCATGCGAGCTGTTTGCGATGGCTCACAGCGGCTTCTGATACTTCAGCACGAACTCATCGACCGGGATCTGCGGACGAAATACCGCGGCGTCGCGCGGATCCTCGGGATGACGCAGGAAATCAGCCTCGGCCACGAGCTTGAAACCGGCCGCCTCGATCTCCTGGCGCAACGTGCTTTCTTCGATGCGATGAAAGGTCTTCGCTACCGTCGTGCCATCGCCGGGACGCGCGGAATGGTCGGCGATGATCAGAAAGCCGCCGGGTTTCAACGCCGCGAACATCTTTCGGTTCATCTCGGCGCGATCGACGGGCATGTAGGTTATGTCGTGATAGGCGAAGAAAAAAGTGATCAGATCGAGCACGCTGACGTCAGGCGGTATCGGATCGTCGAAATTCCTGACGACATGCACGACGTTTTTCATGGCCGGCTTCTGCGCGCGGATGTCGAACTTGTCTTTCAAGCGCTCGATCACCGCGGCCGAATCCTGCGCGTAGACAACGCCGTCCGGCACGACCGAGCGCGCCAGCAGCTCAGTGCTGTAACCGGCGCTGGCTTCCATATCCAGCACCTTCATCCCCGGCTTGACGCCGGTGAAGGCAAGCATTCTGGTGGGCTGACGGCGCTGATCGGTTTGCCGGTCAGCATCGCTTCGGTCCGGCGACGCGACGATGGCTTCATAATCCGGCGCCTTGGCGTCCTGTGCCGTCGCCGAAGCCGCACCCCATGTCGCTGATATCGAAGGCACGGCAAGCATGCCGATGGCGCGCGCCCGGTGATGGATCGTTACGATCATTTTTTAAAAATCCCTTTGGTTGCAGCTTAACATACCAAGACCCTAGCGGGAGATCACGGTCTCAATCGTGACAGCGACGCGATCGTGATGGGGTTGCCGGACGCTTTCGAAACAGCGTCAGGCAGTATTCCGAAGGCGGATGCCGAGTTGCAGTGCACACGGGGTATGCTGCCGCCGACGATCCCGACAAATGTCGGGTTGCAATGCCTGACACGCCATGGCTAGCATTGGGCCAGGCCGGTCAACAGGGCCCGCATCGATAGCTAGGGAGCGACCATGACGACGCAGCCGACGCCAAAAGGCGCCTGGAAAATCACGTTTCTCCTGTTTCTCTTCATGCTGGTGAATTTCGCGGACAAGATCGTGGTCGGCCTCGCCGGCGTTCCGATCATGACCGAGCTGAAACTCGAGCCGGAGCAGTTCGGGTTGCTTGGCTCCTCGTTCTTCTTCCTGTTTTCCATTTCGGCCGTTGTTGTCGGGTTCATTGTCAATCGCATTGCGACGCGCTGGGTGCTGTTGGCGCTGGCGCTGGTATGGGCGCTGGCGCAGTTTCCGATGGTGGGCACCATCGGGTTCACGACGCTGCTGATCTGCCGCGTTATCCTCGGCGCCGGTGAGGGACCGGCCTTTTCGGTGGCGGCCCATGCGATCTACAAATGGTTTCCCGACGAGAAGCGAACCCTGCCCACAGCCATCCTGTCGCAGGGATCGGCGTTTGGCGTGGTCCTCGCTGTACCGGCACTGAATTGGGTGATCGTCAATTATAGCTGGCACTACGCATTTGGTGCGTTAGGCGTCGTCGGCCTGATGTGGGCCGTGGTCTGGGTGATCATGGGCAAGGAAGGACCATTGGTTCAAACCGTCGCGATGGCGGCGGCTGAACCGCGCATTCCCTATTTCCAGCTTCTGACCTCGCGGACCTTTATCGGCTGCTGCGTTGCAACGTTTGGGGCCTATTGGGCGCTGTCGCTCGGTCTCACCTGGTTCACGCCCTTCATCGTGAAGGGTCTCGGCTTCTCGCAGAAGGATGCGGGGTGGATTTCGATCCTGCCCTGGCTGTTTGGTGCGATCGTCGTGATCCTCACCGGCTGGATCTCGCAGGTATTGATGTCGCGCGGCGTCAGCACCCGCGGCGCACGCGGCGTGCTTGGCTCGGTCCCCCTGATCGTCGGCGGATTGATCCTTGCAATTTTCCCGCATGTCGAGCTCGGCGGATTGATGATTGCGCTTCTCGTCGTCGGCTCCGGGCTTAGCGGATCGATCTACGTGGTCTGTCCGCCAATGCTCGGGGAGTTCACGCCGGTGTCGCAGCGCGGCGCCGTGATCTCGATCTATGGCGCGATCTACACGCTTGCTGGAATTGTGGCGCCATCGGTCATGGGCAGCGTGATCCAGCGCGCGCAGGGACTGGTCGACGGCTACATGACCGGATACACCATCAACGCCGTCGTTCTGATCACGTCCGGGTTGCTCGGCCTGCTGCTGCTGTGGCCCAATACCGAGCGCGCGCGTCTGATGGGACAAGAGGCAGCGCGGCCGAAATTCGCGTGACGGGAAATACCTTCCGGTCGTTGCCGCATTTACGGGGACGACCGGAAGCACGCGTTTAAAAAAGCTAGTTCAGGCGGCCCTGCGCGCCGCGCACCAGCCGGCCCGGACGCGCGCCGGTGGCCGCCCCGCCGCGTTGCGTCACTACGCCTGCGACGATGGTGGCGTCATAGCCGTCGACCTGTTGCAGCAAGCGGCGGCCGCCCACCGGAAGGTCGTAGTGAACTTTTGGCGGATGCAGATGCAGCCTGTCGTAATCGATGATGTTGATATCGGCCTTGTAGCCGGGTGCGATGACGCCGCGATCATAGAGACCGACCGACAGCGCCGTCTTGCGCGATTGCGCCGCGACGACGAAGGGGATCGACAGCTTTTCGCCGCGCGTCCGATCGCGGGTCCAGTGGGTCAGAAGATAGGTCGGGAAGCTTGCGTCGCAAATAATACCGCAATGAGCGCCGCCGTCGCTTAATCCCGGCACCGAATGCGGATCGCGCAGCATCTCATGCACGGCATCGAGATTGCCGTCGGCATAGTTCAGGAACGGCACATACAGCATGCCGCGCCCCTGATCCGAGAGCATCGCGTCATAGGCCAGTTCTTCCGGCTGTCGTCCCTGACGGCGGGCCTGTGCGCCCAGGGCATTTTCCGGCGGCTGCTCATAGTCCGGGGGATCGCCGAGCAAGTACATCTTGTCGTAGTTCGGCCGGAAGAACAGCGGATCGTCGGTCGAGGTCGGCGTCTCGCTCAGGATCGCGGCGCGCACCTCGGGTTGATGCAGGCGCACCAGCCGCTCTGCCAGCGGCAGCTTTGCGATCGCGTTGTAGCTCGGATGGGTCTGGAACGGGTTGCGCGACAATTCCAGTCCCAGCAACAGCCCCACGGGGCGTGCTGCGATCTGCGCTGTGATCGACAGGCCGCGCGCGGAAGCTTCGTTGATGCTGTCGAGCGTCTGGCGCCAGCGCCGCGGCGCCTTGTCGGCTTGCGTGACCGAAAACGAAATCGGGCATTGGGTCTTTTCCGCCACCCGCAGCATCATCGGCAGGTCCTCATGGATGCTGCCTTGATCGAGTACGAATTGCAGCACGCTGCGACCAACCTTATGCATGGCGCCGGCGATCGCCGTCAGTTCGTCTTCGCCGGCCTTCAGCGTTGGCGTGAAGTCGCCGGTAGAGGTGCGGTGGTTGAGGGTGCGCGAGGTCGAGAAACCCAATGCGCCGGCCCGTACCGCATCCCCCGCGAGTGCGGCCATGGCGGTGTTATCCTCTGGGCTGGCGGGATCGCGGCGCGCGCCGCGCTCGCCCATCACGTAGACGCGCAGCGCCGCGTGCGGCAATTGCGCGCCGATGTCCATGTCGAAGCTGCGCTGCGACAGCCAGTCCATGTAATCGGGGAAGCTTTCCCAGGCCCACGGGATCCCCGCGCTGAGCACCGGCTCCGGAATGTCCTCGACGCCTTCCATCAGTTGGATCAGCCGATGATGGTCGGACGGCTTGCAGGGCGCGAAGCCGACGCCGCAATTGCCCATGATGGCGGTGGTGACGCCATTTTGGGAGGAGGGATTGATGTCCTGGCTCCAGGTAACCTGGCCGTCGTAATGGGTGTGAACGTCGACAAAGCCGGGCGTGATGAGCTTGCCCTTGGCGTCGATCTCTTCCTTGCCTTTACCCGAGACGCGGCCGATTTCCACAATGCGACCGCCCGATACAGCCACATCCGCCTCAAACAGTTCGCCACCGAGCCCGTCGGCGATACTGCCGCCGCGGATCACGAGATCTGGATTGCTGGTCATGCGTTTCATCCCAAATGAATCTTATCGAGCTTTGTTGCCGCATCATGGATTCTCTCCCGATGCTGTCAACCGCCCGGGATGAGGCTCAGGGATGCATAAGCCTTGCGCCGGATTCCCTACGGCTGTCTTGCGGGCTGCGGTCGGTGACGAGCCCGAGCAAGACCGTGAGGATCATGAACACGACCGATGCACCGAACACCCAGTGCGGCAAATTCTGATCCATGATCCAGCCAAACAGCAGCGGGCTGATGATGCCGCCGATGTTGAAACCGGTGGAGACGATGCCGAAGGCCCGGCCTGCTGCGCCTGCAGGCGCGGCGTTGCGAACCAGCATATCTCGCGAGGGAGTGATCACGCCGCCGAGGAATCCCGCAAGCGCCATTGCCGCGGTCAGCAGGAGCGGCGGTAACGTGGTCATTGCAATGATAAACACGAGGGCTGCGTTAACCGCAAAACACGCAGAGGCAACTTGTCCATGACGATGGGTGCGGTCGGCGAGGAAGCCGCCCGCCAGCACGCCGATCGCGCTGGCACCGAGAAACGCCGTCAGCGCGATATTGGCGGTCGAGAACGACACGCCATAGCCGCTCATCAGCGCGACCACGCCGAAACTGCCGATTCCGGCACTCGACAGACTAAGCAGCATGAAAAAAATCGTCAGCACGAGAAGGGCGGGCGTGATGATGCTTTGCCGTGGCGCTCGTACGCCATCGATAGCGCGATCGGCGGCACTCGCGTCAGGAATGCCGACGATGACGAGCAGCAACGCCACCAGCGGACCCACTGCGCCCGTCACGATCAGGGCGCCATAGCCTCCAATCGTTGCAACCAGCCCCGCCACGATGGCAGGCGCGACCGCGCCGCCGAGGAAACCGGCAAAGGTATGGATCGAAAATGCGCGGCCCATGCGCGCCTCATCCATGTGGGCTGAAAGGATCGCATAGTCGGCCGGATGATAAACGCTGTTGGCGAGCCCCAGCAGCACCGCGCTGGCGATCAGCCAGGGGTAGCTCAGATGCAGGCCGAGCATGATCAGCGCAAAGCCACCCAAAGTGAGGCCCATCAGCAGGACTTTGCGGGCGCCGATATGATCGGCGAGATAGCCGATGGGTGCCTGGGTCAGGCCGGAGATCACGGCGAAGACGGTGAGCGCAAGGCCGAGGTCGATGTAACCGACGCCGAGGCGATCCTTCAGAAAAGGGAACAACATCGGCAGCACGAACATATGGAAATGACTGACCCAATGAGCCGTCGAAATCGCGGCTAGCGTGCGCAGTGAGCTGTCCGTCTTTGATGGTTGCGGTGCAGCCAAAACGTCGACCATCTGTGATTTAGACCCCGTTTAATGCAACGGCCCGGCAAGGCCACCGTAACTATCGGTTGGGCCGGTTATTTGTCCATGAATACGGCTGCATAGCAGACCTCGCGAACGGTGCCGAATGGGAAAAAACCTCATCAAATTCGGAAGACAAAGGCGCTTCCTGCTGGAATGATATCCGATATGGCCGATGCCGCGCATGCTCCAAAGCCGCTTCGGGTACTTGTTTCCGAAGGAAACAGCACCTCAGCGCGGGAGGCGATCACGATTCTGGGGCTGTCGGATCACCTCATAGAGGTCTGCGATCCCAGTCCCTGTTGCCTGGCCAGGTTCTCGCGATTTGTCCGAAAATTTCATCGCTGTCCGGGACTGCGCGACGATCCGTCGGGATATCTCGGGTTCGTCGAGAAATTGCTGGCCGCGGAGCATTTCGATGTGCTCCTGCCGATCCACGAACAGGGGTTTTTGTTTGCGCGCATGCGGCAACGGCTGGAGCATCGGGTCGGGCTGGCGCTGCCGAGCTTTGAAAGCTACCGCGCTGCGCACAGCAAGGCCGGATTTAGCCGGCTGCTCGCTGAGTTGCGGCTGCCGCAACCGGTCACGCGGATCGTGAAATCCGCGGGCGAATTGCGCGACGCCATCCAGTTTCCCTCCGTCGTAAAAACTGCCGTGGGCACCGCCAGCCGCGGCATCTGGTTTGTGCGCGACGGCGGCGACCTGGATACCGCCCTGCAAGAGCTGAACGCGAGCGGTGCGTTCGCTGACGAGGTGCTGGTGCAGGATTTCGCCGCGGGCGCGACCGAGAAGGCACAGGCGGTGTTCTGCCGCGGCGAATTAATGGGATTTCATGCCTATCGGCAAATCGTCGCCGGCGCCGGTGGTGGCGAGGCGGTCAAGCAAAGCGTGAGCCGGCCGCAGGTGCGCGCTCACGTCGCGACGATCGGAGAGAAACTCGCCTGGCACGGTGCATTGTCGGTCGATTACGTCATGGGCGATGAAGCCATGCCGCTGCTGGTCGATTGCAATCCACGGCTGGTCGAACCGATGAGCGCTTATCTCGCCGGCGTCGATCTCATTGGCTTGCTGCTTGGGATATCGCAAGGCGGAATGCCGCCCGCCGCGTTCGAAAGCCGCGACGGGCTACGGACGCATCTCGGCATGCAGGCGCTGCTTGGATGCGCGTCGCGGGGCGGTACGCGGCGCGATATTGCCCGCGAATGCCGGCATCTGCTGATGGGTAGCGGATCCTACGCCGACAGCACCGAGGAGTTGACGCCGTTGCGGCTCGACTGGATCAGCGCCGTGCCGCTTGCGATGACAGCGATATCCCTGCTGGTCGTCCCGAAGCTCGCCATCACTCTGGCGCGAGGAGGCTGGGGCGCGCATTTGCTCGATCCTGCAAGCATCCGGCTGATCGAGAGCGAAGACTTCCGCTAGAGCATGATCCGGAAAAGTGGACACCGGTTTTCCCTCGCGACAAACGCGAAGCGTTTGCGCTGAGATTATGCTCAAACAAAAAGATGGCGCTGGAGTTTGATTCGACTCAGTTCAAACTCCAGCGCGGCCGCGCAGCCAATGCGAGGTCACAGTGGTTGATCGTCTTCGTCCTGGCGATCTCGCTTCGGCGTGGCGAAATCGCCATCTTCGAAGTCGTCGTCCTCGGCCGGCGCAGGCGGCGGTTTCTTTGATTTGCCGTCGTCCTTCTTGGGAGGCTCAATCTTTTGACCGGTTCCACCCATGATATTCCTCTCGTTCGGATGGATCGAGGTCTGATCCAGAGACCCGATCATCGCAGACGACCTCAATCTAACCGCCTTTGACGGGGATAGTAGCCGGTGTCGGACAAACTTTCCTGCCTTTTTCCGATGTTCAGTGTAAAGGGAGGCGCAACAAGGAGCCAAGCATGAAGAAACCGAAGCTCGAAATAGAAGAGCAGCAGCCGCGCAAAATCATTCGCGCCGACAAGGCGCCCACCGACGGCTACTCGCTGGTGGTGGATGGCCACTTCAAGTCGCATCACGATACGGTCGAAGCCGCCGAAGAGGCCGGCATGGCTTTGAAGAATCAGTTCCAGATGCTTCAAGTCCAGGTTTACGATGCCGCGACCAAGACGCGCTCGATGATCGAGTGGCCCGCGCCGGTATAATGCCGGCTTAAATCCGGCGACCGCCGCTTTGCTGGCCTGCCAGCCAATCCGCCAAAGCCGGGCCCTTTTCTCCTGATTTTTTCGGCTTGGCGCGCGTCTTTTTGGACGTTGCGGCTGAAGGCACAGGCGCGGCCGCCTCGCGGGCGAGCCGCAATGCTTTCAGCTTTGCCATGTTGTCGGTCACGGCTTTCAGCGCGGCATCGCGTTCGGTCTTGCCGGAACGGGCTTCGCTCTCCGCGCGCGCGGCCTTGTTGAAACGCGCATCGGCGTGGTTGCGATCTTCTTTTGTCATTTAGGTCGTTTTCTTCTTCCTGGGTTTGGCTTTGGCTTTGGGCTCCGCCGGCTTGTCGCGGTCGGCGGCTTCCTTCGCCAGCCGGATCGCGCGCAGGTTCGCCGTCCGCTTTCGAATCGCGATATCCGCCGCCGCAATATCAGCCATCGCCTTGATGCCTTCGGCATCCTGGGCGATTTTTCGGTTCAGCCGGATCTCTTTCAGTTCGGCGGCGCTTTTCGGTTCGTCATCCATCGGGAGCCTCAAATTCACGGCGCGCATCGGGCGGCGACCTGTTCGCCCAAGCTTACCACGCATCGCATACCGGAGGGCAAGTTTAGGCCCTATCCGTTGGAAAAGGGCCGTTTTCCTGGCCGAATCAGCAAACGTGCTAAACCGTAGGCATTGATTATCGCCCTGCGCGACCGGATGGGACCGGCCGCGTCAGAACGTCGCGCCGGCCTTTACCATAAAAGTCCGGCCGGGCAGCGGATAGGCTGCGAACCGGTCGGGCGTGAATGTGCTCGCGACGGCATAATCATAAAACAACGCATTGAATACGTTATTCACACTCAACGACCAGAAGAACCGGTCATATTCACCACTCAGTTTGAAATCGACCGTGGCGTTGGCCGGAATAAGCGGCTGGGTGTTGGCCTGGTCGTTGTCCATGTAACGGGTGCCCCAGTAACGCACCGTTGCGTCGGCAACAAAATACTTTTGCCAGATATTCCAGGTGATGC
Organism: Bradyrhizobium sp.; assembly: GCA_028290305.1. Next base: position 45,335 of record JAQGKC010000045.1, read on the forward strand.
CGGCGTTGGCCGTGTAGCGCGACACCAAGGGAATGTCGTTCCCGGTGAATGGACCTTCGCGGAACACTGCGCGGGTATAAGCAAAACCACCCCGCAACAGCACGGTATCGCTGGCACGCAGCGATGCGCTGGTTTCGCTGCCGTAGCGGCGTGTCGGATCAAGGTTGGTATCGACGAAATTCACGGGGTCGAAATGAATCTCATTCGTCAGATCCATATCGTAGATGCTCGACTGCAACTCGAATCTTCCGACCTTGACGCGAAAGCCCCCTTCGACATCGTTCGACGTCTGGGTTTTCAGATTAAAATCCTTGACGGGAGCAGCAAAGGCGCCGACCCCGACTCGTTCATCGATGTTAGGCGTGCGAAACGCGCTAGCGGCGCGGGCGAACACCGCAAAACTCTCATTGAACCGGTGTTCAATACCGATATGCAACGCGTGATTGACTTCACTGGTGTCGAGCGGCGCAGCTTGCGTATCGCAAGAAAATTCTGCGGCGCAACCGGGGGCGTTAGTGAGTTGATCCGTCGCGGTAACACTGGTGCGCTGAATTCGGCCGCCATATGAAAAGTCAGTGGTCGGAAGTATTCCGATGGTCTGTTGCCAATAACCGCCAAGCGTTTTCTGCGAAAGATCGTAGACGTGGATTGGGATTCCGCCTTGAACGTTACGGTGGTCCTGGACGTAGCCGTAATCGTAAAAATCAACGCCGGTCAGAATGGTCGAGGGCAGCCCGAATATCGAGTTCTTGATGCTTAGCCTCGGAGTTAGCGACCATGTTTGCAGGGTCGCATCGACGAAGGAAAAGAAGAAGGGATCGGCACCATCCAGGAAAGAAGCTTGCGTCTGCTTGTTGCGGTATCCGCCGTCGACGATCAGTTCTGCGCCATTCCACAACGTCTTGGTGAACCCGCCGGTGGCGTTGGCATCCTGCTTGTGGCTGGAATCGAAGGGCGTGTCCGTGCCATTACGAGCGGTGACGAGTTCATTGAGTCCAATGGACGGATCGACCGTCCTGGGGCCTGGCAATCTCAGATTTTGATCATCGCCGGATAAATTAAAATATGCGGTGAAATCGGGCGTCGTGTAACGGAGGTCTCCGACGCCGTTGCGCTGATCGAGCGCATTGTTCGCCCGATACCCGTCGGACTTGATCCCTTCGCCATGAAAGGACGTTGACCATGGACCCGAATTGGTCGTAGTCGAAACCGAAGCCATGCTTTGGTTGAACGACCCGACGCCGCCTTCGGCCCGTATCGAAACTGGCGGGCCTCCGATGCCTGTCTTCGTGACAATATTGATGACCCCGCCAACGGCATTGTCGCCATAGAGCACGGCGCCGCTATTGCCCCTGGTTATCTCGATGCGTTCGATCGAGTCGCGTGGAATCGTGGAAAGATCCGCGCCTTGCAAATCAAGATCATTGAGCCTGCGGCCGTTCACGAGAACGAGGGTGTTCGAACTGGCAAATGTGCCGAAACCACGCATGTCGACCGTGGTTCCCGCGCCATTCACGCCGCCGTACAACGTTGTAAGCTGTACGCCCGGCGTTTGCGCGATGATCTCCTGAATGGTGTAGGCTGGCGAGCGTGCGATATCCTCGGCGGTGATAACGGTCGACGACGCGCCGACGATGCCGTTAAATTGCCGGTTTGCCGGCACGTCGCTTGCTGGCGAGACGTTCGGGCTGCTCGTGGACGAGACGCTCGGCACCACGCGGCGCGATCCCGACTCCTCATCGTTTGTTGGCTTGGCCCGGGTTCGGGTTTGGTCCACTGGAGGGCTGACCTCGATGGGCGGCAGCTGATCTGGAGATGCCTGCTGCGCTCGGGCAGCGGAAATACCCAATGAAAGGATCGGCACAAGAAAAGTCGAAGCAAGCAGACGGTTGCGACGCCGCAGCAGCGCGGCAACAAGTGTGGAAGACATAGTTCAGGCCTCGGTATGACGTCAGTGGCACGTCACAGCGAACCAAGTCTTACCATCGTGCTTTCGCATCCAACGGTGAAGCTAATGTCTGTAGTCCCCGACCGACATCTTCGCGTGTGACCACGGCTGACGGCAGGTCTCCTGGCTCGCGGGTCGATACCTTGCGTCGCCTTCCCAGGACCGAGATTCCCAGTGGCATATGACGAAAGATTCACCGCTTA
>JAQGKC010000087.1 GCA_028290305.1 Bradyrhizobium sp.
CATGTCTTTCTGCGGGCCGACCGGTACGAGGGTCCGCAGCACGGTGACCGAGTTGCCGTTCATGGTGTATGCAGAATTGACGCGCCTCAGCCAGAAACAGGCCGCAAAGGAGCCTCAGTTCCTTGAATTCTCGGATCAAAAACGCGATAAATTTGAACCTTTTCGAATCGTTAAAGACATAAGACAAGGAGGCTGTCCGACCCGTTGCAGGGCAAGGTTCTAACGTCCCTTTCTTGAACAGTCGGGGCCCTCGGTTTATCCAGCCCGACGGTATTTTTGTAGAATAGTTAACAAGATCAGAAAATTAGCCCGTTTAGGATAATGAAAAAATTGCATACAATACGAGCTTGCTCAATTTGTGCAGCGCCCCATAATTCCATAAAAAAGCGTAAAAGAAGACGAATAAGAAAGGAGAAATCGGGGGTTTTTCGATTTTGTTTTTTTGGAGTAGCGTAATGAACAGCTTGGCCGATACACGAAGCGTTTTGCAACTTGCCACAGTTGGGTCACCGGCCCCTGTCGGAATGACGTTAAAAAGGACAGTCGACATTCTGTTGGCTCTGTCCGGAATTGTCCTTCTTGCGCCGTTATTGATCATCTGTTTTGTCCTGACGGCCGTCACCTCGCCTGGACCCGCGTTGTTTCGACATCGGCGTGTCGGGTTCAACGGTAAGCATTTCGACTGTTTGAAATTCCGCACCATGGTGACGGATGCGCCGGAGCGGTTGCGTAGGCTCCTTGAGTCCGACCCGTTGGCCGCCGCGGAATGGGCAACCAATCGCAAGCTGCGGAACGATCCCCGCATCACCGCGATCGGCGCCATTCTCCGCAAGTCGAGCTTGGACGAACTGCCGCAGCTCTTCAACGTGCTCAAAGGCGACATGAGCATCGTGGGACCTCGTCCGGTCACGGACGAAGAACTTGAGCGGTATGCGAGTTCGGTCAACGCCTATCTCTCTTGCCGGCCAGGAATCACCGGGCTGTGGCAGGTCAGCGGACGCAGCACCACGACTTATAACAAGCGCGTGGCTTGCGACACGTTCTACGCGCGCAATTGGTCGATGGCGCTCGATGCAAAGATAATGGTCGTCACCATCCCAGCGCTGCTGGCCTCCGATAACGCCTGCTGACCGAGGATCGCCCGGTCATCGGACGAGAAGTTTCAATATGGGGTTAGGACCCGACCCCTGCTCTCTTCCCGGGCCGCCGATTGACTTGAAGGCGGGATTTTCCCGCTATAACTCTCAGATCGAGCGGCCCGTTGGCCGACCGACGTTACGTTCGCTTCCCAAGCGCCCCATATGCCATCCTACAGCCGTCAGCCTCCATCGCGCCGTCCGTGTAATTTGCCTCACACAGAAATGCGAGCGCGACTGGTATCATGTCACTTCTTCGAAATGACGCCAGGTAAAGCGCATTTTCGATCCCTTTTTTTTCGCTGTTACCCTTTACGTTAATTCCTCCATCAGATTGCCCACCTCGTTCGTTGCAATTATTGCTCGCTCGTGAAGTAGTGACAAACGAATGAACAATCTTCAACCCATCGATCTGCAAGGCGCGAGGATCAAGCCTCGGTCCTTGCCGACTCCCATAAGCAGAAAAGTCGTGATCGGCTTGCTTGCCGCACTGATCGTTTCAGCGATGATCGTCTGGCTCGGCCTTCTAGGCTGGGGGATTGTCGAAATATTGCGATCATCGGCGGCTTGCATTAGAAGCCTTTGGACGACGTTTTTCTGACCCCGAACTGTAAATCAGTTCGCGAGCACGCCGACGACTTAGGCCGGATCGTCTTGACGCGACCTTGGCATTCGTTGATAGGCCGGCAACTATCCGCCCGCCGCCCGAGCTGAAAGAATTACCGCGTTTTTTTGGAGATTCCGGTCATGGAAAATATCCTCGTCGCTGGCGGAGCTGGCTATATCGGATCACATACCTGCCTCGATCTCTTCAACAAGGGCTTCAGGCCGGTGGTCTATGACAATCTCTCGAACGGCCACGCGGAGTTTGCCAAATGGGGGCCGCTCGAGACCGGGGATATTCGGGATCGAAAAAAGCTCGACGAAGTTCTGAAGAAATACAAACCGCAAGCCATCATACACTTCGCCGCAGCGATTGAGGTGGGCGAGTCGGTTCGCGATCCGGGCGCCTACTATGAAAACAATGTCGCCGGGACGATCACCCTGCTGCGAGCGGCGCAAGCGGCTGGGATCGACAAGATTGTATTCTCATCGACCTGTGCGACCTACGGCGTTCCCTCATCAATTCCGATGGATGAAGCTCACGCCCAGGTGCCCATCAATCCCTACGGCCGAAGCAAGCTGATCGTCGAGCAGATCCTGCAAGACCTCGACCGCCATCAGGGCTTTCGATCCTGCATCTTGCGTTACTTCAACGCAGCCGGCGCCGATCCCGAAGGCAGAATCGGGGAATGGCATTCGCCGGAAACCCACGCCATACCCATTGCGATGGATGCCGCCATGGGTCGCCGGCCCTATTTTCAGGTGTTGGGCACGGATTACGATACGCGCGACGGCTCCTGCGTTCGCGACTTCGTTCACGTTCTCGATCTTGCCGACGCCCACACGCGCGCGATCGAACATCTCTTGAACAACGGCACGAGCCAGGCCCTCAATCTCGGAACCGGCCACGGGACAACCGTGAAGGAATTGCTGGACACTGTCCGGAACGTTGTCGGCAGGGGTTTCGACGTGCGCTACGGGCCACGCCGCGAGGGTGACTCCCCGGCGCTGGTCGCCGACAACGCCTTGGCGAGACGCACCATCGGCTGGTCACCGCGGCATGATCTTCGCTCGATCATCGACACGGCCTGGAACTGGCACTCCAACTATCTTCCCGCCTGACGACAAGCGCCGCTGCACCGACCGCGCTCGGGCGCGGAACAAGATCCGATGTTTTCCGTTGTTTCAGTTCGGAAGATGTGAAGGCCGGCGAGTTCCGCAGATCCACGGATTTTTCTCTATATCGAAATGCTTCGTTAACTCTGACAGCTAGCGAAGAATTAACTCCGGAACGAGACAATCCGCCGGTCGATAGCGCGCCCCTGGGCGATCGCATCTTGCTCGATCAGGTGGATATCTCGATGGCGCGGCCGGCCCACACGTTATTGTTGTCTGCCATTCTTGCCGGCGGTTGTTTCCAGGACAGCGCCCACGCGCGCAATCGGCAAGACACGAGCCCGTCCCCACCAATCGCGGAAGCCTCGCCGGCATTGGCCCCATTTCAGCACGTCCGTTTTTGTCTTCGCTATCCTTCCGACTGCAAGTCGGACGCAGCGGAGATTGATCGAATTGAGCTGACCGCTGAAACCTCCGAATTGCTGAAACGCATCAATAGCGACGTCAACGGAGCCATCCTCCCAATCGTCAAGGACTATGGTCCGGAAATCCAGGATGGCTGGACAATCGCGCCATCCAGCGGGGATTGCAACGACTACGCCGTCACCAAACGGCACCAGTTGCTAAAGGCCGGCTTGCCCGCGAAGGCCTTGCGGTTATCGGTGGTCAAGACAGCTTCTGGCATCGGACATCTGGTCCTGATCGTCGTGACGACAAAGGGCGACCTGGTGCTCGACAACCTGACCGAAACCATTCGTGGCTGGAACAGCACGGACTATCATTGGCTCAAGATTCAATCGGCGAGCGACGCACGATACTGGTACGAGATCAAGACGCCCGGACCCTCGGTATCTCAAGCTGATCGAAGAGTACGCGTTGCGGACCGGCGGTGACGTCACGTCTGAGCGCGTGACAGGTTCAGAACCTCTCGCGCTTCGCTAGACTTTAGCTAAAGCGGACTCGCCCGATCTCGCGCTCGGAAAGCTTCACTGCCGCCGCGGTCGCTCTTGCCAGTCCGCAGCCGAGCAGGATCCCGAAAGGAGCTATATAGCCCGGGATCTGCAGGGAAAAATCGATCGGCGAGTGAAAGTAACTCAGCACCGCGATTCCCGTGATTGCGGAGAGCAGGCTCCGGCTCCCGTCACTCGACCTCAGCGCAGCCTTGGCTAGGATGACCAATGACGCGATGACGGCTATCACGGTCATTGCCGCGATCGGGAGACCCATCTCGACGGCGATTTCGAGGATCGTCGAGTGGGCAAAATCCCACACGCCCCAACCGCTGAAATCTCCGGGGCGAAGCGAAGGAAACAGGTCCGCGAAGGTGCCTAGGCCGGCCCCCAGCAACGGCCGCTGACGAATGGCCTCAATGCAATAGCCATAGACCGACCAACGTGCACCATCGAACAGGCCCTGGCTTCCTATTCGAGCGGTCCCGCTGAGCCAGACGGCCATGACCGTCAGTGCGACGATCCCGCAACCGAGAGCGTACCAAAACCCGAGCTTCTGCCGGCCCGCAATCATCAAGCCGACCGCAACGAGCAATCCCAGGCAGGAACAGATCAAACCGCCGCGCGAACCCGTCAAAAGCAAAGCAAAGAAACAGGTGAGCCCCGCCGCAGAACAAACGATAAACTTGAAAGCGGCCCGCTCGTTGGACGGCATCAGCAGCAACAGCCTGATCGACGAAAACCGCAACGATTGCAGCGGCAGCCACGCCGCAGAGAACCATAGAATCACACCGGCGCCGATGAACGTCGCCGCCGTGTTGTGATTGACGAAGGTCGCGGTCAAGTTCCCGAGATAGGCCGTCTTCGGCGCCCATAGCAGCATGTTCGGCGTCAGCGCCAACGCGACCAGGCCGTAGACCGCATAAAGCAGGACGGCGTAACGGGCGAACCCGACCAGCCTATCGCCGTTGCGACGCGATACGCCGACGAAGAATCCGCTCAGGACGGAGGTCAGGAAAAGCAGGAAATGCCCGATCGAGACCGGCGATATGTCAGCGCGGCCCGAAATGCGCGGCGAGAGATCGATTCCAAGAAGGTCTTTTGCACGTTGCCAGACCGGGTCGTTGAGCAGACCGATCGCGTTGGGAATGACCTGCACGATCGCCACCAGCGCGTAGGCGCAGCACAGAACCAGAAAGACGAACAACAGACGGGCCTGCGCCCCACCGATCGACTCGAACGTCCCGCAAAGGACGGCGGCCGAAAGCAATGTCGTCCAGATCGCAACCCAGACCTGATCCGCCGAGCCGAAGAACAACGGTGCCAAACCCAGCACCGCGATGGTCAGCCAGAGTTGGATCGATCTGAACATCTCGTCCGGTAACTTCAGTTGTAACCGGTCAATCATCGCGAAGCGATCGAGATGTAAAGTTTCAGCCTACCACTTGGTTTTTACGGCCGTGTTGACTGCGGTCACCGCGCTCGCCGTATTGTTCACCGTACCCGCTGTGTTGTTGATCAGGCCGAGCAGCTTGTAGTAGTCCACCACCTTGGCATTGGCGACGTACATCACGTCCTTGGTCTTCATCTGGAACCCTGCGGCCAGCAGCATTCCCGACGGATCGCGAAGGTTGATGTGATAGATGGTCGGTATCCTGTCGTAGGCGAAGCGCTTGGTGTCGATGCCGAACTTTTCAAGGAAGCGGCGATCTTCATAGCGATAGACGAAGACCTCGGCCGGATCGGACTGATTGTCGTTGAGTCCTCCCGACTTGCCGATCGCCTGAGCCAGGGTCAGCGTTTCGACATCGAACGCGATCTCGGAATTGAATCCGAACACGTTCTGATTGAGCGCGCCGAGTGCGGTGAAGGTGGGCGACTCGCGGGTGATGAAGATCACGTCATTCGGGCGAACGAAGATGTTTTCGTTTGGATCGTGCACCACGCGGCTCAGCAGCACCCTGACGCGCTTGCCGTCGCGCTGCAGCGTCACATAGCTCTCGATCGCCTCGAACTTCGGACCGCCGGCGCGCGCGATCAGCGCCAACAGCCGCTCGCCGACGCTATTAAGGGCCAGCACGCCTGGCGTGTTGACGTCACCGAGGACACTCACCACGCTTGAATGCTGCTGATTGAGGCTGACGACGACCTGCGGCTCGATCGCGCGGTTGCGCAACCTTGCGACGATCGCCTGCTGAATTTCGGGCAAAGTCCGAGCCGCGGCGGGGATTTCGCCGGCGTAGGGCACGTAAATGCTGCCCTTCTGGTCGACGGCCTGCGGCGGCAAATCGACGAAGTTGCCGGGACGAGCGCCCGCCGCTGTTGCGGGGGTAAACAAGCCGCCTGGCGCAGCCTCGAAAATCGATATGTTAAGGACGTCGCCAACGCCGGCGACCTGCTGCGGTTTCGGGCGCTTATCGGGGAATTCGCCTTGGAAGGTAATCAGATTGGGTTGTGACAGCAATCCGATGGTGTCGGCACTCACGTCGACCAGCGCGTATGGCAATGCCGCCGTGGAGCGCAGACCGGCTGTCGCATTTCCCTCGACGGCTTCGCCCTTCGGACCGGTTGCTGGTAGCAACGAACACCCGGGCAGCAAGGCCGCTACAAAAACCGCAATAACTGGGGATGTAAATCTTTTCAACATACCGGCACTATCTGGCTAATCGCCACAAATACGGCCGGGGATTTCTCCAGCGAGAACGCGGCCGGGCCCGCCCTATAGGCACACCCAAAGAACCGTATCTCTTGGATTTCCAACCCCGCCCCCTTTTAAGTCATTCAGACGCCGTCAAACTGGTCGTTTGTTTGACGTTATTCCGCCCCAAAACAGCCTGCGAAGCCCCTGTCCTGATTGAACCCTACAAGGCGACTCTCGCCCATCAAAGAGCGCATTGCCCGGCAAACGCCGGTTTTGTGCCGCAAGTTGCAATCGGGCCACAGCGACTCATTCTCACGAGTTCGGGATCAAATCCCTCATATCTTGAATAACTTGTGTTGCCCTTGAGGGAGGCAATACCCACTTTCGATGCTAATTTCACGAGAACGACCCGCCGAAACCGGGGGATTCCAGAGTCCGCCGTCGATCCCGATACAGCTTGCGCAGCGAACCCCTGAGATTCAGCTAATTCCGGGAAGAATTCGTCGGGCGGTATCGGGCGGCGCTAGAACGGAATCGGTGTCCACAATTTTCGGTGGTTTTCATAAATAATGCACTCGCTGTGCATGGAATATGGCGGATCAATGTCGGCGTGCCATATTACGCTGACGAGATTCGCGACGGGGTCTAGCCAGCCAGCGAACCCGAGTACGGCGCATCGGATCGCTCGTAGTCGAACTATCAATTTTGCTCCCACAATTAGCGATCATGCGTCGCGGAATATTGGGCGCGCGCGGCCGTCATTGTTGTCGGGAACCGAGGACGTCGGAATGGGATACGCTGCCATCGCGCTCGCGATCATAGGACTCCTGACCGGTATGCTGTTCCGGATCAGGGTTCTGTTGTCGCTTGTGGCGCTTCTGCTTCTTGTTTCGGTCGCCGTTGGGATCGGCCGCGGATTTGGCTTTCTGACCACCACGCTGACGGTCCTGGCCGCGCAGACCATCTTCCAGACCAGCTATTTTCTCGGATTGGTCGCCGTGGCCATCTTTCATCGGCTCCTCGCGCGGGTCGCCACCGAGCCCACCGAACGGGATCAGGCATCGGCCGTCGAGCAAAGCCTTATGGCTTTTGGCACTCCGAATAGAACGCCCCGTTCGCAGCGTCTGTTCGCTCGAGGCATTGCGCAAGATCAGTCACCTTGCCGGCAACCGTGAAGTCATATCCCTGATCCTTGAGAACGAGGATATAGCGACCAGCGGGAAGCGCGAAATCAGGCTTCTCCGACTGCACCAGCAGCATCTCGGGATTCCCGGCGATCGGCCGCACCCTGAACTCGTAGCTGACGTTACGTATGTTCCAGGCGTCCGTGACCGGGGAATAACCCGGCTTGCCCTTGGCATCGAATGTCAGGGCGCGAACCACGCGGGCAACCGCGCGAACGTCCACCCGCTCAGGCGCATTGCCGGCGAGGTCGCGGCGGAACAGGATGAACCTCGCTTTTCCATCGGGAAGGGTTGTCCGGCTCGGCTCGTTAACCGGAGTGGACATCGCGATCCGTTTGTCCGGCACCCGCTCCGGCAGGAGGGCGAGTTCACTGAGCGCCCCGTTGTTCAATGCATATATGCCGTAGTCGCTCGGCACCGGGAACGGCAATTCGTTCGATCGACGATCGGCCGCCTTCGCGTCCGCAGCGGCCTGTTGCGAGGCGTCCGGTTTGGATGGCGAAGCGGACGGCTTGGCGACGGTTGGCGGCGCCGATCGAGACAGGTTGAGGCGCTCGCCCAAGAGCGGCAGCCGCTCCTTGTTGTACGCCAGGCTGACCACGGCGATGAACAGCAATATGCCGACGCAAAACCGGGCGAGCGTCGACAGCAGCGTGTTTGTCCGGACATCCAGGATCGGCTGGAAACCCGGAGACATATAGGTTCTCTCCGGTTCGAGGATATCTTCCGGTGCCGGTGTGAGCGGTATGAGGGCTTCCGCCGATGTCTCGCCATGAGCGGCGTGCGCGGTAGCCTGGCCGATCTGCGCTGCGGCAGTGGGGGCCGGCAGGCGCTCCCTGTCCTCGCGACGGACCGAAAAGTCCTCGACCCCCCGGATCGCCGTTTCGAGCGCGGTCGCCAACCGCTGTTGTTCCGCTTCATCGGCCCAGGACGCGTCGACCTTCAAGCGCGTGCGGGCAAGCTGGTAGATCGCCGTGCGCATCTGCGCAGGATCTTCCTGCACCGTATTGATCATCCGCTGGAGAATCAGGGCGTATTCGATCTCCTGCACATGGGGCGAGACCGCTTTGTCCTGATCGATCCTTGGAAGTTCTGGGTTCACAATCGGGTCGGGCTTATCCAAGGCTGAACTCATCCAAGGCTGAACTAGCGAGGCTGAACTAACAAGGCTGAACTAACAAGGCTGAACTAAGCCACCTAATTATATGAAACGACTAGACTTTCGCATTAACCCCAGCGGTTTCGCAAGATCATCCGATCCATGAGCGGCGCCCGATTGCCGTTCCGCGACGCGCCTTGGATCGGCAACACATGGCCTTAAAAGCGGGCTGTGCCCGTCCGGCGCTGTCACCTGCGCTTGGCGAACCCAGGCGTCACAGTCTATTGTGCGCCCGCCAAGCATCGTCGTCTTAAAGCTGTATTGCAAGGATCAGGATATGTCGCACGTTACCAAGATCGTTTTAGCTGCACTTGTTACTACGCTGCTGGTCGGCCTATCCAATCCGGCATCGGCCCATGGACGTCTTTATCCTCTGACCCGCTGCGGCCCCGACCTCGGCTATCTCTGTCGCATCCATGGCTACTTCAATTCGGCGCCGTTCCACTACAACGTCGCCATCTACCCCGGCTGTATCAAGACGGTTCGGGTCGAGACGCCCTACGGCGTTGAAAGGCGTCGGGCTGTCGTTTGCGGTGCGCCTGAGAGGGAAATGATCTGGTGGTGAGACGCTGCTGAGCAGGCTCGCGGAAGCCTGCTCCGGGGGGCCTGCTTGCCGGTTACCGAACCGCTCCCTTTGCCGTGCTGGTGTTGTTCGTGGTCGGCTGCGTCGGCACGTTCCTGACCGGCCCGTTATTGACAGCACCCGGATTGACGCTTCTCGGCGACGTTGCGCCGCCGTCGCGCAGGAGATTGCCCGACGCGTCCCGCTGATTCGATATCCCATTTTGCGCCCACGCGGCATTGCCGCAGGCCAATAGACAAAACATCGCCAGCATCAATCTCATCGGGTCCTCACTTTGATCTCAAAGCCGATACGGGAACGGCAGGCCGGAAAATACCTCGCATGTCGGCATCGGCGATCGGACTGAAGAAGCCAATGCTGTGCCGAATTCCCAGAAACCCGCTGGCCTCGGCGCGTCACCCGTCGCTTGGCAGTTTTGCCTCTGCCGGCGGCGCGCGCGTCTCGCAATCGATCGGCCGAGGCGAGCCGCCGATTCGTCTGCCAGTGGGACGAACTCAGTATGAGTATGACGCGGTGGGAGCAACAGCCACCGGCGAGTAGTACATGTGGCAGCGGAAAAACGGTCCCCAATTGGCCGCCGGATAGATGTAGCTATCGGCCGACAAGGCATTGCTGTGCGTGTAATCGTCATACGAATGACAGGCATAGTAACTGTGCCGGTGATGGGATCTCGCTTCCGCCTGCCCGGACGTGACCGCGACGATGGCGATGACTGCGATTGCAACTGGTCCCGCTTGCATGAGCGCTCCAAATCGATCGATGCTCGAACAAGAAGCCTTGATATTCCGGCTTCGCATTTACGAGCGTATTCTCACCACGCAGCATCAAGAAGCAAGGCCGATTTGGCCACCGACGCCAAGGATCGCCGCGATGCGGCATCTTGTCCCGTGATGGCTCGGTCCATGGCCCGCCCTTCCTCGCGCCGGAGGGCCGTGCGCCCGGGGCTTTCGGATCAGACAGCATTGAACGCACGCGGAGACCGAAACTTGGCCACGTGCCACGTGCTTTCGCCGTCCTCGGAAACCCCAGGGCACTTGAACAAAAGGCCCCCTTTCGGGGGCCTTTTGCTACGCGACCGCGTCTTTCGCGGCTTTGACCGGCCTGGCTCGCACGATCTTGCGGGCAGGCTTGGCCTTGAACATCATCTCCTCACCCGTGAACGGGTTGGTGCCCTTCCTGGCCTTGGTGGCCGGCTTCTTGATCACAACGAACTTCGCGAAGCCCGGGACGAGAAAGACGCCACTCTTCTTGAGCTCTTTATGACCGACGTCGGTCAGCGTCTCCATGACGGTCTTTACATCCCGCTTGGAAAGTTCAGTGGTTGTCGCAATTTTTTCGATCAACTGCGATTTGGACATTTGGGTGGGCATCGTGTCTCCTCTGATTCGAACCCAAGGCACCTTAGACCATCCGGAAGGCCTGCTGAGGCTTCTACACAGATTTGTTGAGTGTTGACGAGCCTAAAGTGCCTTAAAATAAGGGGTGAGTCGCGCCCTTTAGCAAGCAGCAACTAGCCCTGCAGGCTCCGGAAGCGAGGATAGCTGCGGAATCGCTGGTTTTCCAGCTCTCTGGAGCCTTCGTGCACCCTTCGAAACACGTCGACGCCGCCATCGGGGATACTGATATCGGACGGTAACCGAGGCCGTAAGCCCTCAATAGGCCCACGCGAAAGCCTCTTGCCCAGCGGCGCCAGCGGCATAAGCGTAATCCAGAAACGCGTTCAAACTTGCGTGGCGCCACACCGCCGGACACTGGGAAACCCAGGGAATCCGCCGCCGCCCACAGGTCTTCCGATCGCGTCGAACTCGCTTTGTGCCGCCCGCACCGCTGCTGTTGGCGGCCAGCTCTAACCAACGCCGATCCGATAGCGCAGGACTTCCCTCGCGCCTGGCGCGAGATGCATGACGCCGGGCTTGTCGGCAAATTCATCGTCGAAATCGGATGGGCTCGCAAATCCCTGCCACGGCTCGATACAAAGAAATGGCGCGCCCCCCGGCTTCGACCAGATTCCAAGCTGGTGAAAGCCGTCCCATGAAATGTGCAACGATGGACCGTGAGCCGCTGCATAGCGAACCGACGTGCTGGCGAGCCGATCGAGGATGAGCGCGTCGTCGTCGAACAGCCGTTCCGACAGCGCCAGCGTTTTACCTTCGAGCGGCGTCGGCTCGGCCTTTTCCCGCATCAGGCCGTCCTTCAATCGCCGGATCGATTCCGCCTCGGCGTCGCAGAATGTGAGGCTGTAGCTTTCCTTGGGCGCGCCTTCGAGCAGCGGCCAGTTGAAGGCCGGATGGGCGCCGATCGATGCAGGCAACATCTCCTCGCCGGTGTTGGCGATTTCGAGCGTCACCTCCAGGCCGGCAGCCCGCAGCCGATAGCTGACCGCGAGCTGAAACGTGAACGGATAATGCGACCGCGTTGCCGCGTTGTCGCACAGAAGCAGCGAACAGGATGTCGCGTCACGTTCGACCCATTCAAAGACCAGATCCCTGGCAAAACCGTGCTGGGTCATCGGATAGGCTTTTCCCCGATGCCGCAAGGTGTCGCCCTTCAGGCGGCCGACGATCGGAAACAAGAGCGGTGCATGGCGAGGCCAGGCCGCTCCCGCCTGCCAGATCAACTCAACGCCTTGAGCATCTTTCAACGAGCATAATTCCGCGCCATACGCCTTGATGGTCGCTTCGATCGCGCCGTCGCGCACCGTATGACGCTCCTCGCTCATGCTTCATCCTTCCAGAATGCAGTTCAGTGGCTGCCGTCTCGGTTCGCCGCCGCCTGCTGCTCAGCGGATCGCCCGGCAACGCGTGAGAAGACCGCCAGCGGCGTCATCACAAGCGGTCCGCCGCAGGCGATCTTACCCCACTTCCAGCACTTGCAATTGTTGAAATTGACGACGGTGACGAAGGCCGCGCGCCCTTGCATCGATCGTGCAAGACGGTTTATCGCGCTGTACTTTTCTTCGTCTGCTTGCTGAGCGGCGGCGAGTGTCGGCGAACCGGTGTCGCTCCGGGACCGGGAAGGCTTTGGATCGCCATCCGTGCTCCGTAAACTCGGTTGTCTTGCTGACAAGTTCAAAAGCACTTGGCGAATTCTGTTCGGATCGCCCTTCAGATATTGATGAAAGACCGTTCGCAACCCCGGCTGGCGGTCTTTCGCCTTCCGCCATGAACGACGCAACGCTCGCGACCAGATGTCTCACGTCGAAATCGATGCATGCCTTGCTTCCGGCATGAACAGCTTCGCGACCAAACCGATCCAGCCCGACGCGCTATATGATGCGATTTCGCTCTGGGCTCGCCCGCGCGATCACATGGGCGCCTCGCCGCCTGGCGGCGTCAGATGTCCGCCGACAGCCCGATCGGCGAGCACGGGTTGCGCCACGCGTGCTGAGAAGCCCGCCGCCGAAATCAAGAGCGGCTGCCGGATAAGCAGGCCAAGATCTATCTCAGAAAGCTTGCCAAGCTCGTGCCCTGGATCTTGGAGATCGCGGAAAACGACGCAGTGAGCTGCGCCTGATAGGTGGCCATCTGCGCCGTGATCGCGGCCACGTCCACGCCGGTGAGATTGTTGCCAAGGGTCTGCGCGAAGCTCTGAAAGTCACTCTGCAGCGAGCTTGCGGATTCGATCTGATCTGAGGAATTTGCAATCTTCGCCCACACCGTGCTGGTGGCGTCCAGCGCGCTGTCGGCAACATTCAATGCATTGGTGATGTCGCTTGACGACAGCGTGCTGCTGTTGGCGACAAATTTCAGCGCCCGCATGATCTGCTCGAAAGCGGGATTGTCGGCCGTGACACCGTAGGACACCGTCTGGTCGGCTGAGACACGCACCGAGGCGATCTCGCTGTCGCCCTTATAATAGCTGGTGTCCGCCGTGGTCAGCGATCCGGCGCCCGTCGCAAAGCTCGACAGGTCCGCCGGCGCCGTCGTGGTGCGGGCGCCGCCAAACACATATTCTCCGTTGTATTGCGTATTCAGAAGCGACCCCATCTGCTGCAGCGCCTGCTGGGCCGAAGTGATCGCCGAACTCGTCGCCGAGTCGCTGCTGGTGGTCGCCGCGCTGAGCGACGTCTTCAGGTTTGTGATGACGTCGACCATTTGTTTGACCGCGCTATACATCACCTGGACCTTGTTGTCGGCAAGAGTCGAGGCGTCGATATAGGACTGCGCGCGCGTGACCGAGACCTGAAGGTTGATGACCTGCTGCGTGTCGGCACCATAGCCGGCCAGGAATTGCGACTGCACCCCGGAGCTTTCCTGGAGCTGCAAATTGGCCATGGTGGCCTCGGTGCGAAGCGCTCCTGTGATCATCTGATCGGAAAGCGCGAATGTGGCTACGCGTGCGAACATGATGCCGTCTCCTTGCCTAGCCTGCCTGCATCGCCGCGATCAGCGACGTAAACATCGTGTTGATGGTACTGATCAGTTGAGAGACAGCCGCATATTGATTCTGCAGCGCGGCCGAACGATTCGTCTCCTCGTCGACGTTCACGCCGGACTCGGCGGATAGCGAGCCCGCATAGGCCTGCTGCGCCGTCAACTTGGAGGTAAACACGCCCGAGGCTTGGGAGGCCTTGGTCGCGACGTTCGACACGATCGCGGCGGCATAGCCGGCGAAAGACCCCTTGGTCGCGTTGAGCCCGCCGGCAGCCGCGAAATTCGTCGATCCGGTCAGCGCGGCGTCAAACGCGTTGGCCACGGTGGCCGAACCGGGCGACAACACCTGGTTTCCTACCGTCAGCGTTGCCGAGGAATCGAGCGTCGAAATCGGGAGCGCGGCGCTGCCATCGAGAATGTCGCCACGGACGGCGAAATCCGAAGCGCCGGTCCCGGTCGCCAGATCGTTGAGACCGAAATAGTCCGAGAACCCCGGCGCATTGGCGCCGCCGATCGAACTCGTCATCTCATTGATGGAGATACCATCGCCGCTGGTATTGGCCTTGAGCGTCAAATGGCCGCTTGAATCGACTGAAGCCGTGACATCGGTATTGCTGAGCGCCTGGGCCAAGGCGGTGACCGACGTGAACCGGGAAAGATCGACGTCCTGATAGGACACGACATTACCGCTCTGGCCGACGACCGCGATGCGTACGGTGCCGGTGGCCGATAGCGCGTCGGGCACAGAAGCAGACCCGGTCAGGCCCGCCGGCGGCGGCAGCGCCGTTCCTTGATTAGAGACCGCGTTGAGGCTCGACTTCAGTTGCTGGGCTAGCTGGTCGAGCTGGGATTGCGACGCAGGCAGGGTCTTGTCGCGCAAGGTGACCAGGGCGCTGATTTTGCCCGAAGTGATCTGGGAGGTGATGTCGGCGCCGTTCACGGTGATGGCGCTGAAGCCCCCCGTGCCACCCGGGCTGGAGGTTGTCGACGCCGACACGCTGGACGCCGGCGTATAGCTCAACGTATGCGCCGAGCTGTCGACCAGCGCCTGGCCCGACGCCGTAAACACCTGAAGATCGCCGCTCGAATTCGTGTAGTAGCTCACATTCATGAATGAGGAGAGATCTTGCAGCGCGGAGTTGCGCTGATCCTCGAGATCCGCCGTGGACTGGCCGGAGGCCGCACCCTGTTTGATCTCCTTGTTCAGATCGGCGATCTGCTGGAGGTCCTTGTTGATGCTGCCGACCGATGAGGAGATATCCTGGTCAGCGTTGGCGCGCAGATTCTGGATACCACTCGACGTTTGCCGCAATTGCGTCGCTACATCGTCGAGCGCACTGACTGCGGCCGCCTGCAGCGAAACGCTGCCGGGTGTTGCAGCCAAGGACGACAGTGCCGATTCCAGCGACGCCAGCGAATTCGCAAGTGAGGTACCCTTGGTCCCGCTGCCGGAACTGCTGGCGGTTCCGAAGAGCTGCTGGAGCTCGGACATGTAACTGTTGGTGACGTCGGCGGAGCCGAGATCAGACGTGGCGCCGATCAACGATTTCAGGAGCAGCTTGTCGACATTGCTGCTGATGCCGGTGATCGTGACGCCGGCGCCGATTCCGCCGGTGGCGACGCTCTCCTGATTGGCGTTCTTTTGGGTATAGCCCGCAGTGCCGGCGTTCGCGAGGTTCGCCGCCGTCACGCTGACTTGCAGCTCCGTGGCGGCAAGCCCGCTGAAGGCGATTAGTCGTGCAATATCAAGTGACACCGTAATCTCCCGCCGTTGAGGCTTTTTCAGGCCCTGACATTGGTGCTGCAGGACAACGCCTGCGGCGCGCGACGGCCGCCGGCGCCATAAGGCGATACGCTCGCGATCTGCTCACGGATGGCCTGCATGACTGCCTCGATCCGGCGGTTGCTGGCTTCGATCGCCGCGCGCAGCCGCATCAGGTTCTCGTCCATCGTGACGCGCAGATTGAGGATCCTTTCCATGAGCTGCTCCCGCAAGAGCTTGTCCTGCACCTGGAGGCTCGCGGTCTTGGCCGCGCATTCAGCCACGCATTGCTCGAAGAGTTCGGCGAGCCTGTTCTTCTCGTCGACCTGCTTCAGGCGCGAAGCCGGCAGCCCCTTGGAGAGCTCGAGGTTTTCCTCAGCCACGACCACGATCAGTTCGTCGATCAGGGCAATCAGCGATTTGACGCGCAGATCGTGCGAAGAAGGATTGCTGGTCTGGACTTTGGGTGCCGGTGTCATGTCGTCGCTCCGGTTGATGTTAGGTTTCGCGGCGATGCGGCAGGCGGACCGATCGCTCCACGCGTGTATAGGCGGTGATCGCGGTGACCCTGACCGCCGCCAGCTTCAATTCCTCGTCGAGCCGGGCGCATTCGCGCAGCAGCCGCCGTCGCACGGTTTCGATGTCGTCCATCAGGGCGATCAATTGTGCCCGGCCTTCCGCGCCGGCGCCGTCGGCGCGGATCTTCAGCCGCCGCAGCCGCCGCAACAGCGCCTCGCCTTCACCAAATCCGTCTTTTTTTCGATTTGCCATGGCTACCTGCTCACCGCCGAGATCAGCGTGTCGAACATCTTGTTGACTGTCGTGATCACTTGCGAGGCGGCCGAATAAGCCTGCTGAGCCGAGATCATGTTGCTGAACTGGCCGCTGGTATCGGTGGTGCTCGATTCGAGTTCGCTGCCGAAGATTGTGCCGGCACCGTTGGTGCCCGATATTTCCACCGACGCATTCCCCGAGGCCTGCGTCGACGTGTACATGCCGTCGCTTTGCGCCGCGAGTCCGTTGGGGTCGTTGAAGGTCGCGACCGCGATCTTGTAGATCGGAATGGTTTGGCCGTTGGAATAGGTCGCTTCGACGGTCCCGCTTCCATCCGTGGCGATGGAAATGCTGCTCAGCGTGCCGAAGGGTAGACCGTCTGTGTTGATGGTCGCGTTGGTGATCGTCGGCGCGGTGTCACCCGACGCACCCGACGCCAACTGGCTAAGGCCGTCAGTCTTCCCCGGCGTGCCGAAATTCAGGGCGATGGCCGTACTCGGGTCGGTAGCCGCAGCGCCGGCCTGCATATTCGCCGCGCCGTCTGTCCAGCCGGTAATCGAGAGGGTCGGCGAAGCCGGCGTGGTGCTGGCGAGCGAACCGTCGGAGTTGAAGTTGATCGTAACGGTCGCCGGGGTGGTGGTGGTGCCGGTCTTCACGGTCGAGTCCGACGCCGATGTCGGATCGCCGAAAGTGGCGGTCCACTGGTTTGCGACGGTGCTATCCTTGGTCCAGGTGATCTGGACCGAGCTCTGCGTGCCCAGAGAATCGGTCACCGTCATCGAGCTGGTGAACGTGGAACCGGGCGCGGCGTCGGCCGGAAGGTTCGCCGCGATCGTGGACTTCGTGCTGGCGGCGGCGCTGGTGGCGGCGACCTCGGTGTTGATGTTCGTCAGGCCGGCAGGGGACGGATCGCCGACGATATTGCCGCTCGCATCGGTACGCCAGCCCTCCAGGAAAAAGCCGTTATTCTCGAGCATGCCGTTCTTGTCCGGCACGAACGCGCCGTTGCGGGTATAGAAGGTGTTGCCGCTCGCATCCTTTGTGACAAAGAAGCCGGCGCCCTTGATCGCGACGTCGGTCGGATTGGCAGTCGCCGCCAGCAGCCCTTGCTGGGTGATGTTGGCGCGGCCGTTAACCGAGACGCCGCCGGAGGAATATGACGATAAGGTGCTCGACGCGGTCACCATGTCCTCGAACATCGCGGACGTGGTCTTGTAGCCGACCGTGTCCGCGTTGGAGATATTATCGCTGATCATCGCCAACGACTGACTCTGCGCATTGAGCGCCGAGACAGCCGAGGAAAGTGCGCCAGTAAGACTCATAATCGAACTCCGAATGCTGTCAGGACATGACGCCGATGATGTCGCTCGCGCTGACCGGAATGCCGTTCACCGTGAGCGATGGAATGCTGGTTGAGGTATCGATGCCGGTCACGACGCCGGTGGTCGTGGGGTAGTTGAAAACCGAGTTGCCGACGGCATCGGTCGCGGTCACCGAGATCGTGTATTTGCCGCCGTCGGGGAGCTGCTTGCCGCTCGAGTCCTTGCCGTCCCAGGTGAAGGTGCTGTCTCCGGAATTTCCGGTACCGGTGCCTGTGAACACCGTCGCACCCGCCGCGTCCTTGATGGTGATCGAGACATCGGTTGCGGTCGCTGAGAGCGAGTAGCCGTAGGTCGCCGAGCCGCTCGTCAACACCGCGGTATCGGTCTTCGCTTCGACCTTGTGGCCGATGTAGTTGACTGAATTGAGCGTCACGAGGCTGGAGAACGCGCCGGCCAGCGCATTCAAGCTGCTGTTGATCGACTGCTGCTGCGAAAAATTCGCATAGGACGTCATCTGGTTGATGAAGTCGGTCACGCTGGTCGCGTTGAGCGGATCCTGGTTCTGCAATTCGCTGACGAGCAGGCTGAGAAAGTCCTGTGAACTGAGGCCGCTCGACGGCGAACTCGCCGAGGACGAGCCGCTGCCCGACGATGAGCCCACTCCGGAAACGCCCATGAAAAACCCCGTCTCGCTTCGCCGCGCATGCGCGGCCGAAGGCTGATTGCAGTCGTGAAGTCGTCTGCAGATCAAACGGACGGCACATCTAATTCAGGCGCGGATTCATGCGGCGGAATTGCTTGAGAACGCGGCAGAATTTGCCGCCCGGCCGGCGCGCGAATGAACGCGCCGTTGCTGCCTGGCGCGCACGATCGTGGCGGCGAACTCGCCGCGATCAGAGGTCGGAAAGTTGGGAGATCAGGCGCTGAAAGGAGGCTGTCGCGACCGCGCCGGCGAGCCTCAGCAGGCAAGTCTTAACTGGCAAGTCTCAAACTGGCAGGTCTTAACTGGTAAGCCCAGCCGGCACGTCCCACTGGCAAGTCTTAGTTGGAGTGGGTGACGCCTGCGGAAACCTTCGCCGTCTCGTCTTCGCCGCGCGGCGCTTCGGCATTCAGCTTGGCGGCAGCGGTGACGATGCGATCGGCCAATCCCGCCGGAGCACGAACCGGCGGTCCTGCAAGCGCGTAACGAAGCGTGCGCGCCTCCTCGAGCAACGCCCGTGCTTCGCACGACGATGCAAGCAGCTCGGCGGCGGCCACACGTTGACCGTCGGGCCAGCGGGACATGTCCTCGCCGAGCCGGTCGATCGTATCTTCGAACTCGCTGACGTTCATCGTCCGCTCAATCCAGGTGCCCAGGACTGTCATAAAGCATTCCCAGGCAACGCGGAATCGATTTCCGCCGGCGCGGCATTGGACCGCAGCCAGCTACCGCTGGCTGAAGGTTTTGGCCTTCTCGCCAGTTACTTTTGACCTATTGCCGCGCTGCAATAGGTCGCATCCAGATGATTCGCCGGCTCGGAACGGCGACTCAGCGGCGCGCAGGCGATTCGCTGGAACCGGATTTTGCCGCCTTGCCGGCGGCCGCGTCGACGAATTCCCAGGCGTCGCGCAGTTCCGAAAGACTCGCAACGATGCGCCGAAAACACTCCGGCGCCTGAGGCCGTCCGTAGGAACGCAAGCAAGCCAGGATAAGCAAGTTGTAGGTCCGATAGAGCCGCTCGGCCAACTCGCCTCCGCGGGCAGAGTCGAGATGATGACTGAGGCCACGCAGGATCGCGGTTGCCCGCGTCAGGTGTTCGTAACCCTCCTCGAACCGTTTTGCCTGCTGGGCTTCCGATGATTTCTGCAAGAAGGTGATCGCGCCATTGAGAAGCACGACCACGGCCTTGAGCGGAGGCACCGCCACGGCAGCGCTGCGATAGGCCTGATGAGCGTGATAAGCCGCCGAACTTTGTGTCATCAGTTGTTGCTCTTTGCGTTGAGGAGCGCGGTGAGATAGTTCAACGTGTTGTTGGCGGCCGCGATGGCCGACTGGTACTTGGCGTATTGCGCTTCGAGCTGGGTCTGAAACGTCGCCGCCGCGGTGCCGATGTCGATGACGTTCTGCTGCATCGTGGTGTCTTGCGTCTGCAGGCCTTCGATCAGCATCTGGAACGAGCCGTTGATGGTGGTGTCGGAAGCATTCTTGGCGATCTGGGCAATCTGCGTCGCAAGGCCCGACGTGGAGGTCACTGCGATCGACTGCGACGTCGAGCCGGTATAGGCGAACGCCATGCCGGCATAGATCGTCCCGGTGTTGCCGATGATGCTGTTGCCCTTGACCGTGAACAGTGAATTGTCCCCGCCGACGGACGCGCCCGTGAGATTGCCGGAAGAGTCGACCGTCAAGTCCAGAGTAAACGACTCGGGCGACGTGCCGGTATTGACGACCTTGAGCTGGCTCGACGACGTCTTTGTTTGCGCCGACAGCAACGCGGTCACGCCGCTCAAATTTGTGCTCAGGGCCGTGGATAGCTGGCCGCCATCGATCTCGAGCTCATTATTGTCCGGGTTAAACGACAAGCCGATATCCGCCATCGTGAGACCGTCCACGGCCGTGCCCAGCACCTGCTGCATTTGCGTCATGACGTCCCGCATGGTGCCGTCGCCGAACAGCAGCGCGCTCGATGCCGCCGTGCCGTCCGAGTTGGTCGCCTGCTGGGCGATCACGTCATCGCGAAACGCGTTGTAGTCGTTCGCGAAGGTCGTCAGCGCGGTGGTGATCTTGTCGGTGTCGGCGCCGATGCTGATGTTCACCGTCGCGCCGTTCGGCGTCGGCTGCAGCAGACTGAAATGGACACCGCTCAGCACATCGGAGATATCGTTGGTGTTGCGGGTGAGCGCGATGCCGTCAAGCGTGAATTTAGCCGGTTGGGCCGCCTGCGAGACGTTCGAAAAGGCCCCGCTGCTGTCGGTGACGCCGAGCTTGTTGAAGATATCGTCTCCTGACGTCGAGGAATAGCTGATGTTGACTGCATCCTGGGTGCCGCTCAGCACCAATTCGAAGGAGCCGCTGGAGACCTGGAAAATCGACGCCTCGACGTTGGTGGTCGACGTCTGGCCGTTGATGGCGTCGGCGATATCCTGCAAACTCATCCCGCTTGTGATCGAGATGCTTGCGGAACTGCCGCCGGCAAGGCCAAGCGAAAACGTTCCGGAAAAACCAAGCGCCGAGGTCTGGCTCGACTGCGTGGCCCCGAGGACCTTCTGCGCTGTGGCGATCTGGCCGATCTGCAGGGTGTGATCGCCGGTCGCGGAACCGTTGTCGATGGTCATCGACAGCGCCGAGGAGGCGCTGACGTCGCCTGTCGAACTGATGGTGGCTGCGCGCGTGGCGAACGCGTTGTCGGTCAACGGATTGATCACCGAGGTACTGAGGGCGGTGAGGTCCGAAGCCAACTTCGCGAGGTCGGTCTGCAGCTTCTGATAGGCCGCGATCTTGTTCGTGTTGACGTTGATCTTGTCGGAGATGACGGTCGCTTGGGCCATCTTGGCGTTGACCGCGGCCTGGATCAGCGCATTCCAGTCGATCCCGCCGGTGTTCACGCCGCTGCTGCCGGAGACCGCCCCCGCCGAATTCGAAGTGTTGCCGCTCGAACCGGCACCGCTCACC
Organism: Bradyrhizobium sp.; assembly: GCA_028290305.1. The sequence continues at coordinate 21,256 of JAQGKC010000087.1, forward strand.
GTCATGATTACACGTCCGTCTTGAGAGGGACCGGGCCGGCATCATGCCGGCCCGGCTCGTCGTTCGTCAGCCCAGCAGCTTGAGCAGAGTCTGCGGGATGCTGTTCGCCGCGACTTCGGCCGACACAGCCGCCGAGGTTTTCACTTCCGCCGACGACAACGCGGCCTGCTCAGCGGCAACGTCGACGTCCCTGATCGCCGAATTGGCGGCCTGCAGGTTCTGGGTCTGGGTCGAGATCGAATCGGCGCTGAAAGCGAACCGCGACTCGCGAGCACCGATGTCGGCGCGGGCGGTGGAGACTTTATCGATCGCACTGTCCAGCACGCTCAGTGCCGAGGTCGCTCCGCTCTGGGTGCTCACGTCGAGCACGCTCACACCGAGCGCGCTGGAGGTCAGGGTTGCCAGCGAGATCGAAATGGTGTCGCTGCCCGAAGAGCCGACCAGCACCGAAACAGCCGCCGCGCCCGTCCCAGAGAACGGGCTGCCAGCGCCGAGCAGGCTCTGGCCGCTATAGCGCGTGCCGCTGGCGATCGAGTCGATTTCACTGATGAGCTGCGAGAATTCCGATTCGATGAAGCCGCCGCTGGAGCCGACCGTCGTGCCGGAGGCAGCTTGAGAAGCCAGCGACTTCGCACGGGCCAGGATGTCGCTGATGTTGGAGGCGCCGCCGTCGGCGGTCTGCAGCATCGCGGTCGCCTGCGCAGCGTTGGTCGAAGCCTGCTGCAGCGTGGTGATGTCGGAGGAAATACGGGTCGAGATCGCGAGGCCGGCAGCGTCATCCTTGGCATTGACGATGCGCGAGCCGCTCGCCAACTGGGACAACGCGCTGGTTTCCTGCTGCGAGTTGATGTTGAGGTAACGAACCGCGTAGTTCGCCGCCAAGTTGGTCGTGATTGCAACCATGTTGAGAACTCCTGTGATGATGGGCAAGACATGCCGCATCGGGGAAGGGACTGACGACGGCGCGTGTCAGCCCCGTCTGTCCGCTCAAACGCGACGGCGGGCAGCGATCAGGCGATAAATTTTGCGAACGAAGAAACTATGGTTAGCAATCGGTGAATGCGCCGCGGATGTCGCGCTCGTGCCTGCGTAGCAATTCACGCAGTTGCTGCCGGCCTCGCTTCAACAGCGACTCGACTGCGGACACCGTCGTATCCATCACTTCGGCGATCTCGCCGTTGCTCATGTTCTCATGATAGGAAAGGATCACGGCGACGCGCTGCTGTTCGGGCAAGCGCAGCATCGCCGCCTCCAGGAGATCGTTGACCTCGTTGCGCTCGATGACCGAGCTTGCATCCGGCTGCTTGTCGGCGACTTCCGGCACGGTGTCGACGTTCTCGGTGCGGGGCTTGCGCCGCAGGTCGATGCAGCGGTTGCTGACGACTCGATAGAGCCAGGTCGAGAACTTGGCGCGGCCGTGCTGCCATTGGCCGCGATGCGTCCAGACCTTGAGCATGGTGTCCTGCACCACATCCTCGGCGTCGGCCGCGTTGCCGACGATCCGCAATGCAATGGCGTAGGCGCGATCGATGTGCCGCTCAACCAGAAGACGAAATGCCGCCTCATCGCTAGCGGCGAGACGATCCAGCAGCTCCTTGTCTTCATCGAAGACGATGGCGTCGGCGACCGGCGCATTGTCCGGCACGGTCGCGACCGACTCGCTCCAGGGCACCACCGTCACGTCCCCGGGCGCCGCAGCCGCCTTGCCGGACTCGAGTTCGGCGGGAGCCCTGACATCAAGCGCGTAGCTCATTCCCAATCTCCAAACCGCGGTGCCGAAGGTGCACATCGCAAACGGCTTCCAAACCTAGAACGCTATGGCCGAAAAATTCTGGCGCAGTATTTTTGTTATTTTTCAATAGCTTAGGTGGAAATTTTTGCCGATCGCCCGGCAAGAAATGCCGGTCGCATCGCTGCGGCGAACTTGGACGAAAGGTGAGACATTCGCTCGGCATCGCAGAACAATCATTGGGATGAGGACTATCGCAGCGGAAAACACTGCTGCTACGCGCACTAACGCTAAGATCACACGCGCGTGAGCTGCGCGGACGATTGGTTGTATTTTACAACGCGCACGCGTGAGAGACTTTTCTCATGCGGCAATTTTTTCCGAATCATCGATTGGAAAGTATCGCATTTTTTGAATCTGTCAGTCGCGGCGCATGTGATTTTGGATCGCGCACTAAATTTTTTTCGATTGTGCGCCTGATTTCACGCGCACGTACGTTGATCGCTAAAGAGCGGTGGGAGAATTTCGGAATGACGATCGCAACGGCCGACGCAGCGCGTCGGACGCAAAGTGTATCTGCGTTTTCGTTCGACGTTTTTGATACGTTTCTGGTAAGAGCCTGCACGACTTCCGACGGCGTATTCGAACGAACCTACGAACTCTCCGGCATTTCCGAAACACATCCGAATGTTTCGGAGAATTTCGTTCAGCATCGCATCCAGGCCGAAACGCAGGCACGCAAGGTCGCGAAGGACAAGTGCGGATCGGCGGAAGTCCGCATCGCCGACATCTACTTCTATTTTCCTTTCAAGCTGTACGGGCTCAACCGCGACGCTTTGGACGACCCCGCGGCAGCGGAATTCCGCGCCGAACTCGAGCTATGCCGGGTCAATCCTGAAATATTTCGGCAATATTCAGATATGAAAACCGCCGGCCATCGGGTCGGCTTCATCTCCGACACCTACTGGAGCTCGGGTCAGCTCAGCCGCCTACTGCGGACGTGCAGTCCCGGGCTGATATGGGACTTTCTCTACGCGTCCTGCGACCACGGCAGCAGCAAGAGCGAAGCCCTGTTCGCGAAATATCTGACGGAGCAGCAGACCGACGCCGCAAAATCCTTTCACATTGGCGATAACGAGCATGCCGATGTCAAAGGCGCCCGGCGCCATGGGATCAGTCCGCGCTATTTTCCGCAAGCCAGCTCCGGACTCGCCTCAAAGTTGCAGCGCGAGACGGCAATTTTCGAACTGTTGTGTCCCTCACGGCCATCACGGCTCGACCACGGCTCGCGCACACTGCGCCGGATGGTGGCGGCGCAAAGCGCAGAAAAATCGGCGGGCTTCCATCTCGGCGTGACGGTGGTTGGTCCGGTGCTGACGGCGTTTGATGCCTTCATCGAGGAGCGCCGCGCGCAGCTTGCGCGGACCGGCAGATGCGTCGCCGTCGGCTTTCTCGGCCGCGACGGTTTCCTGTCCTACCGCATCTGGCAGGAAACGCACGGCGATACAGCCACTTACCTCGAAATCAACCGCCGGGTCAGCCTGGTCGGCTCCGCCGACACACTCGCTCCCCTCGTCGAGCTGTTCGCCAAGAACCCCAAGACCAGCGCGCAGGCCTTCGCCGACATCGTCAAGATTCTGCCGCCCAAGGTGGCGAGATTCTTCGCAAGGTACCCCGACGGCGTCGCAACCGGCCGCGCCTTCGCCGATGCGATGCCGGACCTGATGAATGCCGACGAGATCGCCGATATCGCCGCCGGCATACGCAAGCGGCTGTTGGCTTACTTGCGGCTGTCGATCCCCGGCTTCGACTCCTGCACCGATCTCGTGCTCGCCGACCTCGGCTATACGGCGAGCGTGCAGAAGGCCATGCGGCGCATCTTCGACCTGGAAGGCATCAACATTCGCCTGCACGGCGCCTACCTGCATTCTTGCGACCACGCTTACAACGACATAGCCGACGGCGACACCGCCGAAGGACTGATCTCCGATCTCGTGATCACGCCGCATATCAAGCAGTTGATGGGCCTCAACATCAGCCTCTTGGAGAATATCTGCTGCCTCGGCCAGGGTTCGGTGCGTGACTATCGCGGCGGCGAAGTCCTGCGTGAGGTCAACATACGGCCACCCAAACAGACGGCGCTTGCTGCCGAGATTCAGTCAGGCGCGATCGCCTTCATGGTTCGGGCGCGCGAGCTCGCTCCGCGCTACGGACTGAAGCCTTTTGCAGCGCTCGATGTCGCGGCGCGCTGGGCCGCCGCCAGCCTTGCGCGCCTGCTGCTGCTGCCCGACGACGACGAACTTGTCTTGCTCGGCGGCTTCAAGCACGAGCTCAATCTTGGTAGCGCTGCGCTGGCGCCGATGCTGGATGACGAGTTCGTCAGGGACCAGGTGGTCGCGCGCGGCCTCCCCGCCGTATGCGCAATGGAGGGACCGCCGATGTGGCTTGGCGGCAGCTTCGCGGCGGTATCGCCATCGCATGCCTTCCTCTATCTGCTGTTCGGCGCGAACCGCCTGCCCCCCAACGTGTTCGGTGAAACCCCATGCGGATCTCTGCAGGTTGGCCTGTTCAAGGTCGGCGGCAATGCCTCGGTCGAGTCGGTGACCATCTATCGCACCGGAATGGGTGACTTTCGCCTGCGCATCCCGATCTCGCGCGCCATGGCGGTGACAACGATCGCGCTGCCGCTGGGCCGGTTTGCCCGCGAGGGCATCGTCAAGGGCGTCGTCGTTCAGACCGGCGAAACAATCGCGGATGCGGTGGAGTGCAAGGATGTGAAGCGCGTTCCCTGGGACAGGTTGGTCTTCGCAGGCCTCGAACAGAGTGGCCGGCACTACCGCGCCCATGACGATGACGGCTGCCTGCTGATCCCAGTCGAGGCCCCGGATGACGGGATCGCCGTCTACAGCGTGGCGCTGACGTCTCTCAGCCATGACCGCATCTTTGCGGCCACGAGCGACAACGGCTGAGCGATCCGCCGCACGATCACGACCTCGCACGGCGCCGGCGAACGGCGTAACGCGAATTCCGTGCGCCTGATCTGACGGCGTCGTGCGTAGAAATCGAATGGAATAACTTGCGGAAAGAGGCAAAATCGCGTGGAACGGGCCGACGACGCTGACGCGGGAATCGAGCGCCTGTTGCGGCCGAACGGCGTGCGGCTCGGAGAGCCGCAACTGCGCCGGCTGGCCTGGCTGGCTCGGCGCTTTGGCGCGCCGACGCTATGGGAGAACGGCGCTCGCCCGCCGGCAAATGACGGCCTTGTGATCGTGATCGATCCCCCCAACGGCACCGGCGCCGAAACGCTGTGCCGTTCGTTGCAGGCGGGATGCGTTGTCGCGATTCCGTTCAGTGAAAATCCGGGTTTTGACTTTCTCAAATCCAAGCTGACCGACTTCGGCACCATCGGCGCGTGCGGCGTCGACTATCCTCATGAATTGTGGTGGGGCGGGCTCGGATGGCCGAACCCTGAGATGGACAATGCCGCGATCGGCAAGATGCCGCGCATCGTATCCTGCTATCCCCGCGGCCTCGGCGAACACCATGCGCTGCGTCTCAAGCTGTCCGCACAGCGCTTTCAGCTCGATTTCGACATCGAGCCGCTCGATGCCGTGTTCGACGACCGCATGTTCGGATTCGAGAAGGCCGATTTCGTCGCCCGCATGTGGGACCGGCATGGCGGACCGCTGCTGTTCGTCGAGGCCGATGCGGTGCTGCGCGAGCCGCCGCTCCTGCCCGCGCGCCTTGACTGCGATTTCGCGGTCCACCGCTGGAATCGCTGGGAAATGTCGGCGCGGACGATCTATTTCGGCAGCTCTGGCATCGCGGAAACCGTGCTGCGCACGTGGCAGGACCTGTCCGCCACCTATCCGTCGGTCTGGGACGGTTACCTGCTCGATCAAGCCTGGAGCCTGACCTCGTCGCAAATTCCGCTCGACACCGTATGGCTGCCGCGCTCCTACCACGCCTTGGCCGGGGACATGGACGCGCAACAGCTCGCGGCGATCGTGCACAATATCCCGACAACCACCTTCGATCTCGGGCCCGATCCCGACTTCTGGGAGGTGGCGCGTGGCGCGCGACGCGCCGCACGCACCGGCGCACGGGACTCGCTGCTTGTCGTCAATTCACCGGCGCCATCGGACAACGGCGTCACCGTCATCCTGCGCGACGTCGAGGCGAGCAGCGCGCGCGCCATCGCAGCCAGCATCGAGGCCGTGACCAATGCCTTTGCCGCCGATTGCGGCGGTTTCGGCCGACTCGAACTCTCGCTCTGCCCCTGGAAAGAAGACGTCCAGACCGCAAAGGAAGCGGCGCGCAATGCCAACAACCGAATCATCGAGATCGCCCCCTGGCAGGACCTGTCGGGCGACCTGTTCCGCTCCTTCGCACGATCCGACGCAGCAAATCACGTCCGCGCCGTCACGGACGGTCGCAGCTGATCCTTAGAGACCAGAGAACCTACCAGCATGAAGACCATCATCCTTCTGATCGGCACCGCAGGGCAAAAGCTCGCACTCACCAAGCTGCTCGAGGAGCATAACCCCGCACTGTCGTTCCGGTGCGTGCTGACGCTCGAGGAATTGACTGCAATCGAACCCGAGGTGCTCCCCGACGCCCGGCTGATCGCCTTCACCAGCGGCGTGATCGTGCCGCGCTCCATGCTGGCGGCGCTCGGCTACGGCGCCTACAATTTCCATCCCGGCTCGCCGGACTATCCCGGCTGGGCGCCAGCGCATTTCGCGCTCTATGACAGTGCACGGACGTTCGGCGCGACAGCCCACGTGATGACAAGGCAGGTCGACTCGGGCCCGATCATCGGCACCGAATCTTTCGCGATTCCCGACAATATCGGCGTGCGCGAGCTCGAACAGATCGCCTTCGTTCGGCTTGCCTACCTGTTCTGGCGCCTGGCGCGCAATCTCGCTTGCGACACCGGTCCGCTGCGGACGTTACCGATTACCTGGAGCGGCACCAAAAGCACGCGGCGGATGTACGAAAGGCTCTGCGATATCCCGGCCGACATCGACGCGGCCGAACTGGCGCGGCGGATCCGCGCCTTCAACGACGATTTCCGTGCCATCCCGTTGACGGTCACCCTGCACGGCGTACGGTTTCAGCTTCCGTTCCTCAAGGTGTCTCAGCCGGAGCCGCCCGCTCTCGACGGCGGCCGTCCTGCAACCAATCGCCCCCGCCCAGGCCTTAAGAAGCTCCGCGAACGCGGCAAGCTCGAACCTCTGGCCTCCTGAGCCAAAGCTCATCGATTGTCTTCGGTCGGAACGCCCACGTGGATGACCTGACCCGGCGTCTCTGTCGGCAGACTCACCGCCGGCACCGGCCGCGTGCGCCATTGCCGTGCGAACGTGCCGGCAAAGGCGCCGGCCACGTTCGATCCCTCAATGACACTTCGTTTTCATCGGCCCGTCGAGCGCTTCGTGCTGCGTAATCCGACGCCAGACCTGCCGGAAATTTCGTCTTGATCGCTTTTTCGTGAAGACTAAAATTTGGGACTAGGTTCCATTTTTCGGAACTTGGACCGCGATCATGAGCGCCCTGACCAACGCCATCGAGATCCTGCGCTGCTTTTCGAGCGCGCGCCCCGACCTGTCGTTCGCGGATGTGATGGCCCTCACCGGCAAGCCGAAGAGTTCGACCTCACGCCTGTTGCGCTCGTTGCGGGATTGCGGGCTGTTGGAGCAGGATCCCCACACCCGCCGCTACCGGCCGGGCCTGCTCACCTTCGAACTCGGGCGCCTGCATCGCGCCCATGACGATCTGATCGGCGTGGCCGAGCGCGAACTCCGCGTGATCTGCGC
>JAQGKC010000095.1 GCA_028290305.1 Bradyrhizobium sp.
GCTCGCCACCGCTAGGTCCGGTTCCACGGCGATAGACGCAAAACAATGTCCTGAAACAGTCTTTACTAAGAGGAGGCCGACCGTGCCACTTTGGACAATCTATCATCCCGTCGCTGCTTTTGAGGCGGAGCACAAGCAGGCTTTGGCGAAAGCAATCACGAGGCTCTATAATTTTCCGGCGTTTTACGTGGGAGTTGTCTTTATTGAACAAGACCGCGACTCTTTCTATCGCGGAGGCGAACCCGCCGACGACTTCGTTAGAATTGCCGTCGACCATATTAACCTGACGTGGAAGTCTCCCGAAGAGGGTTCGCGGCGGGTCAAGCAATTCAACGAAGCTCTCGCTCCTACGATGCTCGACCGAGGCTTACTCTGGGAATTCCATATTGACGAGACGCCGCGCGACTACTGGTTAATCGAAGGATTCCCGCCTCCGCCCAGCGGATCCGAAGCCGAGAAACGATGGATGCGCGAAAACAGGCCTTCGGCCTACTAAACCACGGCCGTTTGACGCGTAAGAGGGGTGCCTTCCGTCCGGGTGACGAGGCTGTAGTGACAGTTTCAGTTGCTTGAACTGAAGGCGGCGCGATTGCACGAACTTTGCGAAGAAGCCTCGCCGCGTCCATCACCGCGGTGCTGGGCCGAAAGATCAGCTACCGGCCGCTGACCATTCCTCAATATCAGGAGAGTCTCTAGAAGGCAGGCTTGTCTGAGATCATGATCGAGCATTTCTGCGCGGTTGCCGTCGGTTATCCGAACGGCGTCTTCTCGGGCGAAGACAAGATCGTCGCCGAATTGACCGGCAAGCCGCCGATGACCGTACAGGGCTTCGTGGTATCGCGCCGAGAGGCCTTCACGACGGTGAGCGATGAAGGCTGACGGCGGTCCTAACAGCGGGGTGATATATGGCGACCTATTCCGGCAAGTTCAGGAAAACCGAACGATTATTTTCAAAAGCTGATCCACTTCGATCGTGAGATCGTCCGACAAGGAGAAAGACTGTGTCCGAGCAGATTCTAGAGGCTGTCGTCGATCGTCCGGTCACCATTCTCAGTATGGTCTATCGGCCGTACAATCTCGCTAGTCCCACTTTGTACGTCGCCTTGTTGGAGGCGTTTCAGAAAGCCGTATCGGACGGCAGTCGCGCCATTCTGCTGAAGAGCGGTCTGCGTCACTTCTGCGCCGGCGCCGATATCAGCTTGTGGGACGAGCGCATCGCCAACGAAGGGCGTCCGCGCATGTCGCCGCTGGATGTGCTTCACGGCTTCGAGCAGTTGCCCATCCCGATCGTGGTTGCCGTCCACGGCGCCTGTTTAGGCGGCGGACTCGAGATCGCACTCGCCTGCGACTATATCGTCGCCGCATCGTCGGCGAAAATGGGATCGGTCGAGGCCACGCTAGGTGTGCACCCCCTCCTGGGCGGAATCCAAAGGCAAGCGCAGCGCATGGGCACTGCTCGAGCCAAAGAAATGACGATGCTCGGGCGTCGGCACGACGCGGCGACGCTCGAGAGGTGGGGACTGATCAATCGTGTCGTGCCAGACACCGAATTGGATGAGGTGACGTTCTCAGTTGCCCACGAACTCGCGGCCGGGCCGACGATCGCGCATGCGGCGACCAAACGGCTGATCACAGTTGCGATAAATGAGGGAATTGAAGCGGCGGATCTTGCCATGCTTGAGATCCAGAAACCGATTTGGGCGTCAAAGGATATTCGCGCCGGACTAGAATCATTCCGCGCGGAGGGTCCGGGGCTCGCCAGATTCGGGGCGGTGTGATGCCCGGGCCTCTCCAGGGATTGCGCGTCATTGATTTTTCGCGAGTGCTGGCCGGCCCCCTATGTGGTCGCACCTTAGCCGATCTGGGGGCTGATGTTATAAAGATCGAGCCGCCGCGTCCCGACGTCTCGCGCTTTTCTTATCCGTACCACGATAGCATGTCGGGCTATTACGCGCAGCAGAACGTCGGTAAACGCAATGTTAGCGTCGACCTAAACGTACCCGGCGCGCGCGAGTTCGTGCTGCAGTTGTGTGATGCAGCCGACATCGTGCTCGAGAATTTTCGCCCAGACACGCTCCGGTCCTTCGGTCTGGACTACGCATCTTTGTCGCCACGCAATCCTCGGCTGATCTATGCGTCAATCACGGGGTATGGCCAGGAAGGGCCGTGGAAGTCGCGCATGGCCTTTGCACCGACCGTGCAGGCCGAAGCAGGATTTACTGATAATACAATGCGCCATTTCGGATTAGAGCAGGGGCGTGTGCTCACTGATCCACTGTCGCACGCCGATGTATATGCCGGATTGCAAGCGACGATCGCAATTCTGGCCGCGCTGCGCCAACGCGAAGAGACAGGGCGTGGCCAATATATCGACGTTGCGATGGCGGCCGTGCTGCTGTCGGTAAATGAGCGCGCCCATGTCGACCTGGATGGCGTCGACACGGGAGCCGAACCCGCAATACTGGGTGCTGCCGACGCGCCACATTTTCGCGGGCCCGGTGGTGAGCACTTTGTGGCCGCGCAGAGCTTGATCGGGAGTCTGACCTTCCGCAATTACTTGCGCGCGATGCGGCGGTCCGATCTGGCGTCGGATCCCCGGTTCTGCACGGCTGCCCAACGATTGGCCAATTACGGCGGGTTACATGGCCTGGTCCAGACCTGGATACGCAGTTTCCACGACCTCGAGACTCTGGATGCGCAGCTGGACGAAGCCAAGATCGCTATCGGTCTGATCCGAACAACCAAGGACTTGGCCGAGACCGAGTGGGCTAGGTATTGGAACGCGGTCCGGGAGGTGCCCGATGGCGCCGGGGGGACCTACCGGCTACCCGGCCACCCATGGCGGTTTTCGGACGCGACGCTGGACGATACGTCGCGGCCAAGGTTCCGGGGGGAGGACAATGTTACGGTGCTGCGCGAACTGGGCGTCGCCGAAGCAGAGATCCAGCGCGCCATCGATGCGGGCATCCTGCTTCGGGATTCTGCCACCCGTTAGGCTGCTGCGCGCGACTGGCGAATGGTTGTAAACGCCTGCTTTTGCGGAGGGTCGCAGTCATGGACGAGGCCATCAGGTCAGCGACGATCATCGCTGCGGCACGTTTGGTCATGCTCATGAGCGGCTTATTCATGGCCTTGGTTCCTATGAGCGCGCAAAGCGCAGAAAGTTTGGAGGAGAAACCGACCATGATAAAACAGATCATCGCCGTTGAACACATCCGGATTGAATCCGCGAAGTCATTCGCCGATGTCCGCGCCGCGCTCGAACGAAGTGTGCCGCGCCTTGACCCAGGCCTTGTAAAGGCTCTGGACGATGGGGATGTCGAGCGGGCGGATCGTGAAAAAAAAGAAGGCCCGGAGCTATCAATTTTCCAGGTCCGTGATCATGGGGCGGTATTAAAGATCGCTGGTAAGGCGCGTAACGCGCTCCAATACGATATTGGCAATCCGGTCACGGCCTCGCTCATGGTCAGGTATCAACTCGCGGCCGCACTGTATCCTCCGATTCGCGTTGTGCTTTATGAGAGCGATGCTGGGCACGGCGTCTTCGAGTACGACCGGCCATCGACAACGTTCGGACAGTTTGGTGACGAGCAAGTAACCGCCGTTGCGCGTGGGCTCGACGCTGCGATTGAGCGAGCCTTGGCCGGCGCGGCAGAGTAATGCCGATGTGTTCGAGATGGTCCCGTCATCAGCTTGCCGGCCTTAACGACGTCAGCGGTCTGGGCGCAATCCGAGCTGGAAACAGGAGACAAGTGCGATGTGGAAACCGGTATTCCGCAAGTCCAGGCATGTAGGTCACGCGGGGCGGGGAAAGGGTGCCCGTGCGGCGTTATGTGCAGGGGTTGTTGCGACACTCAACGTAATCGGTGGTGCCGGCTTGGCGCAGGAGCCACGCGAGCCAGCGCCGCAAGCGAGCCATTCGGCTGCGACGGCGGACCTTGCTCCCTTACAGGCCGATGCCTTTTTCGGCAATTATCGCTTGCGGAATGGAGAGACGCTTGAGCAGCTTCGCCTGCACTTTGCGATCCTTGGCACACCTCATCGCAACGCGCAGGGCGAAGTCGACAACGCTGTGATGGTACTGCACTGGACCGGCAATAGCGGAGCATCCCTGCTGACCCCAGAATATATCAAATCGCTCTTCGCAGCGAGCCAGCCGCTCGATGCTAACCACTATTACCTGATTTTTCCCGACAATCTGGGACACGGCCAATCGAGTAGACCGGGAGATGGGCTGCGGGCGCGCTTCCCGCATTACGGTTACAATGATCTGGTAGATCTTCAGCACAAGCTCATTACTGAAACTCTCGGAATCAAGCGGCTTCACGCCATACTCGGCATGTCTATGGGAGGCATGAATGCCTGGCAATGGGCCGAAGCCTATCCGGATGACGTTAAAGCCATCATGCCGGTCGTCGCGTTGCCGGTGCCGATCTCGGGGCGCAATCTGCTTTGGCGACGCATCGTCATCGCCGACATACGTAATGATCCGGATTGGCAACGAGGCGATTATGTCAAGCCGCCGCTTGGTTTCAAGGAAGGCTTTCAGGTCCTGCGCATGATGATCGATGGCGTTCCCCACCTCCAGGAGGTCGTTAACAACACGAAATCGGCGGAAGACTTCATGGCGGCGGCAGCGAAGCAAAACGCCCAATCGGATCCGAATGACCTCCTTTACTCGCTGGAGGCATCGCAGGACTATGACCCGGAGCCCGGTCTCGCAACGATCAAGGCCAAGGTCTACGCGTTGAACTTTTCTGACGACGAATTTAATCCGGACGGGCTGAAACTTCTTCAAAGCCACATGAAGCTCGTCAAAAACGGCAGTTACGTCGTGCAAACGGGCTCGCCCGATTCTTTCGGCCATCTCACTATGGCGCATCCTTCGCTTTGGGCGGCGCAGGTGCGCGAGTTCATGAACAGTCTCGAAAGCTCAGGCCGTGAGTGACGACGGGAAGCTCGGACGCGCCTGAGCAGTCGGGTGGTCGGAGCGGTTCTCGTCGTTTCAGCGCGTCAAGGCCAGCGATCTCCTGGTCCAGATCGTTGCCGATTACGAAATCCAGGCAGAAGCAGATGAAGATGTTGACAGCAGTTATACAAAAGAGCCCGACAGACCGCGAACATCGTTCCTATCTGCCGGGCTTGGCGCAATGGCCGGCTGGCACGACGGCCTTGGCGTTCGAGATTTGGGTGGCTCTGGCTGTCAGTTACTATATTGCCTTCATACTTGAACTTAATTCTGCAGCAGGCGTGGGAACAGGCCTTCTCATACTAGTTGGACCTACCCAAGGCATGGTCCTGTCCAAAGCGATCTATCGCATCGCAGGAACTCTGTTTGGAGCACTTATCGCATTAGTTTTGA
>JAQGKC010000371.1 GCA_028290305.1 Bradyrhizobium sp.
ATCGCGCATCGAAATCCCGGCGCTGTCCTTGACGCCAAGCACGCTCTCGTCGAACGTTCCCGCGACCGCGCGGCTGCCCAATAGCGTCGAAGCGAACCGCACCCCTTCCTCGTCGGCGAACCCGGTCACTTCAATGGTGAACGGCAATCGCCGCCCGCGTTTGTGCAGATCGGCGACGCAGGAAATCGCCGTGATCAGCCCGAGCGGGCCGTCCCATTTGCCGGCATCGCGAACGGTGTCGTAATGCGAGCCCAGCATCAGGCACGGCAAACCCGGGCGCTCGCCTTCATAGCGGCCACAGACGTTTCCAATCGCATCGAGATGCGCGCGCAGTCCCGCATCGCGCATCCAGGTCAGGATAAGGTCGGCGGCCGCGCGATGCTCGCTGGTGAGAAAAATGCGCGCTAGATGCTCTGAAGTCGCGGAAATCGCGGCGAGTCGGTCGATCCGTCCGACGATTTCATCGCCAAGGATTTCATCGCCAAGGGATGAGCTTTGTAGCCCTGGCCTGCCCGCATTCATTTCACTCATGCTTTTCCAATGACGGAGCTAAAGCCGATCCGCACGCGCTTCTCACCGATCGATACAAATTCGGTGCCAGCGGACCGCGAATCCGAAGGTCACCCAAACTATCCGACTGGTACCAGCCTCCGCCGGCTTGACCAGCCAGCAAAATGATCGAATTCGCGCCCCGATCGGACCCGGCGAAAGTCAAATGCGGGTGAACGACTGCTTAACTCCATTGCATACAATTACGAAATATAGCTGAAATTTTAGTCTAAACCGTACCTGCACAAGTTTTGAACCGCACAATGTTTTGAAATATAAATTATATATTTCAATTACTTAATTGAAAAATGCCTTCCAAACAGGCTCTGGCACGAAGATTGCGACAGAACCGTCGGGCTCCGCCGGATCGGCGAAGCCGCGAAATCAGCGGCGGTCCGTCCGCCAAAAAGGAGCATCCAATGGATTTGGGCAGGATTTCACGACGGCATCTCTTGCAGGGAAGCGCCGCGCTGACGCTCGGCACGGCTTTCGGCGTGCGTACCGCTCTCGCGGCGGATACGACGATCGGCTTTATCTACGTCGGATCGCGCGACGACTACGGCTACAATCAGGCTCATGCGCAAGGAGCGGCGGCGCTGAAGAAGATGCCCGGCATCAAGGTCGTCGAGGAAGAAAAGGTTCCGGAAACCGACGCCGTCGAAAAAACGATGGAATCGATAATCAACCTTGATGGCGCAACGCTGCTCTTCCCGACCTCATTCGGATACTACAATCCGCATATGATCAAGATGGCGACCAAGTTTCCGAAGCTTCGCTTCGAACACTGCGGTGGCTTGTGGACCGACAAGGATCCCAAGAACGCGGGCAGCTATTTCGGCTATATCGACGAGGCGCAATACATTTCCGGTATCGTGGCCGGCTATTCGACCAAAACCAACAAGCTCGGCTTTGTCGCCGCCAAGCCGATCCCCCAGGTGCTGCGCAACATCAATGCCTTCACGCTCGGCGCCAAGCTCGCCAATCCGAAGGCTACCACGCAGGTGATCTTCACCGGTGACTGGTCGATGCCGGTCAAGGAAGCCGAGGCAACCAACAGCCTGATCGATCAGGGCGTCGATGTCCTGACCTGCCACGTCGACGGACCGAAGACCATGGTCGAGAACGCGGCGCGGCGAGGCGCGATGGTTTGCGGCTATCACGTCAATCAGTCGCCGCTGGCGCCGAAGGCCTACCTGACCGGCGCAGAGTGGAATTGGGAAGCGCTTTATCCGAAGTTCGTGAAAATGATCGCCGCCGGCGAAGCGATTCCGAATTTCTATCGTGGCGGCCTGAAAGAAGAGATCGTCAAGGTCTCGCCCTATGGCGAAGCGGTCTCGGCGGAAGCGCGCAAACATGCGGACGACATCAAAGCGAAGCTCACCGCCGGCGATTACGTCATCTTCAAAGGCCCGATCATGGACAACAAGGGCAAAACCGTGATCGCCGCCGGAACCGATCGCGGCCAGAAGGACCCCGAACTCGAAAAGATGGACTATCTGGTGGAAGGCGTCATCGGAGCGACTTCGTGACATCAGACGTCGCAGATCCCGCCGATGGAGCTGTGATTTCTCCGGCCGCGGATCCGGGGTTTCTGCAGCGCTACGGCGGGACCATCGAATACCTTCTCATTCCGGGCGCGGCGCTGGTCGGCGCGCTCGGGGTATTCGGGATATTTGTTGCCCTATTCGGCAAAAGCCCGCTCGATCTTTATTTTTATATGTACCAGGGCGCGTTCGGCACCTGGTTTTCCTGGCAGAACACGCTGACGCGCGCGGCGCCCCTGATCCTGACCGCGCTGTGCACCGCGCTCCCCGCACAACTCGGCATGGTCATCATCGGCGGCGAAGGTGCGCTCCTGATCGGTGCGCTGGCAGCCACCAGCGCGGCGTTATTGCTGCAATCGGCGCCGCCGCTGGTGGTACAGTCGGCGATGGTCTGCGCCGGCATGATCGGCGGCGGACTTTGGATTATGCTCTCCGGCGCCCTTCGGCAATACCGCGGCGTCAATGAAACCATTTCCAGCCTGCTGCTGGTCTACATCGCGCTCGCGATCCTCAACCATCTAGTCGAGGGCATGATGCGCGACCCCGCCAGCCTCAACAAACCGTCGACCCGCGAGATCGGCGCCGCCAACATGATCGGCTCGATCCCAGGCACCGATGTGCATTGGGGACTGGTATTTGGCATCGTCGCCGCCGTCGCGTCTTACATCCTGATCTATCACACCGTGTTCGGCTTCGCCGCGCGGGTCGCGGGGGGCAACATTCGTGCGGCCAAGATTGTCGGCCTCGGCGTTAGCAAACTGATCCTGACGATCTGTTTTCTGGCGGGCGCATCGGCCGGCCTTGCCGGAATGGTCGAAGTCGCCGCGGTGCAGGGCCGCACCAACGCCAACCTCGCCGCCGGTTACGGCTTTACCGGCATCCTCGTCGCCTTCCTGGCGCGGCAAAATCCGCTGGCGATCATTCCCGTGGCGATCCTGCTGGGCGGCATCAGCGCCAGTGGCGGCTTGCTGCAGCGCCGGCTCGGACTGCCTGACGCCTCCGTACAGGTGCTGCAGGGAATTATCTTCGTCGCCGTTCTGGCAAGCGATGCGCTTTATGGACGAATTGGCTTTCTGAAAGGCAAATCCTGACATGGCGGACGGAACGATCGGACTCTGGACCGTCCCTCTCGCCGTGTTCGGCGGCGCCATCCGCGTCTCTACGCCGTTTCTGTTTGTCAGCCTCGGCGAATGCATCACCGAGCGCAGCGGACGCATCAACCTTGGCCTTGAGGGCACCCTCGTGATGGGTGCGATGAGCGCCTACGGTATCTCCTATCTGACGGGCTCGCCTTGGCTTGGTGTGCTCGCCGCCGGTGTGACCGGCGCCCTTCTCGGCGCGCTCCATGCCGGCATTTGCTCGCTGCCGCGCGTGAACGACATCGCGGTCGGCATCGCGCTGATGCTGTTCGGGACAGGGCTCGCATTCTATCTTGGAAAGCCGCTGATCGAACCGACGGCGCCACGGTTGCCCGCGATCGATTTCGGATGGTGGAGCGATATCTCGCAGGTTCGCGCGGCGCTGCGGATAAATGTGCTGTTTCTGATCGGCATCGTCCTCGCACCGGTTTTAACCTGGGCGTTTCGAACGACGCGCTGGGGCTTGTTGATCCGCACCGCCGGCGAGAGTTCGGATGCCGCGAGGTCCATGGGATATTCTGTTCTCGCGATCCGTCTGCGGGCGACCATGGTCGGGGGATTTCTCGCCGGCATCGGCGGTTCGTTCCTGTCGTTGTTCTATCCCGGTAGCTGGAATGAGGGCCTCTCCAGCGGACAGGGCATCACCGCGGTGGCGCTGGTGATCTTTGCGCGATGGGATCCGATGTTGTGCATGTGGGCATCGCTGGCGTTCGGCGGTGCAGCCGCGCTCGGACCGGCGCTGCAGTCGGTCGGCGTGACTTCCGGTTATCACCTGTTCAATGCCGCGCCCTACATCCTGACGCTGGCGATCATGATCATCACCTGCTCGCCTAAGCGCACGCTGACCGGTGCGCCCGCCGAACTATCGATTACCCGATGAACCGACAGACGAGACCATGCCATGGCTGAGCGCTATCTGAAGTCCGAACCCTATGCGTGGCCCTACAATGGCGATCTGCGCCCCGAAAATACCGCGCTCATCATCATCGACATGCAGACCGACTTCTGCGGCGTCGGCGGCTATGTCGATAAAATGGGATACGACCTGTCAATGACGCGGGCGCCGATCGAGCCGATCAAGCAGTTGCTCGCCGTGATGCGAGAGCAGGGCTTCCACATCATCCATACCCGCGAGGGTCATCGTCCCGATCTCACCGACCTGCCCGCCAACAAGCGCTGGCGGTCGCGCCAGATCGGCGCCGGGATCGGTGACCCCGGTCCATGCGGCCGTGTGCTGGTCCGTGGCGAAGCCGGTTGGGAGATTATCCCCGACCTGGCGCCGCTGCCGGGCGAACCCATCATCGACAAGCCCGGCAAGGGATCGTTCTGCGCCACTGATCTGGAACTGATGCTGCGGCTGCGCGGCATCGAGAACCTCGTGCTTACCGGCATCACCACCGACGTCTGTGTTCATACCACCATGCGGGAAGCCAACGACCGCGGTTTCGAATGCGTCCTGATCGAGGATTGCTGTGCCGCGACCGACAAGAGCAATCACGATCACGCCCTGAAAATGATCAAGATGCAAGGCGGTGTGTTCGGCGCTGTCGCTACTTCCGCGGCGCTGATTGGAGCCTTGTCATGATCATTGGCGAAATGCCTCTGCCAAGCGGGGCACTTGGCGTTGATGCCGTCGCCATGACCATGCGGTTCGGCGATTTCGTCGCACTGGACAATGTTGAACTGAAAGTGCGCCCCGGCTCGTTCCATGCGCTGCTCGGCGAAAACGGCGCCGGCAAAAGCACCCTCGTGAAATGCATCATGGGCTATTACCACCCGACCGAAGGCGATGTGCTGGTCGGCGGCCGCGAACAGGCGATCGCCAATCCAAAGGACGCCCACGCGCTCGGCCTCGGCATGGTGTATCAGCATTTCACGCTGGTGCCGGCGATGACGGTCGCTGAGAACCTCGTGCTCGCGCGCGACGATGTCCCGGCGGTTGTCGACTGGGCCAAGGAAAAGAAAGAATTGGAAGCGTTTCTGGCGCGGATGCCGTTCAAGGTGCCGCTCGACGCCAGGGTCTCCGACATTTCCGCAGGCGAGCGGCAAAAATGCGAAATCCTAAAACAGCTTTACCTCAAACGGCGCTTTCTGATCCTTGACGAGCCGACATCGGTGCTGACGCCGGGCGAAGCCGACGAAGTGCTGGGAATGCTGCGCGCCATGGTAGTCGGCGGCGACCTGACGATTTTGATGATCACACACAAATTTCGCGAGGTGATGGCGTTCGCCGACGAAGTGACCATCCTTCGCCGCGGCAAGCTGGCCGGTCACGGCAGGGTCGCGGATCTTACGCCGGACGATATGGCTCGCACCATGATCGGCGCGGAGGAATTGACCATTCAGCCGAGCCGGGTCGGAGAAGTCGGCGAGACTCGCCTCGAACTCAGCAAACTCAACGCGCTCGACGACGCCGGTGCGGTCGCGGTCCATGACGTTTCGCTTAGCGTCCGCGGCGGAGAGATCGTGGGCATCGCAGGCGTTTCCGGCAACGGCCAACGACAGCTTGTCGAAGTGCTCGCTGGCCAGCGCGAAGCCGAAAGCGGCGAAATTCGCGTGGCGGGCGATATCTATCACGCCAGCCGCAAGGAAATGCGCCGGCACAGGATGTCGCTACTGCCCGAAGAGCCGTTGAAGAACGCCTGCGTCGGTGGCATGAGCGTCGCCGACAACATCGCCTTCCGCGAATTTGACCGGGCGCCCTTCGCAAGCGGCGGCTGGTGGCTCAACCGCGCTGCGTTTCGCGACGACGCCGAGAAGAAGATCGCGCGATACAAGATCAAGACCCGCACGCCCGATACGCCGATCTCGGCGCTCTCCGGCGGCAATGTTCAGCGCGCCGTGCTGGCGCGCGAACTGGGTGGCGATGTCGAGGTTTTGATCGCCGCCAATCCCTGTTTCGGCCTGGATTTCGCGGCTGTTGCGCAAATTCATGCCGAGATCATG
This sequence comes from Bradyrhizobium sp., assembly GCA_028290305.1. Next base: position 6,179 of record JAQGKC010000371.1, read on the forward strand.
GCCGCGCGAAACCGCGGCGCCGCCGTGCTGCTGGTGAGTGAGGACCTCGACGAATTGCTCGAGCTGTCGGATCGACTGGTGGTGATGTTTCACGGCCAGTTCGTTTACGAAGCGCGTGCCAGCGAAGCCGACCTCACGGAAATCGGGCGGCACATGGCGGGGCACTGATCGGTTCGCTTGCTCGTCCCGGCTGCCGTCGGCATGATGCAGCGAACGGCAGGAGCGGCCATGACCAGCATATCGAATATGAGTACCTCAGAGCTCGATGAGTATTTTCTGCGCCGGTCATTCGAAGTTGCCCGCCGCGCGATAACCCATGGCAATCATCCGTTCGGCGCCATCCTGGTCGACCAAAACCGCAACGTTCTGATCGAGGTCGAGAACGGCTATATGCCGGCGCGCGACGGGACGGCCCATGCCGAACGGCTGCTTGCGACGCAGGCCTGCACGACCCTTAGGCCTGGTGTCCTCAGGACGGCCACCCTGTATTCGTCCGCCGAACCCTGTGCGATGTGTGCCGGCGCGATCTACTGGGCGGGAATCGGCCGCCTGGTTTACGGCCTGAGCGAACATCGATTGCGTGGCGTAACCGGAAATCATCCGGAAAATCCGACGCTCGATCTACCCTGCCGCGAGGTGTTCAATAGCGGACAGCGAGCGACCGAAATCGTTGGACCATTGCTCGAGGAAGAGGCGGAAGCGTTGCACGCCGGGGTCTGGGAGAAATAGCCGTCCGGGGTTCAGGTTCCCGAAACAGAAATGGCGCCGCGGGGTTCATCGCGGCGCCATCGTTTCACCTGGAGAAGTATCAGGCGGTTAGAACTTCAAAGTGACACCGGCATAGACGGTCGATTCGGTGCAGCTGTTGGTGCTCGGCGTACCAGGACCTGCCAGCGTGCAGACGCCCGGAGCGTTGTTGTGATCGAGACCGAACTTGTTCTGCCAGTAGCGATAGGCAACCCACACGTCGACGAAGTGGGTGTACTTCGGGCCCATGAACGCCTTGCTGGCGTCAAACGTCAGACGGATCGGTTCGCTGTTGAGTTCGACCTTGGTCGAGGTGCCGCCACCAGCAAGCCCGAGCGGCTGGTTCTGGTTGCCCTTCGGCCCGTACCAGGCAGCGCGGCCGCTGATGGAGAAATACTGCATGTTTTCAGGCAGGAAGCCCAGATCCATGTAGTAGTTGGTCTCGATTGCCCAGGTGGTCTTGAAATCGGTGTTGCCATCCGCAATGCAAGTCACGCCGGGGACGCCCGGACCAAACAGACCGCACTGGTCGAACGCGTTGTGGTTGATTTCCTTGTAGGCCAAGGGCGCTACGTTGAAGTAGCCCTTGTAGGGAAGGTCGAAGGCGAACTGCAGACCGGCGACGAAGTCACGCTTGGCCGGGGCCAGGAAGGTGTTTTCCGAGTTGGCATCGGCACCGACTTCCAGCGACACGTTATGCAAAGGCCCGATGCTGAAGGCCTTGGTGTTGAAGATCTCGTTGAAGCCGAAAGTGCTGCGGATCAGGCCGTAGATTTCGGTCGCGCCAGCGCAGTTCGCCGGAGCGCCGAAGATTGTGCCTGCGTTGGTGCAAGGCGAGGCCGGATCGTTTTTATCCGACTTGAACATCGAGATGGTGAAGAAGTTGGTGCCGTAGGCCCACGCGTCGAAGTGGGTGAACGAATAGACCGACTTCGCGGTCGTACCGTCGATCGAGCCATTCGGCCGGATGCTAAACGCACCGGGATCGGTACCCTTCGGCATCCATGAGTAGGACACCCGGTCGTCGATCACGAAGAAGAACGGGAGATCCGGGATCGGCTTGGCCTTGACCGGCATCGGAGCCAAATCCGCTGCGCTGGCAGAGCTCGTTGGTGCAAATGTAGCAAGTGCGGCAAGTGACAGCGCCGCGGCTGCAATTGCTTTAGTACGGTAGGACATTCTCAATACCCCCAAGTTGACGATCGAATGATCAAGGCCCTTGCAGCGACACTTGCGCCGTTAGCTAAACGTGAGAAGCCTCAAGTTTTCCCAGGGCTTGCCGCAAGTTTCATCAAGGACGGTCGTGCACCAGCCGGACCAGGCAATTTGGTGCGGGTTGCGGCACTTAACAAAACAACCATAGAGCGACGCCGTCTGCTGCAGTTATGCGCGTTTCTATTGGCTTTCTTCGACGGTCTGGTGCGCTGCAAACGCGAGGACCACTCACGCGAATTGACGTCTACCGCGGCTTCGAACGATGGAATGATGCTGCTCATATTCGCAGCAGCTGTGACTAGGCAGTTCCGATTTGTCCTGACCGTCACAATTCTGCAACAGCTATCACCCGTCTTCTTAAGGTGACGAGACAACATGGATCGCCGGAAATCATCCGACGCTGGAAAGACCAAGAGAATCACGGGGAGGTTGCCTGCTAAAGAGTTGAGCAGACGCTGGCGCTTTTTCGCCACTTACGCCGAAGTCTAAACTAGCTCAGTATTAAGGCACCCATTCCTCGCACGCGTGACAGCGAATGTTAGATCCGACTCCCGCCAGCCTGCATTCCGGCGAAACGCCGTTGCTTCAAACGGTGGGGTTGACCAAGCGCTACGGCACTTTTCTCGCCAACGAGTCGATCGATATCGATATCTGGCCGCAGCAAATTCACGCCCTTCTCGGCGAGAACGGCGCGGGAAAATCGACACTCGTCAAGACAATCTACGGATTGATTCAGCCAAGCGATGGTGAAATGCGCTGGCAAGGCGAGAAAATGACTCTTTCCGGACCATCGGAAGCCCGCGCGCGCGGCATCGGCATGGTGTTTCAGCATTTTTCCCTGTTCGACAATCTCACCGTCGCCGAGAACGTGGCGCTGGGTCTCGACGGCAAGGAATCGTTCAAGGACATGTCCGCGCGTCTGGAGGAAGTGTCCAATGTTTACGGGCTTCCGCTCGACCCCAAACGCGAGGTCTGGCAGTTGTCGGTGGGCGAGCGGCAGCGCATCGAAATCGTCCGGGCGCTGATGCAAAATCCCAAATTCCTGATCCTCGATGAGCCGACCGCGGTACTGACCCCGCAGGAGGCCGATCAGCTCTTCACCGTGCTGGATCGCCTGAAGGCCGAGGGCCGCGCAGTACTCTACATCAGCCACAAACTGGAAGAGGTGAAGCGGCTTTGCGACACCGCCACGATCCTGCGCGGCGGCAAGAAGATCTCCACCTGTAATCCGAAGGCGGAGACCGCAGCCTCGCTGGCCCGAATGATGGTCGGTGCCGACATCAAGGAAGTCAAAGCCACCGCCGGGCGCCGGATCACGGTGCCGCGCCTCGTTGTCAACGATCTCAGCCTTGAGCCAGATGATCCTCACGGCGTGAGGCTTGAGCACATCTCGCTTGAACTGAAAGGCGGTGAAATCTTGGGCATCGCCGGCGTCGCCGGCAACGGGCAGGATGAGCTGTTCGCGGCGCTTTCGGGCGAGCGGCTAGCCCAGGATCCCGGCACGGTGGTGATCGACGGTATTGCCGCAGGACATCTTTCCATCACGCAGCGGCGCAAGCTTGGCGCGGCTTTCGTGCCCGAAGAGCGATTAGGTCACGGCACTGCGCCACGCATGAAACTTTCCGAAAATGCGCTGCTGACCGGACATGCGGCGAGCGGAATGGTCCAGCACGGTTTCGTCAACACCGCCGCGACACTATCGGCGGTCGACCGCGCCACCGAGACCTTCGACGTGCGCAAGGCAAAGCGCGACCCGGAAGCGGCGAGCCTGTCGGGCGGCAACTTGCAAAAATTCATCGTCGGCCGCGAAATACTCCGAAACCCCACGGTCCTTGTCGTCAGCCAGCCGACCTGGGGCGTGGACGCGGGCGCCGCCGCGGTCATCCGGCAGGCCCTGCTCGATCTCGCCTCAGGCGGCGCCGCCGTGCTGGTGACGAGCCAGGATCTGGATGAGCTCGCCGAAATCACCGACCGGATCGCCGTGATGTTCCACGGCCACCTCTCGGAGCCGCTGGCGACCGCGGACGCCAACCGCGAGAAGCTTGGACTGCTGATGGGCGGAAGCAGCTTGGAGCAGAAGGAATCGGCGCATGCAGTTGGTCCTTGAAAAGCGGGCCGAGCGATCGAACACGATCGCGCTGGTTTCGCCGCTGATCGCAATCGGTTTGACGATTGTGACCATGAGCATCCTGTTTGCAATTCTCGGCAAAAATCCCATTTCCGCGCTCGGCGTCTACTTCATCGATCCCCTGACCGACAGCTATTCGCTGCAGGAAATCGCGGTGAAGGCGACGCCTCTCGTGATGATCGCGGTTGGCTTGTCGCTCTGCTACCTCGCCAACGCATGGAATATCGGGGCCGAGGGACAGTTTCTGGTCGGCGCCGTCGCTGGCAGCTGGCTTGCCGTGAAAACGCAAGGCACTGATGCCGGACATTGGGTGCTGCCCGCGATGCTGTTGTTCGGCGCAGCGGCGGGTGCGCTCTACGCGCTGATCCCGGCCATTTGTAAAGTCCGGTTCGGCGCCAGCGAAATTCTGACCAGCCTGATGCTGGTGTACGTGGCGGACCTTTTTCTGGACTATCTCGTGCGCGGTCCTTGGCGCGATCCGGCCGGGTTCAATTTCCCGACCACCGCGGAGTTCGATCCGGTCGCCACCGTGCCGGTCCTGATTGAAGGCGGCCGTTTGCATCTTGGCGCTATCATTGCGCTGCTGGTCGTTGCTGCGGCGACCGTACTGCTCGGGCGCACGATCAAGGGCTTCGAAATTCGAGTCGTCGGCGCAGCACCTCGGGCGGCGCGCTTCGGCGGTTTCAATTCCAATCAGTTGATCCTTTTGACCTTCGCGATCTCCGGCGCCCTGGCCGGGCTTGCCGGGATAATCGAGGTGGCGGGACCGGTCGGGCACCTGCAGCCGGGCATCTCACCCGGCTATGGCTTCACCGCGATTATCGTGGCGTTTCTCGGGCGCCTGAACCCAATTGGAATATTAATTGCAGGTCTTTTCCTCGCACTCACCTTCATTGGCGGCGAACAGGCCCAGATTGCCATGAAAATCCCGTTGGACGTCACCAAGGTATTTCAAGGCATTCTGCTGTTCTACGTGCTCGCCTGCGACTCCCTCATTCTCTACCGCTTCCGGCTTATTTCCGCTTCCCGACAGGTGTCCAGTGGGGCTGCTTGAAGCCATCATTCTTTCGGTGCTCGCAGCATCGACACCGCTCTTGATCGCGGCTACCGGCGAACTGGTGACCGAGCGTGCCGGCGTTCTCAATCTGGGCGTCGAAGGCATGATGATCGTCGGGGCTGCCTGCGGATTCGGAGGCGCCTGGCTCACCGGCTCGATCTTCGTCGGCGCCCTCTGCGGAATCGTCGCGGGCACATTGCTGTCCCTTATCTTTGCGATGATGACGCTCGGTCTGGCGGTCAACCAGGTAGCGGCGGGTCTGGCGCTCACCATTCTCGGCATCGGACTGTCCGGCCTGATCGGCGCCGGTTTCGTGGGCGAGAGAATCACGCCGGCGCCGCATCTTTACATCCCCGGCCTCACCGATATTCCGTTGATAGGACGGATCGTCTTTGGCGAGGACGCGTTCGTTTATTTCTCGTTGGCGCTGATCATTGGCGTCTGGCTGTTTCTATACCGGACGCGGGCCGGGTTGGTGTTGCGCGCTTGCGGCGACAATCACGTCTCGGCGCACGCGCTGGGATATCCGGTGCTTCGAATAAGAATGTTTGCCGTGATGTTCGGCGGTGGATGCGCGGGGCTGGCCGGAGCTTATTTACCGCTGGCCTATACGCCGTTCTTCATCCCCGGCATGACCGCCGGCCGCGGATGGATCGCGCTCGCGCTGACAGTGTTCGCATCCTGGCGGCCGGGCCGGCTGGTGATCGGCGCATATCTGTTCGGCGCGGTGACGATCCTTCAGCTGCACGCGCAAGGCGCAGGCATCGGAATTCCATCGCAATTCATGTCGGCGCTGCCCTATCTCGCGACCGTCATCGTTCTGGTGTTGCTCTCACGCGCACGCACCGGCGGCTCGACCGCGCCGGCTGCACTGGGCACCGTGTTCGTGCCCGACCGCTGATTTCATATTCCGGGCGTGCGCGATGGGGCGCCGCGTCCTGGACTGTCGTTCCCCCCGACTGTTTGGAGATTGACGATGAGAAAAACATTATTTGCGGCCGCCGCCGCGCTGCTGCTCGCGGGTGGTATCAGCAGTGGTGCCTCGGCCGCCGACAAATTGAAGGTCGGCGTCATCTATCTCGGCCCGGTCGGCGACCTCGGCTGGACCTATCAGCACGACCTCGCCCGCGCGGAGCTCGCCAAGGAACTCGGCGACAAGATCGAGACCACGTTTCTCGAAAACGTCCCTGAAGGCCCCGATGCCGAGCGCGCCATCGAACAGCTCGTTCGCGCCGGCAACAAGCTGATCTTCACCACCTCGTTCGGCTACATGGATCCGACGCTGAAGGTGGCCAAGAAATATCCCAACGTGCATTTCGAGCACTGCTCGGGCTACAAGCGCGACAAGAACATGTCGACCTATTCGGCGCGCTGGTATCAGGGCCGCTACATCCAGGGCCAGATCGCGGCCAAGATGTCGAAGGCGGGCGTGCTCGGTTACATCGGTTCGTTCCCGATTCCGGAAGTCGTCTCCGGCATCAACTCCACCATGATCGGCGCGCAGACGGTCAATCCCAACATCAAGGTCAAGATCATCTGGGTGAACTCGTGGTTCGACCCAGGCAAGGAAGCCGATGCCGCCAAGGCGCTGCTCGACCAGGGCGCCGACGTGATCATGCAGCACACCGACAGCCCGGCGCCGATGCAGGTCGCCAACGAGCGCGGCAAGTTCGCGTTCGGACAGGATTCCGAAATGATCAAGTTCGGACCCAAGGCGCAGCTGACCTCGATCCTCGACACCTGGGCGCCCTATTACATCGAACGCGTCAAAGCCGAGCTCGACGGCAAGTGGAAGGAAGAGGACACCTGGGGCGGTCTCGAGACCAAGATGTTCCAGATGGCGCCCTACACCAACATGCCCGACGACGTGAAGAAGATGGCCGAGGATACCCAGGCCGCCCTCACCTCCGGCAAGCTGCAGCCGTTCAAATGCCCGGTCGTCGGCCAGGACGGCAAGGAAGTCGAATGCAAAGGCGGCGATCATCTCGCCGATGGCCAGGTCCTCGGCATGAACTTCTACGTCAAGGGCATCGACGACAAGATGCCGGGCAAGTAAGGCCCGCGCATTCGAAAAGA
>JAQGKC010000376.1 GCA_028290305.1 Bradyrhizobium sp.
CCAACGCGCCGTTCGCACCCTGGCTGTTTGCGATCGCCCGCAACAAATTGATCGATGCGCTGCGCCGCCGCGGCCGCCGGGTTTTCGTCAATATCGATGATTTCGCCGAGACCATCCCGAGCGAGCCGGCCGCGGAAACCGCGCCGGCGAACGAGGTCGCGGCCCAGCTGCAGTCGCTGCCGGCGCGTCAGCGCGACGTGCTGCAGTCGATCGCGGTCGAGGCCGCATCGATCAAGGATACCGCGGCGAAATTCTCCATGAGCGAGGGCGCGGTGCGTGTGGCGCTGCATCGCGGGCTTGCCAGCCTCACCGCCAAGCTACGGGAACAATGAGAATGGAGACCGATCAGCTGATAAGAACGCTAGCCGCCGATAACGTGCACCGCGCGCGGCCGGTCGGATTCGTGCTGGCGCTGACGTTGCTTGCCGCGGCGCCGGTTTCGATAGCGATGTTCTTGATGGCATTGGGCGTTCGCCCGGACGTCATGACCGCAATGCATAATCCGTTCTTCGACCTGAAGTTTGCGGTGACGCTGGCGCTGGCGATCTCGGCGATCGCGGTCGGCCTGCATTTGTCGCGGCCGGAAGCCTCGCTGCATGGCTGGGCGTGGCTGCTGCTGATTCCCGCGGGACTTCTGGTCGCCGGAATCGGAAGCGAGATGATGCTGCCGCAGCGGCTGCCGATGGTGACGCGACTGATCGGCAGCAATTCGCGGGTTTGCATGACGGCCATTCCGCTGATGTCGCTGCCGCTGCTGGCGGCAGCGCTGGTCGGCCTGCGTCACGGAGCGCCGGCACGGCCAGCGGTCGCCGGCGCGATCGCCGGACTTTTGTCGGCGGGTTTGGCGGCGACGCTGTACGCATCGCACTGCACCGACGATTCACCGCTGTTCGTCGCGACCTGGTACACCATCGCCACCGCGCTGGTCACCGCCATCGGAGCGCTGGCGGGATCGAAGGTACTCAGGTTTTAGCGGCGGTTTGATTTATATCTCGCGTCGTCCCCGGTGTTCGCCGGGCACTTGGGACGATGCCGGGGTTATTGCCTGCTCACGCAGCCGGCGCCGCGGTCTGCTGCATGCGATGGAAGCGCAGCACCTGTTGTGCAGTTGAGGGCCGCAGCCGTTCGTAGGTGGCCTTGCAAGCCCCGAGATCGGTCGGGTCCATGCCCGAGAGATCATCGCGCATGTTGATGATCGCCTTGACGGTCGACCACGACATTCCCGAGACCTTTGCCAGGATCATCACGCCCTCGGCGCGGGTTTCCACCATCATGTTTTCTGCGACCGACACCGAAACGTTGGCGAGCGCCGCGATCGCGGCGTTGGCTTCGTCGAATTTGCCGGCCGCGGCAAACGCTTCCACTTGATGCTCGTCGAGCCTGCCGTCCTCGTAGAGCGATTTGACGAGCGCATGCGCGATGACGGTCTCGCGGGTAACGGCCGAAGGGGCCGAGCGCGCCAGCCGCGTCGCTTCCCGCACCGCGGTCGGCACTTCCCCTGCCTGCTGCGGGTTGGCGGCCTCGAGGCGTGCCCGCACCGTTTCCGACGCCTTCGCGATCAGCTTCAGATAGAGATGCCGCGGGATCGTCGGACGCAGGCCGACGCAGGTCGCGAGATCGTCATCCCCCTCGGCGCGGCTGACCAGCCGGGTGAAGCCGCGTTCGGAAAATTCCGCGCCGGGATTGTTGACGGTGCTCTGGATCACCTCGTCGTTGCCGCGCAGCACCAACACGTCGGTTACCGCGCCGCTCAACACCCGTCGCGTCGAAATCGCCATCAAATGCGCCTGGCTCTTGTTGCGCGCGGTCTCGATCAGCGCGTCATCGTCGAGCCGTTCCGACCGGGACAGCACGGGAGCTGCGACCTCGATGAGATCGTCGAACGCCAGCGCACGAATAGTAAGCGGCGGCGCGGTGTCGATCGGAGCAAGACGATTGGCGAGCAGCGCCTTGGCGGAGGTTTCGATGTGCTTCATCAGGCATTGGAACACGTCGTCGAACAGTCCGATCTGTTCGCTCGAATAATCCACCGCGCCATTGATAAAAAGGTCGGTCACGCGGCGCAGGGTTTCGACCCGGCGTGCAACGGTTCCGTGCGTGAGCGTGGCCTGCAGCTCGTCGAGCAGGTTTTCGGAAGTGGAAGCGGATTTCGAACTCATGACTCTATCCTGGAGCGTTCGGACATGTAGACCGGCAACGGTTTCTCCGTCCTCCGGGAAACGGCAGTGGTCTGATCAGGCGCTGGCGATGCGGTTGCGTCCTCGTGCCTTGGCTAGGTAAAGCGCGCTATCGGCGCGCGCGAGAAATGTGTCCGGAGTTTCATCCGGTTTCAATGTCGCGACGCCAGCGGAAATCGTTACCCGCATGCCGGGCGAGAACGCACTCCAGTCGAGATCGGCTATGATCTCGCGCAGCCGTTCGAGGATGGGTGTGGCGCCGTCGGTGGCCGTATCGGGAAGCACCAGCAGGAATTCCTCGCCGCCGTAGCGGCCGAACCTGTCGATGTTGCGGATGTTGGCGAACACGGTGATGGCGAATGCCCTCAGCACTTCGTCGCCGGTGGGATGACCATAGGCGTCGTTGATGCGCTTGAACCAGTCGAGGTCGATCAGCGCGATCGAGCAGGGCATCTCGATGCGACGAGCGCGAGCAATTTCTTCATCGAGCATCCGCATGATGCAGCGGCGGCTGAACGAACCCGTGAGTTCGTCGAGTTCGGCGAGCTGTTCGATGCGCGTATAGGCTTCCTTGAGCTTGAGGCTATTCCTGTAGAGCGATTGACGCACCGAACTCGAGAACATCCCGATAAACATGCAACGTCCGATGGTCAGGATGAACACCGTCAACGTGGCAAAGCGTTCGAGGTAGGTGCCATGCGGCATCGAGATCGGCTTGTCGGTCAGCAGAAACAACCCTGCCAGGCTGAACGCCATCGCGGTCCAGACAATCGCCGTCTGTCGCGGCGTCGAACGCAGCGAACTGAAACTGAACACGACGAACAGGCTGCAGAGAAACAGCACGCCGGCTTCCGGCGCGATGTAGGTGAAGGCCAGCACGATCGCCATGCAGACGATCGACTGCGGTGCGACCAGATAATGATCCTTGAAGCGCTCGTTGAACCCGATTTCCGAAAGCGTGATAGAGCCTGCAACGAGGAGCAGACCGCAGCCGGCATATGCCGGGCCGACCGTCGCCGGTATCGTGCCCGCCTGCGCGTAAATCAGCAGGACGAGCGCATCGATGACGTAGCTGACACCGATCATCCCCTGGATTTGACGGCGCTGCTTCGCGCGGCGCGACCGCGCCTTCGCCGTGGGCTTGGGACCTACGCCTTCCAGTTCAGCCGCAATTGGATTTAGGAACGCGGACGCAACGGTGCCCATGGTCTCGCCGTTAATGGAACTCAACCTAAAAAAATCTAAGTGGGAAAGCCTTTAGGTTTGGTATCTTTCGCCGCCGAATCTCGATCGTCGAGGCCGTCATTGCCCTTGTTTTGCAATGGAAATTTGCCGGATCAGGGTAGGGTGGTGCCGATGGGGCGAACCCGGCGGGTGCCGGGCGGATCATGCAAATGCTGTGTTACGGACCAAGCCTTGGTAAGGTTGCCTGCAGATGGTCGAGGCATGAAGAAAGTCTTTCTGCATTATGGTACCATTTTTCCGGCTTCGATCGGCCTTGAACCCTCGACGGCTGCATTTTCACCGGTTTCTGTGCGCTACATCACAGATGCAGGGCGGCTGTCGTGATAATTTGAAGAATCTTGCCTTTCTCATCGAACCATCCGGCAGCCTAATCCGACCAACCTTGCGAGACGGCCATTGAGTGCGACACAGGCGGCTTCGGACGACGTCCTGATCGCTCGGATCGCTCAAGGCGACCGGCTCGCCATGCAGGTACTTTACGGACGGCACCATGTCAGGGTGTTTCGCTTCGGCTTTCGGCTGGTGCGGGACGAACAGGTTGCGGAAGACCTCATCAGCGAGGTTTTTCTCGATGTGTGGCGCCAAGCCGGCAAGTTCGAAGGCCGATCCGCCGTTTCCACCTGGCTGCTGGCGATTACGCGGTTCAAGGCCTTGTCGGCCCTGCGCCGCAGAAAAGACGTTGAACTGGACGATGAAGCTGCCAATGCGATCGAGGATTCGTCCGACGATCCGGAAGTGGTGGTGCAGAAGAAGGATACCAGTCAAGCGTTGCGCAAGTGCCTGACCGCACTTTCGCCGGACCATCGGGAAATCGTCGATCTCGTCTACTACCACGAGAAATCCGTGGAAGAGGTGGCTGAAATTGTCGGCATACCCGAAAACACAGTGAAGACGCGCTTGTTCTATGCGCGCAAAAAACTGGCCGAACTGCTCAAGGCAGCCGGCGTAGAGCGAGGCTGGCCATGATGGCGATGAAACAAATGCTGGAGCAAGAGCCCGGTGAACTGGAAATGCTGCTGCCATGGCATGCGGCCGGCACGCTGAATACCCGTGATGCCAGGCGCGTCGAGGAAGCGCTCGCCCGCGATCCCGAGCTTGCCAGGCAATACGCCGTGATCCGGGAAGAATACGCCGAGACCATTGATCTCAACGAAAACCTCGGTGCGCCGTCCGCGCGCGCCATGCAGAAGCTGTTCACGGCAATCGACGCAGAGCCTGCGCGCAAACCGTCGGCGTCGCTCAATATCTCCGCAGGAATCGCCAGGTTTTTCGCAAGGCTGTCGCCGCGCACGCTGGCCTGGTCGGCGAGCCTGGGCGCTCTGGCGCTGTTGCTGCAGGCCGGTGTGATCGGCGCGGTACTGATGAAGAACCAGCCCGCCTCGTTCCAGACGGCGTCGCTAAGCACCAACGAGCCCATCACCCGCGCATTGGGGCCGGAAGCGCCGCCGCGCGCGCTGGTGCGGTTCGCGCCGGACGCGCGCGTCGCCGACATCACGGCACTGCTCGACAACTATCAGGCCTCGATCATCGACGGCGCCAAAGGTGGCCTGTTTCGGCTGCAGTTCGGTGATAGAGCGATGAGCAGGAACGAATTTGCCGGCTTGATCCGCAAGCTGCAGAACGAGAAGATGGTCAGTCTCGCGGTGGATGCACAATAGACCGCGCGTCGGCGCGCCGTCGACATCGCGTAACCCCGAGGCCTCATGGTACGTGATCCTGCCAACTGGCTGACCAAGACGCGACGTGCGGTGCTCGCGTCAGGCGTCGCGGCATTGCCGTTTGTGTATCTCGATGGCGCGGAGGTTCACGCGCAAAGCATCATGCGCTCGCCCAACCTCAACATCGGGGCGCGGATTCCGAGCATCAACCCGACGGTGGCGCCGCGGG
>JAQGKC010000221.1 GCA_028290305.1 Bradyrhizobium sp.
AGCAGCAGAAGATTGGTTCCCGTCGCGCCCTCATCGGGGACAATGACGATATCGCCGGGCTCTGCAACGACGGACGAAAGAGAATGGGACGTGGAGAGCGGCAGGTCGATCGGCATTATCAACAGACCTTCCATGTCCGCGTGCTGGGCGGCAATTGCCGCTCGCGCCTCCTCAAGCGCCCGATTGAGATCGAAACTTGAGTCCTCAACGACGGAAGCGCCGTACCGGCCCGCAATTTCGATGACGTGCGAATCGGCAGTGACGACATAGATTCGGGCCGGCGCAACCAGGGTACAGGCCATTGCCAGCGTCCGGCATAGGAAGAACTCGCATAGCGCGCGCCTTGCATGTACGTCCAAGGCCGCGGAGAGCCGGGATTTACCCTGATCGAGACTCTTACACGGGATCAGTATGATCACCGGATTCCGCTCCCGACCGTTTTCAAAAATGTCAGGCAACTCTGCGCAAGTGTCTTTCGATCCTCGATCGAGCGCATGACGGTTCCCGTGACATTGGTCGCAATTCCCATCGCCTGAATGTCGGCGATGTGAACGTCATCGATAGTGTCGATCACGAGGCCATCGATCAGGCCGCGATAGTGAGCCGCAACGTTGGTGACGGATGGCTGTATGCCAAGTTCCTGCATGATCTTGGCAGCCGGTCCCTTGATTGCCGCGCCGCCGACAATCGGCGACACGGCGATAACAGGCGCGCCGGTATCCTTGATCCAGCCGCGCATGGCCGGAACGGACAGGATCGGATCAACGCTAAGGTAGGGATTTGAGGGGCAAATGATGATTGCTTCAGGCGCCTCGGCGCCACGCATCGCTTCAACGAGCGGATTGAGATGTGCGGCGGCATCGCCGTCGAACGAAAGACGCTCTACCGGAATCTCGCAGCGCAGCCGGACAAAATAATCCTGAAACGGCAATGTCAAACCGCCGCTGTGAACTTTCGTGCGTACCGGCTGGTCCGACATCGGAAGCAACTGCGATGAAATCGCGAGCGCACGGCAAAGATCCGCGGTGACCGCCGTCAATGTATCTCCGGCCCGCAACCGGTCGGTCCGTATTGCATGGGTAGCGATATCGCGATCGCCGAGCCGAAACCAGTTCGGACCGCCGAGGCGGGAGACCTGCTCCATGAACGTCCAACTCTCGTCACGGAGGCCCCAGCCCCGTTCGGGGTCAGCGATGCCCGCCAGCGTGTACATGACCGTATCAAGATCAGGCGAGATGTGCAGACCAAGATGTTCGAAGTCGTCGCCCGTATTGACCACGACAACGAGGCGGTCACTGAGCACCCTGGCAAGGCCATCCGCGAGCTTGGCCCCGCCAACGCCGCCGGCTAGCGCCACGATTCGTCGGCCCGTCATACTCACCTGAACAAATCCTTTTGCTTCGGCCGCAATAGGTCCGCAGCCGATCCTTCACCGGTTTCAACGAGACCACGCACCAGGATGACCGGCCTGCCTTCACCGGCTTGCCCCATCATCAATGAAGCTGCCGCCGCCAGTTCGTCCGCCCAGCCGACTTCAGTGGTTTCAAGCGGGCGTCCGAAAAGATCCGCGCGCCCTCTCAAGTCGAGCAGCGTCGGTACGCCGCTAGCGCCGATCGCGGTGCCGATGGTTCCGTTGCGCCATGCGCGGCCGAAACTATCGATGATCAGAACACCGACATCAATCTCTACCCGCGCGGCAATCGCGCGCCGGATCACGGTCGCGGAACGATCCGGATCGACGGGAAGCAGCAACGCGTGGTCCTCACCGTTCACATTGGACCGGTCTATTCCCGCGTTGGCCATGACAAACCCGAGCTTGTGCTCGACGATCAGAACACCAGGACCACGACGCACGACGTTTTCCGATTCCGACAGAATCAGTTCAACAAGCCGCGCATCCTTTTGAACCTCGGTGGCCAATTCGATGGCGCGCGGCGAAGGGATCACTGTGGCGAGATCGACAGTACGATTTTCCGCTTTCGATACGATCTTCTGGGCCATCACTAGAACGTCACCGTTCTGTAAATCCCAATCTGCCTTTTCAACCGACGCAAGGATGATCTCGGCCAGATTGTCACCTGGCTCGATCAGCGGGATGTCACGCAACGGTCGTAACCAGAGGTCGTGCGAGATCAACGTTCCTTACCTCGCGAGTTTTCGGCCAGTTTGGTCATACGCCAGCCGGCATATTGGATCTTGGTCGTCCGGCAGATCAATATCAGCGACAGCATCAACCTTTCGGCAACTACCGCACTGGAAATGACCGCCGCACCGATGCGAGTCAACTCACACTTTTTCCTTTGACCGGCAAACCGGTAATACGGATTCCGCTGTCGGGGACCTTATATCGCCGATTGATTGCGATCAGCACCGAAGTCAATGCTTCTGCCGCTGCTGAATTGCCGGCCGTTCCAGCGTAGATACCCCGCAACCCGATCGCTTCCACCAGTTCAATGACTTTGTCGCAAGCTGGTCCATTATCACCGCAAACCAGCACGTCACAATCGACGTCATGATCAAGATCGGCGAGGTGATGGGCCGAGACGTTCTGGAAAGCCGATACGACGCGCACGCCGTCCCCGAGCAGAGCCTGTAAATTGGCGACGGCGGACCCACCGTCCGGAAGTTGCACGCGGCTGACTTTCGGCGGCACCAGCGGTACGGTGGCGTCGATCAGTATCTTTCCCTGCAATGCGTCCCGCAGAGGTTCGATGGTCTTTACTTGTCCCGCAAACGGTACGGTCAGGAGCACAATCTGAGCTCCGGTGACAGCCTGAGCGTTATCTGTCCCTCGCGTGCGCGAATGACCGATCCGCTCGTTGATCTTGCCGGCGGCCTCAGCCGCGCGGACCGCATCACGCGAACCGATCACGACCGGGTAACCGGCATGCGCGAACCGCAAAGCCAGTCCACCACCCTCGTTCCCAGTCCCGCCAAGTACCGCTATCGTCTCGCTTCCACTCATTCTCGAAGTCCCTTGTCCAGCATCAGGTCGGAAGTGGAGCCGCGTTCATCGCGCCTCGCATGTTGATTTCTCCCAAAGCCATCGGCTGCAATGGCAGCGCGCTGTAAGAGGCCGCGACGCGATCCGGCGCAGCGGCCGTGTAGAGCGATGTCCGTTGCATCGAAATCCGGCCACTCGTTCGGATGATGTCATCCATTGCCTCGGGCGCGAATTCCTGGCCATGCTCGGTGCCCGCGGCGCGCGAGATGCTCTCGTTCATCAGGGTGCCGCCAAGATCGTTGGCGCCGGCCGCAAGGCAGGCCTTCACGCCTTCCGGACCAAGCTTTACCCAGGAGACCTGGATGTTGGTTATGAGCGGATGCAATGCGAGCCGCGCCACGGCGTGCATCAGCAAGGTCTCGCGGAAGGTCGGCCCTTTACGGGCGCGCCCTCGGAAATAGAGTGGCGCCTCCATGTGAACGAACGGCAGCGGCACAAACTCCGTAAAGCCGCCAGTGCGCTCCTGAAGGTCACGTAAGCTCAGCAAATGCGTGGCCCATTGCTGCGGCGTATCGATATGGCCGAACATGATGGTCGATGTGGTCCGCAGTCCCGCACCATGTGCCGCAGCAATCACATGCAGCCATTCGGCGGCGCTGAGCTTGTCAGGACACAAGATGGCGCGTGCGGTGTCGTCGAGGATTTCGGCCGCAGTTCCCGGCAGTGAGCCCAGGCCGGCGTCTCGCAACATCCGGAGGAAACGTTCAACCGATATGCCAAGCGTCGAGGCGCCGTGAGAAACTTCGAGCGGCGAAAAGGCGTGAACGTGGATACCCGGCGCGCCGGATTTTGCCGCGGCAAGCAGATCGAGATAGGTCCGGCCGGTGTAGCGTGGGTGGATACCACCCTGCATGCACACTTCGGTCGCCCCGCGTGCCCAGGCTTCCGCCGCGCGGCGTGCGATTTCGTCGTGACCGACGTCGTAGGGCTTGCCACGCAGATGGTCGGCGCCTTTGCCCTTCGAGAAGGCACAGAAGGTACAGCGATAAGCGCAGATATTGGTGTAATTGATGTTGCGGTTGACAACGTAGCGTACGATGCCTCCGCTTGTTGCCTCGCGCAACGCATCGGCCGCGTTGACGACCGCCTCAAGATCGCCATCGTGCGCGGAAAACAGTCGCGCAATATCGTCACCGCTGAACCTTGCACCGGAAGTCGCACGCACAAGCAAGCGGTCGATCCCGAGATCGACCTCACGCAGCGGGGCTGGCGCCGAGATCTCGGGCGCGCATGGCAACCCTGGCGACCAACGGTCGGCGCGCGCCCATCCCTCCGCGTCGCTGGCTCGCAGCAGCGGCGTGCCGAGCGCCGGATCGGTCCATCGCGTCATGTCGCGCCAATAACGAGGATACAACGGCAACCGCGATAACAAGCTAAGTCCCGCACGCGCCGTGGCATCGCGCAACATGTCGAGGGCGGGCCACGCCGCTTCAGGATTGACATGATCCGGCGTGACCGGCGAAACGCCGCCCCAATCGTTGATGCCTGCCCTGAGCAATTCGGGAAAGCGCTCGTAGCTCAGGTTCGGCGGCGCCTGAATGTTCATTGCCGGCCCGAGGATGAGTCGCGCGGCCGCGGCAGTCCACAACAGGTCCTCGAACGAGGCGCCTGGCACATTGGCCATCCGCGTTCCGGCCTTGGGTTGGAAGTTCTGGACGATGACTTCCTGGATATGACCGAACCGCTCATGCAGCGCATTGATCACAAGTAGGGATTCGATGCGATCCTCGCGCGTCTCGCCGATACCGATCAGGATTCCGGTTGTGAAGGGGATCGCAAGCCGGCCGGCCTCGGCAAGCATCGCAACCCGCGTTTGCGGTATCTTGCCCAGGGAGCCGTAGTGCGGCCCGCCTTTTTGCAGGAGACGCATCGAGGTACTCTCCAGCATAATGCCCTGGGAAGCGCTGACGCATCGCAACCTGGCCATTTCGTCCGACGACAGGATGCCGGGATTGACATGCGGCAACAGCCCGGTCTCGGCAAGCACCTGTCTGCAGGCTTCCACGAGATAGTCGATCGTACTGGCGTAGCCAAGGCGCTCAAGTTCATCGCGCGCGACGCGGTAGCGCTGCTCCGGCAATTCGCCGAGCGTGAACAGCGCTTCCGTGCACCCTGCAGCGACGCCCGCGCGCGCAATCGCCAAAACCCTGTCTATCGTCAGGAAAGCCGGTTCTCCCTGGCGAGGCGGATGCGCAAAGGTGCAATACCCGCAAACGTCACGGCACAAACGCGTAAGAGGAATAAAGACCTTTGGAGAGAACGAGATCAGATTTCCATGGCCCTCGGCCCGCAGAGCGCAACTGCGATCCATCAGGTCTCCGATGGAAAGCTCATCGATCTCGCGCAGCACGCGCTGCACGACGTCGTTTGCCGGAAAGAACTCCGCCATCTTGCGATACTCGCTCACCATTCAATACCGGCGACTTTTCTGCTAGTAGCTCTCAGCCGTATGCACCGCTCGATCGACTTTCCAAGTTTAACTCCTGAACGCAGCCGGGACGGTTTCACGTAGGTGTGAAAAGACGGATTCCACATCACCGTCCTCGGTCCGCAGTTCACCTTGCGCAGCAGCGGTTGCTTGCGGATCCTTCAGGCCCGCGGCGGTCAGCAACGTAACCACAGTTTCATCCGCACGAATTTGACCCGCCGCCTTGAGCTGCGCCACCGCGGCGATCGCGCCCGCGGAAGCCGGCTCGACGTAAAGTCCTTCCAGCCGCGCCAGCTTCTGTTGATATTCCAGGATCGCCTCGTTACTGACCGTCGCCGTACATCCGCCCGACTTTCTCAAAACGTAAAGTGCCTGGAACGTGCTGCGCGTAGCGGTCGTCGATTTAGCGAGCGTGTCGTGGGTCATCGGCATGTCCGGCAGCACATCGCCGCCATCACGCAATGCCGCCCCGAGCGAACCATACACCTCCGCGGCCATCATTCGGGGCATTCGATCGATCCAGCCGAGGGCAAGCATTTCCGTAAAACCACGCCACATCCCGATCAGCGCATCGCCATAGCAAACCGGCAACACGCAGCAATCCGGAACCTGCCAGTTCAGCGCCTCTACGACTTCGTACGCAAGCGTCTTATAACCCTCGATACCGTAGGGGTTGCTGCCAACAACCGGGCCGAAAAACGGCGATGTCGGAAACCAGCCGAAATGGTCTACCGCGTAACGCATCAGTGGCCAGCGGTACTCTTTCCTTGCGAGCGATACCACCCTTGCGCCGTAAACACGCATCTGGGTCTGCAACGGGCCGATTACGCCGCTCGCCGTGAAGATAATGCATGGAAGGTTGGCTTTGGCCGCGTACGCGGCAACGGCGGCGCCGGCATTTCCGGTTGAACTTGAGACGACGGCCGGCGCGCCCATCTTTTTTGCGGTGGAGACAGCGATGCAGGCGAGCCGATCCTTGAACGACCATGTCGGGCTGCGCGTCTCATCCTTGCCGAACAACCCCTCAAGTCCGAGATGTTTACCGAACGCAGAAAGACGGTGCAGCGGGGTCCCCCCCTCGCCCAGGCTGATGGCCTCGTTGATCGAGACGGGCAGGATATCTCCATAGCGCCAAAGTCCGCGATCGGCACCCGAAGGCCGGGACCGCGAACGCGTCTGCGTATCGTCGTACTCAACGACCAGATTGCTGGGTGCCTCATTCCGGCATTTGGGGCAATCGCTGACGTAATCCCGCACGCCGAAGCAGGAACTGCAGCGCAGACATCGAAGCCCTACGACCTTTGCCATGCAAATTCCCGCAGACCGCCCCCACAATTTGACATGGGCGCAGCGGCGTGCCAAATATCGGCACAACGTTCCAGTTACCTGTCTCAACAGAACCTTTTCGTCTGAGACTGTCAAGTCAGCGTTGGGCCCTTGCCACCTTGAACTCGGGAGACGTCCGTGGGCCGAATTGCCGTAGGTAGCGGAGAAAATCAATCCGTTACGCGTGCCATCGAGCTGCTCAACCTGCTGGCAGACTCTACTGAGCCGCTTGGCGTGCGCGATATCGCGCGGCGCATCGGCGTTGCTCCCAGCAACGTTCAAAGGCTGATCAATACGCTCACCAAAGCCGGCTTTCTTGAGCAAAGCGAGAGCAACGGGCGATACAAGATCGGTCACCGGGCGTTTCGCGTGGGTAGCGCTTTTGTCGAACAGAACAATCTCTATTCGGCCGCGATGCCCGAGCTTTATAACCTGGCAAGCCTGCACATCACTGGATTTCTCGGTGTCTTGCGCGAGAACATGGTCGTGTACCTGGCGACCGTGCAAAGCGAGGGTCCTGTTGCGGTGACCCACCGGCCTGGCTCGCAGACCTATCTGCATTCGACCGCGATGGGCAAGGCTCTCCTGGCCGAGATGGACGACTCCAGAATCAAATCCATCCTGACCGCTCGTCCCTTGCCACGCCTGACGCCCAAAACCCAGATCTCGGTGCCTCAGTTGCTCAAGGAGATCGAACTAATTCGTCGCACCGGCGTGGCGACCAGCGAAGAGGAAAATCGCTACGGCTTCTTTTCAGCCGGCACCGTTATTCGCGATTTCAGCGGAACCGCTGTTGCCGTTATCAGCGGCGCCGTTCCCGCGGCCGTGACGGAATCGGATGATCGCGCGAAGATCGCCGAGCAAGTGTATCAGGCCGCGCAGAATGCGTCGCTAAAACTGGGAGCACCGATGCGCCGGCGCGAATCTCCCTACAAACCGAGCCGCAAAGCGCGATAGTCGCGCCAGCGGAACAGCGCTGTTCGCATTTTTTCGAACACGCCAGGAGACTCTCTCGGATCAGGCAGTTCGTCATTTATGATCTGTGCCAGAGATTCCTGTCCACCGTCAGATTACGAGCCTTTGCGCCTAAATCCGCGCCGCGCTGCCACATAAATTTGCAAACGATCCCCACATCATCTTCGCTGCGTCCATCTGACACGATGGTGCGGCCGCGCCTGAATTGACACCCCATCCTTGTCATGTAAGCTTTAACTAGAACGATGTGCCGATAAATGGAACGTCGTTGGGGCGATGGTGATCGCTCCTCCAATTGGCCTGTGATTTGCTCTGTCGAGACTGCATTCGATCGCACCACGGTGCGGGTTTGAGAGAGGCCACACATGTCGTTGTTTAAGAAATGCTCGTCACATTCATTCGACAGATGGGTCAAGCGGGCAAGCATGATCGCGATGTCATCCGCGCTGCTTTGCGCGGTATCGCCGGTTCACGCCGGTAGCTACCCGGATCGCCCCATTCAGATTATTGTCCCGTTCACGGCGGGCGGAAACACCGACACCATCGCAAGGCTGATAGCCAATGAGATGCAGCATTCACTCAAGCAGCCGGTGATCGTCGTTGATAAGCCTGGTGCGGGCACAAATATCGGAGCGGAATACGTCGCCACGAGCGACCCCGATGGGTACAGGATGCTCCTCAATGCGCCGGCTTCGTTCGTCGTGAATCAATTCATCTTCGACAAACTGGAATACGACCCCGACACGGCCTTCGCACCGGTTTGTCTTCCTGCGCGCGTTCCGAACGTGCTGGTCGTGCATCCGTCGCTCGGTGTTACCACCATTCAGCAACTGATCGACAAGGCGAAAGCCAATCCCGGAGCCCTTCAATACGCAACGGCGGGAATCGGCACGACAAGTCATTTGTCCGGTGCCCTATTTGCAGAAATGTCGGGAATAGAAACGACCGCGGTACCATACAAGGGCACGTCACAATCCGTCACGGATTTGGTCGCGGGTCGCGTGGCCTTCACCATCGACAACCTCGGTCCTATTCTGCCGTTCATCAAGTCCGGTCAGCTGATCGCACTCGGAGTGTCCACAAAGAACCCCGTTGACGTTCTTCCAAACGTTCCGCCCATCAACACGGTGCTGAACGGCTATGAGCTCAGCCCATGGAACGCTTTGGTGATGCCGGCGAAAACGCCAGACGACATTATCCGCCTGGTCGGACGCGAATGCGATCGTGTCGTGCATCTTCCCGATGTTGCCGAAAAAATAAAATCGCTTGGCTCGGACCCCGTTGGCGGCACACCCGAAGAGCTGGCGGCTTTCCTGAAAACCGAACGGGTTCGATGGGAAGCCGCAGTGAAAGCTGCGAAAATTCCGAAGGAATGAGCGCAAGGGAACACGTGATCCGCCAACCAGACCTGGCGGGTCGCGCGCCTTCGATGGATCAACGCGCGATCGGAGCCACTGGCGGGCTGAAATGCCGCGAAGTCATCGCGTAGCGGCCTCGCGCCATCCATAGCGCGCGGCAATCGGCCAGATCTGCATCTCTGCCTCTTCAACAACGTGATAAAATGCGTGGAGATTGATGGTCGGGTCGCAATGGCTTGCACCCAGCAGCACCCTTTGGCCAAGCGCAGGCTGCCTAACCCCGTCAGGAAATGTTAGAATCCCGTGTTCGTCGCCGGCGAAGCGGTAGGCTGCGCGCTCTGCCACACCAAGGATTTTGCACGGCGGCGGACCGTTGGTCGCCAGCGCTTTGGTGCCCGCATCAACCGTGACCTCATTGGCGCGGTTTACCGAGACGACGGTTGCCATCACGAACAGGCTCGGCTCGAAGGGCGGCCCGGCGCCGGTCTCATCGACAATGCGCGCATAGTCCGCATCCATGAAGACATAAGACCCGACCTGAAGCTCAGTGTAAGGGCCAACGCTGTCCTGCACGTGCGTTCCCGTTCCACTTCCCGTGACGATCGTGGGGCGGAGGTTCACCTCGGCCAAGGCTACGGCAAAGTCACTGAGCATCGCGGCGGCCTTTTCAGCCGCGGCGCTCCGGGCAAGCGGTTCAGGAATATGCTGAGCATTACCGGCAAAGCCCTGAATGCCGGCGAACCGTAGTTGAGGATGCGAGGCGATCGCGCGGGCCAAGGCCACTCCCTCCGCGATACTGGTAACTCCAGTACGTGCCTGACCGACATCGGTATCGACGACGATCGAAAGAGGAGGCTGGTCGAGAGGAATTGCTTCGGCGGCAGCACGAACCTGTTCAATGTGGTCGAGCGCGATCGTGAGCGGACTCGTTCGATTAAGCGCCGCCAGCCGCGCGAACTTTGCGGGATCGACGACCGGGGCTGTGAGCAGCAAGTTCGGTATGCCCGCTGCGGTGAGCATTCCCACCTCGCCAACCGTCGCACACGCAATGCCGAGCGCCCCTGCCCCGATTTGCAAGCGAGCGATCTCCACCGATTTGTGGGTCTTTGCGTGGGGCCGCAAACTCACACCCGATCGCCTGGCAATCGAGGCCATCTTTTCGATGTTGCGCCTGAGAGCCCCCAAATCGACGACGAGAGCTGGCGTGTCCACTTCGCGGAGTATGGTGTCGATCTGGAGAACGACTAACAACCTTTAACAAGAGCCACGTTTAACAAGAGCTGGGATTGCGCCTTGCGCCGATACGACACCAACCAATTGGCTGACCGTGCCGGACAAAGGCTCATTTGATATGCGGCATGACCTCTTCGGCAAACCAATGCATCTGCTCAAGTAATTCTTCCTGCGTATTGACCGCAACCGCCATCGCGGCACAATGATCGACGCCCATCGCCTTTAATTCATGGATCTTGTCGATGATCGACTGCGGAGATCCAACCAGATTGGCGGTCACCTGATGCGCTGGATCGCGACCGGTATGCGCCAAGGATACGCGATGCGCGACAAGACCGCTCTTCATGTAGGTCTGCTCCGCAGCCTCCTGCGTTTTTCCGACCAGCAGAGAGAACTGGGGAGCGACTTCGACCTCTTTCGGATCGCGCCCGGTGGCCTCGGCATGCTTGTGCAGCGCCTGGATTCGCTCGGCGATCTCGTGGAACGGCCTCCAGCCTGGAAGCCAACCCTGACCAATCTCGGCCGCCCGTTCGACCGCCTTGAGACTGTGGCCGCCGATGTAAAGCGGAAACGGATCTTGCTTCGGCTTCGGAAACATCTCGATGTTCCGATAAGAGTAATATTTTCCGCTAAAGGACGACACTTTTTCAGTCGTCAATTTTTGGAATATCTGAAGTCCCTCTTCCATCATATCGCCGCGGTGCGGATGCGCGTACCGATTGCCGACCCAGGACTCGAATTCCTCACGATATGCGCCGAGGCCGACCGCCATCATGAACCGCCCGCCAGACATCTGATCGATCGTCGCAACCTGTTTGGTCAAATAGACCGGCTCACGATTTGGCATCACCAAGAGGGCGGTACCGACCCGAAGCTTTGTCGTCGCCTGCGCAATCATCGCCAGCGTGATCAGGACGTCGTAAAAATTCGGCGAATCCTTGAAGTGTTCGCGTACATAGTTTGGCGGTGTAATATGGTCATTGCCCCACACCGAGTCGTATCCGAGTTTCTCGGCAAGCTGAGACTGAAGCACCAGATCTTGCGGCGTGCAAAAGTTCACGGGATAAGCCAGCCCCTCATATCCGGTGGAAAGGCAAATCGAGAACTTCATGGCTCGCGCACTCCTTCAGTTCGATCAGAACGGCCGCAGGTCGGTGAAATTAAGTCTAGAGGATTCTCAACCCTGTAGGCAGGGACATCAGCGATTCGGCGCCATCCTTCGTAACCCTGACCATGTCCTCGACCTGCAATCCCGCGAAGCCGAGTTCGTAATATGGCGTTTCGACGCAGATCACCATGTCTTCCTCGAGAACGTCTACCGAGCTCGCGGCGATATTCGGCGGATCATATCCATCAACGCCAATGCCATGTCCGACGTGGCTGCGCGCGAAATGCGGAATGCCTTCTCGCTGAACCGTGGCGACGATTTCCTTGAAAAGGTCGGCGACCCTGAGGCCCGGCTTGATGATATCGTAGCCGCGCAGCACCCCCTTTTCGACCGCCGCGTAATATTTCCTGACTTTCTCTCCCGGATCCCCCAGTGCTGCGCCGCGAGACATGTCGGAACGGTAGTGCCGGTATCGCCCACCGACGTCAAAGCGGATAAGATCGCCGTTCTTCAACTTCCGATCTGACGGTTGCACGTTAATCATCGCGCTTCGATTGCCGAAGCCGATGCAGCCGACGACTGGTGCAGCGTCGTTCTCGACGAGATGCGCGTTGAACTTTCGCAACATTTCCCGCTCAGTAACGCCCTCCTTCGCGATCGAAAGCGCGGCGTCGATCGCGCCCTCGGTCACACGGGCGGCGTGCCTCAGTATTTCAATCTCCCGAGACGTCTTGATCGCGCGAACCCGCTCGAACAGCGAGAAGCATCGCACGAATTTGATATCTGGAAGCGCGGCTTGCAGTTGATCCATGCACTGGGGCGTGATCCCCATTTCATCGATACCAACCGTTCCGCGTTCAATGCCCCGTTCCTTCATCGCGCCTACCAGCGCATCAACCGAGTTCTTGTAGGCCTTGCTGCTGAACAGCTGATGCTGAAGCTGATCCGCGGCATCGAGTTGCACGGACCGATCCGTATCGATCTGGAAATAGCCGTATCGGCGAATGTCGCTTATCCAAGGGTTCTGGTCCGGAACAAGATCCAGAAGGCCTGAGTTCACGATGATGGTGGGCTCATGGCCTTCACCGGGAAACAGCACATAGGCCTGCGGACCGCGCCGGACCCACTGCGACATCGCCCAGAAGCCGCTGAGATAGGTTACGTTCTCGGCGCAGGTCGCAATGACGGCGTCGAACCCATCCTTTCGCATCAGCGCCTTCAGTCGCGGAACATTCGCCAGCATCAACCTAAAACTCCCTTTGACGGACGTTGTTCCGATAATAGGAACGACGTTTCAATAAATTGAGCTTTGCAAGGCTCCGTGTCAACTGGCATGGAAAATTGACACCTGAATTTCACAGTGACATCCTGTGTATCGAAACAGCGTTCTGATTATCAGAACACCTCCAGGCGGGCCATATTCCGCTGCACGCCACCGGGAATGCGCTCGCGTGAAATTTTCCTCTCTCAGCTATTTGACGCCGCGGTCGCTCGACGAAGCCATCGCGCTTCTGGAGTTGCACGGCGGGGATGCGAAGCTGTTAAGCGGTGGTCAAAGCCTGATGCCGATGCTGGCATTTCGTCTAGCATCATGCAGCATCCTGATCGATCTCAAACTTATTCCTGGTCTCGATCGCATTACCGTTACCGATCGCGGTGTCGAACTCGGCTCAAAGGTGCGTTGGCGCGATATTGAGCACGATGCGCGCTTGCCGGATGCACACCCGCTGCTCTCGATCGCGGTTAAACATATCGCCCATTACGCGATACGAAATCGGGGAACGGTGGGCGGAAGCCTGGCACACGGCGACCCGGCATCCGAATTGCCGGCGCTAGCCGTCGCTTGCGGCGCGATGATCGCCGTTGCCGGACCGGACGGGCGGCGATCAGTGCCCGCAGAGGAGTTCTTTCTGTCGCCCCTCGTGACAGCACTTGAGCCTGACGAAGTCATCGTCTCCCTGCACTTTCCGCCTTGGCCGACAGAGCGGAACTTCGGCTTTCAGGAATTCTCGCGGCGCAGGGGAGACTTTGCTATGGCTGGCGCAATCGTCTTTTTTGACAAGGACGAGGACCGAAATATCCGCTCGCCCCGTATCGGAGCATTTGGGGTTGCAGACACCCCGTTGCGGCTAGAGGAAGCGGAAAAGTTCCTTCTGGGCAACAGCGCGAACTCGCAGACCTTTGAAGAAGCCGCAGCGCACGGCGTTCGGAACATCGATGTGCGGAGCGACGTACATGCCGATTCCGATTATCGTCGATCCCTGCTTGCAACCCTTGTCAAACGTGCGCTGGCGGAAGCGTCCAAACGGACACGTCCATGACCTCAGCACCGGTTGCGATCACGATAAACGGGGTGAAGAAGGCGCTAAACCTGTCGTCCCGTATGACGCTTGCGGACGCCTTGCGCGACGTGGCGCGCCTCACCGGAACGCACGTCGGCTGCGAACATGGTGTTTGCGGCTCCTGCACCGTCATCGTCGATGGACTTGCCGTCCGTTCGTGCCTGATGCTGGCGGTTCAAGCGGATGGCTCCGAGATAACGACTGTCGAAGGGTTGGCCGACCGAGGTGAACTTTCAGCGTTGCAAGCGTCGTTTCGGAAACATCACGCAGTCCAGTGCGGCTTCTGCACGCCGGGTATACTGACGACCATGCACGCCTTTCTGAAAGAGGAGCCGGACGCGGATGAGCAACGCATTCGCGAAGTTCTATCCGGAAACCTGTGCCGCTGCACCGGCTATGTTCAAATCGTGGAAGCCGTCATGGATGCGCGCGCTAGCTATTCCCCAAGCGGGCCTGCCGCATGAAGATATCAAACGCCTATATCGGCAGCCCGCTGGACAGAATTGAGGACTTTCGTCTGCTCACGGGCGCTGGCACGTTTGTCGGCGACCTTAAGCCGGACAAGCTGCTCCATGCCGTGATCCTTCGAAGTCCGTTTGCTCATGGACGAATCAGAAGAATCCAAGCCGGAGCTGCCAGGGCTTTGAATGGAGTCGCGGTCGTCCTTACCGCGGCCGAAATCGGCGAGGTCCCCATCATTCCAATTCGACAGCACGGGAAGCCCGAAGGAGAGCCTTATCGCCAACCCGTGATCGCGGACAAAAAAGTTCGCTATGTCGGTGAGCCTGTCGCCGTCATTGTTGCCTCGGAGCAGTGCATCGCGGAAGATGCTGCCGAGCTCGTTGAAGTCGAAATCGACGAACTTCCCGCAGTCGCGACCCACGAGATCGCCGCGTCTGGCCAGACGCTCATGTTCGAAGACACCGTCACCAATCTGGCGACGGCTTTTTACGCTCGAATGGGCGATGCTGACGCGGCCTTCGCGACCGCCGAATACAAACGCAGGGAAAAGTTCAGCGTTCAGCGGCATACCGCGTCCCCCATGGAAACGCGAGGCCTGCTTGCCGAATGGGATCCGGAACTTCAGCGGATGATCGTCAGCGGCGCAACCAAGGTGCCGTTCTTCAATCGGCGCGTCCTCGCCGAAATGTTGAAATTGCGACAGTCGCAGGTCGATTTGATCGAAGTCGATGTCGGCGGCGGCTTCGGTGCGCGCGGCGAGTTCTATCCCGAGGACTTTCTTATTCCGTTTGCCGCGCGCTATCTGGGCGGAAAGGTCCGATGGATCGAAGATCGTCGGGAACATCTGATGGCGATGAACCATGCCCGCGAAATGTATGCGGACCTGGAAATCGCCTGTCGTACGGACGGCACCGTGGTCGGCGTAAGGGGCCGTATCGATATCGATCTGGGGGCCTATGTGAGAACCAACGGATTCACGACGCCACGAAACGTGGTTCAGTTCGTCTCGGGCCCGTATCTGATGCCCAATATTGCGATCGATGCTTTTTCTTACCTCACCAGCAAGACACCGACCGGAACCTATCGCGGTCCGGGTCGATACGAGGCCAGTTTCTTTTGCGAACGGCTACTGGATATGGCAGCTAATGATCTGGGCATTGATCCTGCGGAATTTCGCCTGAAGAATTTAATCCCGGAAGATCAGCTGCCCCGTCCGCTCGCGACGATGGCCGGTCTCGACCGCACCTGGCAGACAGAACTCGACAACGGCGCATACGGTATCGTCATGCAGCGATGCCTTGACGAATTCGGCTGGAATGAAAAGAAGAAGATTCAGGGCCAGATGATCGATGGCCGCTATCACGGCATCGCCGTCGGCAACTTTGTCGAAGGCGGAGCTGGCGGCAGATTCGAAAATGCCCGGATGACGATCGAGAATGACGGAACTGTCACCGTTGCGGTCGGCTCTACGGCATTGGGGCAGGGTCTTCAGACAATATTGAGTCAGGTCGCTGCCGACGCACTTTCGATGCCGATCGAACGGATCCGGCTGTTACATGGATCAACGACGCTGGTAACGCAAGGTTTCGGGTCGTTCCATTCGCGCTCGACCGTTATGGGAGGGTCTGCCATTCTGCTAGCGGCTGAAGCCCTCATTGCGATGCTCCGCGACAAAGGCGCAAGGCATTTCGGATGTGAGTACGGCGACGTCTCGGTATCCGATGGTTATGTTCGGTGCGGGGAGAAATCCATCGAGTTTTCTACCTTCGCCGGATCGGAGGTCGAACGGCAGTTCGAAAACCACAAGCTGACCTACAGCTATGGGAGCCATGCGGCTCACATCGCGGTCGACCCCGGCACCGGACACGTTGAACTTCTCGATTACATGACGGTCGACGATGTCGGTCGCATCATCAACCCGGCGACCCTCCACGGCCAGATTCTCGGCGCCATCGTCCAGGGGCTGGGCAGTACCTTTCTCGAGCACTTGCAGTACGACGAGAACGGCCAGTTGCTGACCGGCTCCCTGGCTGACTATCTTTTGCCGACCGCGACGGATTTCCCAAATATTCGCGGTATTTCGCTCGGCCTTCGCCCCTGCCCGAACAATCCTCTTGGCGCGAAGGGTGCCGGCGAAGGAGGTCTGATCGCCGTCGGGGGAGTGATTGGAAATGCAATAGCAGCTGCGCTCCGCTCGATGTCCGTCGAGCCGCGAGATTTACCATTGTCGCCATCAAACATCTGGAGACTAATGCAGAAGGTGAAGCCTACGAGCAGTAACCCCAAAACAACCGTGCAACCGCAATGAGCGACCTTCCCAAGATCAGCATACGACTGGACGGCTCAATCCCACCGCAGGAGTGCGTAGAGCTCGCAATCGCCGCCGACAAGGCCGGACTTTCAGGCGTTTGGTTCGCGGAAAACGCCTTCGCAAGAGGAATCTGGCCGGCAGCAGCCGCTTGCGCAGTTGCGACCAAACGCGTTCACATTCACGTCGGTGTCTTTAATCCGTTCAATCGCCATCCGACGATGATGGCGATGGAAGTGGGCGCCCTGGATGAACTATCGAACGGCCGGGCCAGCATAAGCCTCGGAGCAGGTATCATGGCAGCTTCTTCCAAAATGGGAATCGATGCAGAAAAGCCTGTTCCTGCGCTTCGAGACGCTTTGATCATTTTGCGCGCGCTGCTCAACGGCGAAGAGATCAACTACATCGGTCAAAGATTCTCTGCCAAGAAGATCAAGCTCGACTATAAACCGCGGTCGGGTATTCCGATTTTCTTGGCCGGCCGAGGCAATCTGACGATAAAGTTGGCCGGTGAAGCGGCTGATGGGCTCTTGGTTTCGAATATGTGCTCAGCCGGATACGCCGGACGCTCCGCGGAGTTAATGCGCTCCGCTCGTTCCGGTGCCACAAATGGATCTGCCGGTCTCGTCGTTCAATACATGCCCTGCATCACCAACGGCGCATCGCTCGAGGCGTTCAGAGATGCGAAACGCATCGTGGGCGAGATGATGCCCAGGTTCTGGGCGCTTGGGCAAAAGGTTTCGTCTGCGAAGGAGGCGCTGCTGCTTGGGACCGGCCTCAGTGAAGAAGAATTTGCCGAAGCAGCGAGCGATATTAACAGTGGCCAAGATCCAGCAGACGTTCTCGACGAGCGTTACGCAACCACATTTTCACTTTATGGAACGCCGGAGGAATGCCTGGCCCTTGCGAGGCGCTACAAGGCGGCAGGCGTTGACGAACTGGCATTGACCTTCAGCGGGCCATCCGCGCCGCATGAGATCGCCGCCATTGGTAAAGCCATCGAGGCTTCTGAATAGGAGATCCAGTTCCGGTAGCGCCGGCTGAGGTGACGGTTGCACCACCGGAGCCGCCAGCAATGTATTGCTCGGATCAATTGCCCGATCTAACGAAAATCGAAGGTTCTCAATCTGAGTGCGCAGGCTTATTTCTGTTTTTCTCGTCCGAATCCACACGAGCATCACCACGCTTGCACTTGCAATGAGCGTGGTCACAATGACTAGCAGCGCAAACGGGTCGCCTAAGTTGCTTAATCGGTTGAAGGATCCAAATAATTCTTGCGCGACGCGCCTTGTTCGAAAGAGAAAGCGGCTGTGCCTTTATATATTGAAACCTTTCCAGCCCGGCATTGAGATCTGACGATCATGTCAATGACAATGAGGGGTCCTTGTTTCGTCCAGGGCAGCCGCATGAGGCCGGTGGGCCCATGAAACAGGCTAAACCTGCGGGCGCGTCCTAGGGAATTCCCTAGTCCAAGATCACAACCGTTATATCGGTGAATGCCGACCACTGCGGCGCTCGGCGATGTACCCGGGAGGCGCCCATGCACAGAATGTAACGTTGTTATCGCCATATCCTCGTCAACCAATTAGCCGGTGCCAAATCGGTACAACGCTCGTTTTATTCTGGCGAGAGCTAAGTTCGAGAAGTACGAGAAGTGCCTGTTGCACAGCGACTTCTGGATCCCCGCACCAGGGCTGGAACCTGCGACCCGTTGATCAAGAGGCCCATTGTCCGATTTGCACTCCGAAGCCGCCGATTGCCGTATCAGCCAAGGGTAAAGTTTTCCCGAGAAGAGATTTCGCATACACCTTGGACCTAGCGGCCGAGCCAAAGGCCGCGAATTCATGAGTATCGCGTCCTAGACATGCCGAAGCGTAAGACCGACAAGCTTGCCCCCGCGCGAAAGCACGGCCCGATCCCGCTCAATGGGGCGAGGACGAAGTGATGACCCTTGTGGAGGCTGCTGTCGTGTTTTTTCCGCACGGTCCATTGACAATTTCATCGTTGCGCAGGGCAGCCAGCGCAGGGACTCTTGAAATCGCCAAAGTGGCAGGTAAAGATTTGACGACGCCTCGTGCCATCCGCAAATTGGTAAAGCCATCATGCCTGGCCGTAAAGCCAAGCCGCCACGACTCTGGTTCCGAGAAGACGAAGGATGCTGGGTTATCCTCGATCGGGCAGATGCAGCGCGGCCTGCGCCTGATTTCGGAGATGCTGCGGGACCAAGCGGTCAGCCGGGCTCACCATATCCGGCCGCGCGCGCTTCGGCGTCCCAGCGCGTCATCAGACTGTAGTCATCCGTAGCAACCGGAGCAAAAGCCGCAAGACAAAGCCGGTCCCTCACATCCCCACACGCCGGATCATCGCCGACGGTCGCAAGCGCGGCCTGCAGCGCCGATACGATGTCGTCGGGACAAGCCGGACTGGCGACCAGAAATGGAATCGGCGCAACATCGGTTGTCGCCACGATCCTGATCTGCGGCGCAAGGTCGGGTTGATGGCGCAGCATCAAGTCCAGCGCATAACTGTCAAGCGGACCGATATCGATCGCATCGGCGAGAAGGGCTTCGATCACCCGTCGCGGCGTGAACAGCGGACCGATGCTCTCGCGATAAAGCCTTGCACCCCGCTCCCTATAATATGGCAGCAGATGATGCCGCAGCGCGTTGTAGCCGGAATGGGAATCCTCGACGGTGTAACCGAGACGACCGCGAAAGGTATCTTCCAGCGAATGAAATTTCGAGTTGGCCCGCACGACGAGGCGCGTGGCGTAGACCGCTCGCCCAGGGATCGGCGCGCCGACGGGAACGGGGGCTGCGACCGGTCGCAGCGGATGCGCCGCAAGCGCGTAGGGAAATCCGCACATGAAGGCGCAAGCCAGATCCGTGCGCGACCACAGCTCCGCAAGCGGCGACGGAAACGCGTGATCGATCACGCGCAGATCGACGCCGGATTCCGGCGCAAGCCATCCAAACAGCTCTTTCCATGCCGATGCCGCTGCGGGATTGACCGAATACATTCGTGCATTCGCGACATACGGCATGAGTCAAAATCTCGCGGTCGGCCATTCGATCAGGCAAAGCGAAGGCGTTGGCCGATTCCCAATCGCTGGGATTTTTCAAGCATCGCATGGCCCAGAGCAATATCCGATAGCGAAAGTCCGCGATGCCAGAACAGATTGGTCTCGGCGTCGCTCTCGCGGCCTGGCTTGAGACCGGCGACGATCTGCCCGAGTTCGGCGTGCAAGGTTGCCTCGGACAATTTCCCCGCCTCGACATGGGCGCGCAGGCTGCCGAACTTGCCGCCCTTGCACTGGCCCCAATCATCTACGACCAGCTTTGACATGATATCCGTCAGCGACAGCTCGATCGCGCTCATCGTTCCATAAGGGACCACGAAGGCTCCCTTCTTGATCCAGTCGGTTTTCAACAGCGGCGTCGGCTTATCGAGCCGGGACGCCTCAACCACGATGTCGGCGCCCTCGACGCAGTTCTTCCAGTCCTCGGTTGCGATCACCTTCTTGCCGAGATCCTGGCTCAGCTGTTCGGCAAAACTGTTGCGGCTTTCCTTGCGACGGGAATGAACGCGTATCTCGTCGAAATCAAAGAGATGATTGAGTAGACGGACGTTCCAATAGGCCGTTCCCCGAGCGCCGATATGGCCGAGGATTTTTGAATTCTTCCGTGCCAGATGCTTGGCGCCGATCGCAGTCACGGCGCCGGTCCGCATATCGGTGATGCCGCTCGCATCGAGGATCGCTTTCGGTGCCCCGGTGCGCGGATCGAACAGCGCCAGGATGGCAAGTTCGGACGGAAAGCCGAGCTTGTAGTTGTCGACGAAGTCACCGACGATCTTGACCCCGGCGGAGTCGATCGGCGCTTTGATGGCGCCGCGCAGCACGTTGAAATGCCCGTTGGCGACACCGGGTTCGAGATGAACGCGGGGCTCGATCACGGTTTCGCCCCTGCCCTGGCTGGCGAGAGCCGCTTCCACGGCTGACAGGATTTCGTCGTCGGTGATCTTCAATTCGTCGATGTCGAGGCGGTTGAGATAGGCGATATAAATCGGCGGCAAGAGCTAACCTCCTCGACAGGATCATCGCGGACTGCCGGCAACAGACCGCCGGTTTAGCCGCGCCCAAAGCAGCCGGCAGCGCCAGGCCGCCCGGCTTTTAATATGTCTATACATTATTGGCAACGACCCAAAAGTCAACTGTCCGAGAGCCACTCACGTCAGCGATTGGTCGAGATTCCGCACCGCCTGATAGATCACCGCGGCTCCCGCTGCGATCGCTTCGCGATCCGCCCATTCCTCCGGCGCGTGGCTCTTGCCGGCCCGGCACGGAACGAAAACCATAGCGGATGGACAGATGCGGCTCATGAACCCCGCGTCGTGACCGGCGCCGCTGGGCAGATCGGTCTCGTCGAGGCCCATATCGTGCGCGCCTCGACGCAACGCGGCACGCAGAGTCGGATCGCAAGCCACCGGTGAGCTGTCAGACAGGATCGTAAGGGACGCGCGCGTGACCCGCGCGGCAGCCGCATGCGCCAGACTCTCGCGATCGACAATATCGATAAAACGCGTCGTCAGCGCCGGATCCGTCGTCCGCGCGTCGATGACGAGCCGACACCTTCCCGGGACGATGTTGGACGCTGAAGGATCGACCGTCAGGATCCCGACCGTGGCAACGAAATAATCCGTTCCTTCGGCCGCCAGTTGTTCAGCCACCCGTCGCACCGAAACAACCGTATCGGCCGCAGCCGCCAGCGCATCGTGACGCAGCGCCATCGGTGTGGTGCCGGCATGATCGGCCTCGCCCTGGAACACAATCTCGATCCGGCGGATGCCGACGATCGACGTAACGATACCGACATCGAGCGACTGCGATTCGAGCACGACGCCCTGCTCAATATGCAACTCCAGAAAAGCGCGGATATCGCCGCGCTTTGCCTGATCGAGCCGATCAGGATCGCCGCCGACGCGCCGCAGCGCATCGCGAAGCTTCTCGCCGCCGGGCTCTGTGAGATCAAGCATCTTGCCGTCAAGCGCACCGGTCATGCCGCGGCTGCCGACGCACGACAAACCATATTCGCTCGGCTCCTCGGCGAGGAAATCGACGATCTCGATAGTATGTTGGGGACGAACGTCCGCATCGCGCAGCGCCCGCACGATCTCGAGCCCGGTGGCGACACCGGCGATGCCATCGAAACGGCCCCCAGCAGGCACGGTATCGCTGTGCGAGCCGATGGCGATGACGCCGAGCGCGGGATTGCGACCCTCGAGCCGGCCGATCAGATTGCCGGCCGTATCGATCCGCGTCGTCAGCCCGGCTTCGGCGAACCGCCCCGCCAGCCAGGCACGGCCTTCGAGAAACAGCGCGGTGAACGAGCGTCGGGTATAAGGCCGGGCCGGATCGGTCATTTCGGCAAGCGCCATTACATCGGCCCAGAGGCGGTCGGCGTCGAGCGGGAGATTGGTCTTCATCATTGACACTTGTCTAGTTTGCGGAAATACGCGTCGCTTCGAGCGTGACGTAACGCCCATAAATACCTAGTTGAGGGATGCAGCAAGGTAGTTTTATTTTGATGCTGTCTGTCGTACGCCACAACGCAAACATTCGCAGGCCGACGTTTATGGAGCATTCGCGTGCACTAATAAATTCGGCGAACCGGATATTTTTCCGAGACTTTAACTGACAACGGCACTCTGGGGTCAATTGCGTCCATCCCCTTGCGGGCAACAACCGCCCGGCGTTTCGACATGGACCGTCGTACGACACATACAAGACGACGTGATTGGCACGTCCGCAAGGGCCATCGCAGATGCAAGCTTTCTTTCCACCAATGCAAATCCTTCGACGTCGCCACGTTGTTGTAGACATTCCGCCAAACCCTGGAGCGCCCAGACATTATCCGGGTGCTGTGCGCATCTTTGAATTCGCCCGCTCCAGCCCAAATCGTCACGACAGATCTCTTCGGCCTCGCTGTAATGGCCCTGCTCAGCCAACAGGGCCGCGAGCGCATGCCTCGGCGGATGCATCCAGGCCCACGGCTCGATATATTCCAGATTGTCGTCTCGATCGACGGCTTCCCTCAGATGTGCGTAGGCAAGTTCGTGATTGCCTTTGTGGTATTCCAGCTCGCCATCCAGCATCTTCTCGCCCACCGCCAAAATACTGTGGGCGCTGTTATTAAATATTTTTCGGTGAGGCGGGATGCGCCCCAAGCTGTCGTGAAACAGTTGGCGCTCTCGATCTGCATCCTGGAACCGTTTGAGCGAAGCGTGAGCGACACCCTTCGCGTAATGGTGCATCGCGGTCGAAACCAGATACAGCTCCGGGGCATCAGGCAGCGGCGCGTCGATAATCTCCTGCCAGCGCCCGAAGCGCACCATCACGTGCACACTCATCGAAAAGTACCCTTCGAGGCTCATGGAAAATTTGGGGCGGCCCTTGACGCTGAGAACTTCCTTCGTGAGCATGTCGCGCAA
Source organism: Bradyrhizobium sp. (assembly GCA_028290305.1). The sequence continues at coordinate 23,034 of JAQGKC010000221.1, forward strand.
TTTATTCGCCGCTGCGATCGAGTCCGCATATCTGCCCATGAACATGCAGGCATGCATCATCAAGAGAAGGTCATGCGCACATGCCGTCGTGTAGGGAGTGAGGGCACCGGCATAGGCCAGATAAATGTCGTTTGCTGCTATCGCCCTCGCGCTGGCGATCCTTGCTTTTTCATATTCACCGCACAATACGTAAATATGCCCCGGCATATGGTTCATGTGCCCGGCGTCCGGACACATCGTGGCGAGGGCGGCCGCAGAGACTGCCGCTCGTTCCGGCTCATTTGACATTTCAAGAATATGGATATGCAAATGCACGATTGCCGGATGCTTTTTTAAGCCCTCTCGGCCAGCGAGGTCGATCGCGCGCTCGCACACCTCAAGCGCTTCGATCACGTCCGAGTTTTTCGCAGGCAATCCGGTCTTGACATTCCACAAGCGTCTTGGTGTTCGAGTGATCAAGGCTTCGACAAGAAGCGCCGCCACGTCGTGATCGGTTCGATGTTGATGATAAACTCTGCGCAATTCCGCGGCGTAGTCGTCGTCCCAACGATCAAATTCTTCCGGCTGAACAGAGTGCGGCTTCTGAACGCGGCAAGCCAGCGTCTCTACCAACCGGTTTTCGAGCTCCGTCGCCCGGTGTGTCAGGGCGCGCGCTATCTGGATATGTTCGTAGGCTATGCCGGTCGCGGTATTGGCTTCTTCCTCGCTGTGGTCGCGCCATGTCATGTTGTAAAAAGGTCCGCAACCATAGGCAATACCCCAATGAGCCATGACACATTCGGGATCGAATTCGAGCGCCTTTCGAAAGCATTTGACGCCCTCCGACTTGTTGAAGGCAAAGCACCAGTTTAAGCCCAGGTTGAACCAGCGTTGCGCTTCCGGCGAGCCTGTCGAAATGATTCTAGTATGGCTGCCAAGGTTGAAACGATCCATCTGTCTAACTCCAGCTTCGCGCGTACCGGTCACGCCGTTGCGTAAGCACATGCGACATTCATCGACCCGTCAGCTCTTGACGGGGCGGCCTCGCAGGTCCGGATCCTCTCCCCAGCGTCGAACGGTGCCCACATCGATCTCGAACAAGTCCAGCATCCGACCCACGGTGTGATCCACCATCACCGCAGAGATCCGCTCGGCGAGCTTTGACATCGCCAGGTGGGTTTCAACGCCTGAAGTGCGCAGCAACTGCAGCACGCGCAGGCCATATATGACTCCGGAAGCACGGGAAATACCGATGATCAGCCGGCGCTGGGCTGGAACTATTGCCTTCACCTGCACGCTCCTTGCATCGGCCATGGGCGATGACGCTAACCCTGCATCAGCCGGGTAACCCCAACGGCACCGTTGCCGACAGGCCGGTGCGCTCGGCCTGTTCGATCGCGATATCATATCCGGCGTCAGCATGACGCAACACGCCAATACCCGGATCGCCGTCAAGAACACGTTTGAGCCGTTCTGCCGTTGCCGGATTGCCGTCAGCGACAATGGTCACGCCGGCACTGACGCCGCGTCCGCCAAGGCCGTGAATTGCCACAAGATCGGCGCCGGACGAGCAATTCAGCAGCGCGTTCAGTATCGGCCAGTCGGCGATGGCATCGGAGCCATCCTTCATGTTTTCGGTTTCGCGATGCGGAAGTGCGGCGGAACCTGAGTCGAGATGATCGCGGGTAAAAGCAATGGGAGCGGAAATCTTGCCGCTTGCCACGGCTTCGTTGACCATCAGGGCGAGACGACTCCGTTCGCCATAGCCGAGCCAACCGATCCGCGCCGGCAGGCCAGTAAATTTGACATGTTCATGCGCCTTTTCGATCCATGAGGAGATTGGATGGTTGGACGAAAATGTTTCGAGGATCATGTCGTCGATGGTGTAGATGTCCTGCGGATTGCCCGAGACCGCGATCCAGCGAAACGGCCCTATTCCCTCGCAGAACATCGGACGGATATAGAGATCAACAAAAGAGCGCATCCGGAACGCGTCCTCGACGCCGGCGGCTTTCGCTTCCGCCCGCAGGCTATTGCCGTATTCGAACACGATCGCCCCGCGGTCCATAAATCCCAACATCGCGCGAAAATGAACGGCAACCGATTTCCGAGCCAGCGCGATCAGTCTGTCGGGATCGCTCGTCCGCATCTCGCGCGCTTCTCCGAGTGACAGTTCCGCCGGCACATAGCCTTTCAATGGATCGGGAAATGTCTGGTCCGTTACGATATCGGGCATAATCCCGCGCTTGGCTAATTCCGGCAGCACAGTGGCAGCGTTCGCGCATAACGCGAGTGCCAGCGGACGCTTCGCGTCGCGCGCGGCCAGCCATTGCGCGACCGCTTCGTCGAGGTTGTCGGTCGTGGCGTCGCAATAGCCGCTGGCAATACGGCGATCGATACGTGCCCGATCAACCTCGATCACCAGCGTCGATGCACCCGCAAGTTTTCCGGCAAGCGGTTGCGCACCGCTCATGCCGCCACAACCCGACGTCAGCAGGAGCCGGCCTGCGAGTGTGCCGCCGAAATGTCGGCGCGCAATGGCCATGAACGTCTCAAAGGTACCTTGCAGAATTCCCTGGCTGCCGATGTATTGCCAGGCGGCGGCCGTCATTCCGGGATAGACGGTGAGGCCCATATCGTCGAGCTTGCGACGGTTCTCCTCGCCGCTCCATTCGCCCACGATATTGCCATTTGCCATGATGACAAGCGGCGTGGTGGTCTGGCCCGGGAATACCCCGATCGGCTTGCCCGACTGCATCACGAAGGTTTGGTCTTCGCGCATCGTCGTCAGTGTCGCGACGATGCGGTCGAAACTGTTCCAGTCACGCGCCGCGCGGGCGATCGACATGTAGATCACGAGGTTTTCCGGATCCTCGCCGTTTTCGAGATTGTTCTCCAGCAGACGCAGGATCGCCTCCTGACGCCAGCCCTTGCAGCGTAGCATCGTGCCGCGCTCGGCCCTGACCTCTTTGCCGCGACGGACGGGAATGGTCATATTCATGACTCCTGTACCAAAGGGACCCAGCCGGGTTGGCGCTGGAAACGCGCGATCCACGCGCCTATCGATGGAAATCTCGCCATGTCGTAGCCGCCTTGCGATGCCATCGAGACGTAGCCGAACATGCCGATGTCCGCGATTGTGTAGCGGTTGTCGACGAGCCAGTCGTGCGTGGCAAGCCAGTTGTCCAGCTTGGCCAGCGCTATGTAGGCCCCTTCCTGGAAGTCCGCGATACGACCCGCCATCTCATCGGCGATACCGCGCATATGATAGAATCGCGGCAACGCCAGCGCGCGTAAAAGATCGGCCTGCTCGAACGTCAGCCAACTCGTAACTTCAGCGCGCAGATAACGGTCATCCGGCAGCATCGGCGAGCCTTCCGCCAGATACAGCATGATCGCCGCCGATTCCACGATAGTGCGGCCATCCTCAAGCTCGAGCACGGGAACGCGGGCAAACCGGCTCTTGGCGCGGAACGCCGGCTCGCTGGTTGCGCCCTTTGCCAGATCAAGCGTGACACGTTCGAAAGGAATACCAAGCTGCGTAAGGAGGATACGCACCTTCCAGGCATTGCCGGACAACCGGCTATCGTAGAGACGCAGCATGTCGGTAACGCCTTTCGCTAGAGGTACGACTGCATGTCGACACCCATGGCTTTCTCGACCTCGGGAAACACCGCGGGATCGAGCGCTCCCTTGCCGACGGGAAATTTCGACCGGTGGGCAATGATAACGGCCACGCGGCTGCCGGGCTTGGATTCCGAAATCGAGACCACCTCTCCGGTCCGGGGATCGAGCGTTCCGATCATGTCGGGGAAAGTGGCGACCCGCTTGCCGCCAAAATCGGCGGTCATGAATTCATTGTAGACGCCGAGCACCGCCTCGCCATTGGCTCCGCGCACGATCATCTGGCCGAGATCGAAACCTCCGCCATAGGTCACGGTGTTTTCCGTGACCTCTCCTTCCACCAGCAACTCGCCGCCAAGGAATTCGACCGTCGCGCGGATGCGATCGGTACCGGTCGCGGCCAACATGGCCCGGCCGAGTTCCAGTTGGAACGTAATGGCGCCCGGGGCGCCATTCTCCTTGATGAAACCGGCCGTCAAAGGGCCCCGCGCGGCATAGATCAGGCCACCGTTTACCACGGCTGCCTGGCGCATCATATTGGAGGTGCGGACGATGTCGCCTTCGGCGACAATTGCGAACTCGGACTTTTCGGACTTGCTGCCGCTGCTGCCGACCTGCGTGATGGAAAGATCGAGCCGCGAGGCGAGACCCATGCCGCCCATCTTCACGGTGGGATGACCCCGGCCGTTCGAAGCTGCATCGATGTAATCCAGTCCAAGCGCGGCCGCGACCAGCCATGCATTGAAGCCGGGTACGTGACCGCAGATAACGCCGACCGGCGGCCGCTCCAGCCTTTCGATGAGGTGCCTTGCCGCATTGATGGAATCGCGCGGTTTGATGGCCCAGTTGGCGAATCCGGGGGCACCGACCGCGGTGGCGGTGATGATGAGCGCATCGGGATCTAGTTCGCCGAGAGAAACCAGACGAACACCGCCATAGTCGAGCGCCATCCGTGCCAAGCCGCGATTCTTGTCGACCGCATTCCTTCCACTGCCGCCGGCTGACAGGAACAGGCCCCCGACCAAACCTGCTTCCACATCTTCCGCCGTCAACATGCGCGTCATTGTCATTCTCCTTCAACCGCATCGCGGCTTGCTTCATTAAATGCAACTAGACCGGCTCTTGCATGCCGAGGAATGCTGCGAATATGGAGCCTGAGGCCTTGGCTTCGGCGGCGGTGCCCTGGTAAACCTGGATACCCGACGAAAGCACGCAGACATGATCAGACACGTCTAGCGCGCGCGCCGTGTTCTGCTCGACGAGAATGATGGTCAGGCCTTCGCGTTTCAATTGCATCAAGGCGTCGAGGCACAAATCGACCATCTTCGGCATCAAGCCGAGCGACAATTCGTCTACCAGCAACAGCCGAGGTTCTGCCATCAGCGCCCGGCCTATCGCCAGCATCTGCTGTTCGCCGCCCGACAGCGATCCGGCCAACTGAGTCCTGCGTTCGAACAGCCGAGGAAAGGTGGCAAATACCTTGTCGCGTTTGGCAGGGTCCCTGCTGAGTGGATGCGCGTAACCTCCGACCGTCAGATTCTCATCCACGCTAAGATCGGAAAACAACTGCCGTCCTTCCGGCACCAGCGATATGCCGAGCCCAACCCGGTCGATGGCGCGGCGGCGTGTGATGTCTGTTCCGTCGACGACGATACAGCCGCCATGAATATCGACATGCCCCATGATGGCCATGATGGCTGAAGTCTTGCCAGCTCCGTTCGGTCCGAGCAGGGCAAACACCGAACCGACGGCAACCTCGAAGCTGACGTCATGTACGGCTTCGACGGAACCATAGCCGCATCTGAGAGATCTAAGCTTCAGCATGCGCCACCATTCCGCCGCCGACATAAGCCTCGTGCACGACCGGATCGGCCATTACCGCGCGCGGTTCGCCGTCGCCGATCACCTGGCCATTGTTCAGCACGATCAGGCGGCGGCAAATTCGCATCACCTCTTCCAGATTATGCTCGACGAGAACAACGGTTATACCGCTCTTGTGGACTTCGGAAATCGTTTCGACCTGCCTGGTCGCTTCGGTGTGGTTGAGACCTGCCAGCGGCTCATCGAGCAGCATGACTTTTGGATCGACTGCGAGTGCACGCGCAACTTCGAGGCGTTTCATCTGTCCGAGCGGCAGCGACCCGGCAAGTTTGCTTTCGGTTCCGGCCAGACCAACCTGAGCGATGATATGCCCGGCGCGTTCACTTTCGCGCCTCCGATCAATATGAAGCATCGCGCGGAACGGGCTCGACGTCCGAGGGTAGCCGGCTGCGAGTACCACGTTGTCGAGCACTGTCATTTCACGGAACGGACGAACGATCTGGTGCGTGATCGCGAGGCCGCGACGGATGCGCGTCGCCGTTCCATCACCGGTGACATCGCTGCCGGCGAGCATGACTCGCCCGCGGTCAGGCTGGAGCATTCCAGCGATAACGCGAATCAGCGTGGTCTTTCCGGCGCCGTTGGGGCCGATCAGCCCGACGAAATCGCCGGCTTCCACCGCAAACGACACGCCGTTCACGGCCTGGACGCCGCCGAATCGGATTGCCACGTCATCGAGCTCAATCGCTGCGCTCATGATCGTTTCAACCGAAGGAAGATGCCTTGAGCCATTGCCGCCAGCCCCCCAGGCGCGAGGCGAATCACCAGCACGAGGAGTCCGCCAAAGATCAGCAGGCGATAGTCGTTCACGAACCGGATCGCCTCCGGCAGTAATGTGAGGCCGACGGCAGCGACCACGACGCCCCAGGTCGAGCCGATCCCTCCGATCACCACCATCGCCATCAGCATCACCGACAGGATGAAGTCGAATGCATCGGCGGTGATGAACTGGGTGAAGAAAGCATAGAGACCGCCGGCGAGGCCGGCCAGCGCGGTCCCTATGCCGAACGCTGCAAGCTTGTAAGCACCCGAACTGATGCCGACCGTGGCGGCGGCCCCTTCATCTTCGCCGACCGCGCGGAATGCAAAGCCCATCCACGAACGGCTGATGTAAAAGCTCATCGCAATCGTCGCCAAGGCGAAAAGCAGGATCATGATCATGTTGCCGACCGCGCCGAGGCCGGTGGCGGGGATACCACTGATCCCCATCTCCCCACCGAGCCATGCCTGCTTGCGCACGAATCCAATAAACAGGAAATTCACGCCGATCGTAGTGACGGCGAGAAAATCCGTCCGCACGCGCAGCGAGGCGAAGCCCACGATGATGCCGAGCGCGCTGCCTGTGATCATTGCCACGCAGAGGGCGAGCGCGACGCTTCCCGTGCCCATCATCGTCAGCGCCGCCGCATAAGCGCCGGCGCCGAAGAAAGCTCCGTGTCCGAGACTGACCTGTCCGCAAAAACCGCTAATCATGTTCAGGCTTACCGCCAAAATGAGATTGATGCCGATGATTGAGACGATGCTGACCTCATAAGCGCTCATGCGGTACGCGCTCCGATAAAACCCTGCGGGCGGATCATGAGCAGGACGATGAGGGCCAGAAAGGCTATCGCATCGCGATCAAGCCATGCGCCAACGAAGATCGTGCCGTAGGATTCGACCAGGCCCAGAGCCAGGCTTGCCACAAGCGTGCCGCGGACGCTTCCGAGCCCGCCGAGCACGATAATGGCGAGGGCCTTGTAGCTCACCACGAAACCAATTCCGGGATCGACAAGATTATTTAGAAGCGCAACCAATCCGCCAGCCACTGCCGCAAGCGCGGAGCCTATAGCAAAATTGAGATAACGGACCTTGATCGGATCGACCCCGAAACTCGCGGCAATTTGCGGCCTGGATACCGTGGCGCGCCAGCCAATTCCGATGCGCGTGCGCGTCGTGAACAGGTGCAACGCCACGAATACGACGGCAGTGGTGATCACGATTGCAATCTGCACCGCGCCCACCGTGATACCGGCGAAATTAAAGGTTTTGGACGTAATGGCGTTACGGTGAAATGTGATGCCCTGCTCGCCAAACACGATGCGGAACGCATCCTGCATCAGCACTAAAAGGCCCACGGAAGCGATCATCGGGACATCGGGACGGCATTTCAGCAACGGCTCGTACAGCAGCCGGTAGATCGCCATTCCAAACAGCGGCGTGATAGCGATGGAGGCGATAAAGCCGATTGCGACACTCCCGCTCGCGTTGGAGGCGAGAACCGTAATGTAGGCGCCAAGCGCAAACACGGCCGCATGCGCCACGTGCAGGATACGCAGCAGGCCATACACGAGTGTAAGGCCTACCGCCATCATGGCATACATACATCCGAAGCTGACACCGGTTACGGCCAAATCGACGTAGTACACCGATCATTCCCTGGTCATGAGGCCGCGCAATACATTTTCCTTCCGCTCGATTCGGTGCCTATTTCTCCGGCGGCGCGAACGCATCGAGGTCGGTGATTTGGCCGGCCGACTTGAATTTCTCATCCTTGATCACGTTGACGCTGATTGGCATGATCATCTCGTGAAGGCTGTTGAAGGCATTCATATTGCCCTCAAGCAGAGGAAAGTTCTTGGTGGCGGCAAGTGCGTCGCGCACCTTTTCCGGATCGGCGCTGTTGGCGCGCTGGATGCCGTCCGCCATCAACCTCACCGCGGAGTAGGTAATCGCTGCGACGCCTTCGGGCGCGTAACCGGCGCGGCTCTTGAATTCGGCAAAGAACTTCTGCAACGCTTCGTCCTTGCGATCGCGATCGAAACTGTCGATGATGTAGGTGCCATCGGCCGCCGGACCCGCAATTTCGACGAACTTTTCTGAATCGAACGCCTGCGAACCGATGATGGGCACGGTAATGCCGGCTGCGCGCAACTGAGATACCAAAGGACCGGCGGTGAAGAAGTAGCCCGTGGCATAGATCGCGTCGGGGTTGTCGCGCTTCACGCTGGCGACGATCGAGCCGAACTGGCGGTCCTTCAACGAATAACTGTACTTGTTGAGAACCTCGATGCCGTATTTGGCAGACGCCTGAAGGAACCCGTCCATGGTCGCCTGGCCGTAGTCATTGTCCATCGTGATGGTGGACACCTTCTTGATGCCGAGCGTCTTGCCAATGTAGAGGGCGGTTGCCGCGCCCTGCGGTTCACCAAGATGAACAAGGCGGAACATGTAATCGCCGGCGCGCGTGATGTCAGGATGTACGCCGTATGCCGAGATCATCACGACACCGGCCTTCTGGAACACCGGCGCCGCTGCGCGGCCCGATGCCGAGTAGCTGCCATTGACGACGAGCTTGACACCGTCCTCGCCGATCAGCTTGTTTGCCGTGAAAATCGCCTGGTCCGACTTGGCCTGGTCGTCGTAGGTGACAAGTTCGATTTTCTGCCCGAGCACGCCACCCGCGGCGTTGATGTCTTCGACCGCCATGGTCGCCGCGATCTGCGCGGATTTGCCGTCCGTCGCGGACGGCCCGGTCAGCGGAGCCTGAAAGCCGATCTTGATGTCGGCACGCGCCGGCATTGCCGCAGCGGCGCTTAACACCAGGACGCCGGTGAAAGCGAGGAGTATCTTCGTGGCGCGCGCTGATCGACGGAATCCACGTTTCAGCATCATTCTCTCCGTTCTTAGAGGTTGGTCGGTCCAGGCGTAGGGGCATGATTTTCGCGCAAGATCTTTCGTGCGCGCGCCAGTGCAGCTTCAGGCGGCCGCGCAATGTCCCAATCCGAACGGTCATCCTTCTTGCGTGTCGCATCGATACCGAGCTTGGCGACCGTACCGCCCTGTTCGAGCGGTTCGGATCTGTCCGCCCTCACCGCTGGAACGATGACGAAGTCGCGGTCCGGTTTCGCACGCGTGGCATTGGCCCATTCGACCTGAACGGCGTCCCACGGATCTATGTCGTCGTCGACAACGACGACCTGCTTGACCAGATTGACGGCCGCCCACACCGCGAACATCGCTTTGCGCGCTTCGCCTGGACGGCAAGCATGAATCGCGACCACGGCATGCAAACGTCCGGCGCCGCCGATCCCGACCGCGACCTCCCTGACGGACGGCACCGCGTTGCGAATCTGACGAAATAATCCCGCCGCGATTGCGACGCCGCCGAGCAGGCAATGTTCGGGGTGGTATCCCGGCAGAATGACCTGGAAGATCGCGTCGCGCCGACGCGTCAAACGCGTAAAGGTTGCAACGATCCCCGCGCCATAGTTCTCATACATGCCGTGAAATTCGCTGACAGGGCCCTCAAGGAAAGGTTCGCCCGCGTCGAGCCTGCCTTCCAGGATACACTCGCAATGAGCCGGCACCAGCAAGTCCGACTGCGTGCAGCGGACCACATCAAGCGGCTCTCCGAGCAACGCGCCGGCGACCGGAAGCTCGTCCTCACCCAATCCGAGATAGAGGCAAGCCGCCACCAGGACGGCTGGGTGATTTCCGATGCAGACCGCAATATCAAGTTTCTCGTCTCGCGCATGCGCTGCCCGCGCCAATATGGCCAAGTGATGATTGGGCGCAATACCGACGAAAGTCCGGTTTCCGTCAAGCGGCATCAGCCGCGCAATCGAAAGGTTGGTTTCGCCACTGACCCGGTCCTTGGCGATGATGGCACCTGCCGTGATGTAAGGGCCGCCTTCTTTCTCAAAGAAGCGCGGAATCGGTAGTTCATCCGCGAGCGAGGGATCGGCGATGACTTCTTCCTGACACGGTGCATTCGCCACAACGCGATGGGGCAAAGGCTTTTCTATCGCTGCCAGCAGCAATGTCTGGATCGCGTCGATTTTGCCGCTTATTCCCAAGGCAAACCGTGGCAGCGAATTAAGCAGATTACCCACGATCTGCATCTTCGGCGAACCAGTGCCGCCTTCAACACTCTCAAAACGTAGCGCGGCGGCGGATTCGGACAGACACGCAGCAACTTCGTAATCCAGCTTCACCGGCTGTGTGACCGTAACGAGCTGCCCCGCGTCCTCAAGCGCTGCGAGAAACGCACGCATCGACTGCCGGGAAACCGACGATCCTTCTATCATGGCTTCCGTTGCGGGCACGCGAGGCTGACCTCGTTCCTTCAATGAACTCGGCGCGGATTCACCGATCCTGGCGTCTTTTCATATCCTGGATCATATCGGCCATCTCAGCCGGGTCCACCGCTTTAGCCCACGAACCGGGACATAGGCAAAAGCGAAGCCATGATGACGCGCGTTCCGCGAACGGCTAAGTTCCGGCAAAACGAACTGGATCCAATGGTCGAACTCCGCACCCTCGCTTATTTCGTAGCCACCTGTCGGGCCGGCAGCCTCGCGCTCGCCGCGGACGAACTCGGCATCGCCGTATCGACGCTCAGCACGACAATGAAGACACTCGAACAGGATCTGGGCCTGGAGCTGTTTCGGCGCATCAACAACGGCCTCTATCCGACGGAGGCAGCGCGCACGTTGATGCGTGCCGCTGACCCTTTGCTGATGGCCGAGGTATTCGCGCGCCGTTGGGTCGCGTCGCCATCGAAGGCGCAGCTCAAAGTGCTCAAGGTCGATATCCGCCTGAGCTTCACCATCGGCGGAATAGGCAGGGCGCTGCGACGTGCCATCGAAACGATGGGTGCAGATCGTCCAGACATACTGGTCGACCCCGTATGGACGGACGAAAAGGATATTCCATACATCAGCGGATTGGCGGAAAACTGGAACGGTTCTGAACGCAATCTTGTCACGGTCGGCCTGGGCGAAGAAAACCGCAGAGAGTCCCGGCGCGCCGTCACGCTATTCTCCGATCCCTGGGTGTTCGCCTGCCGTCTACCCGCTGGCACGCGCCAACCACCGAGTGCGGCGGAACTGGTCGCAGGCCGTTTGGTGATCCCCTCACTAGCGCCACCATTGATCGAGCAAGCGGACCGGTTCTTCAGTCACCACAATATAACCGGCGTACGTTTCCTCAACGATCATCCGGGCGACCTTCCACGCCTGATCGACGACTATCCCGACGCTGCGCTATTTTTGCCTCAAAGCCTCATCTCTCCACGGCTGGGCCTGCTAAACGTTGCGGTAGTTATGCCGAATACGCCGCTGGCGATGAAAGTCGTCGCGCGTGCGCTGGATCCGAACGCCATAACGGTGGCATTCATGCGTCATCTGAAGGCGACGCTTGCAGGCAAGGACCAATCCCGCATCGAACGGCCGAAGATCAGTCTCCGACAGATTCACTATTTCAACATGGTGCATCGCCTTCGACGGGTTTCCGCGGCGGCGCGTGGCGCCAGCATCAGCCAACCGGCTCTCAGCGAACAAATTCACAAGCTGGAAGCTGCGCTCGACGGCGCACTGTTCGAACGGCAAGGCGACGGCGTCATTCCGACCGCCAAGGGCGCCCGGTTCGCCGAGATGGCGGCGTTGATCGAGCCCGGATTTCGAAGGCTTACGACGGAAGACGACAGCGCCACTCCACCGCAGAGCCGGCGCCTTTCCCTCGGCATTCTTCCTTCGGTCAACCAGCATGGCTTTCTCGTCAACCGGATCACCGAAGCCATACTGGACATTCAAACACACCATCCCAATCTCAAACTCGTCATTCAGGAAGCACCGAACGGCATGTTGCAGGACTGGGTGATGCGTGGGCTGGTGGGCATGGCGATCGTCGAAACGGTCCTGCCGCACATGCCGCGCCTGCCTCTGGGTTCGTCGGAAGGGCTCGCAGCGGTATCGCATACGCGTCATAGATTGCTTCCGCCCGGACCTGTGAAGCTCATAGACCTCGCACGGATGAAGCTTGTTTTACCTACCAACCGGTTCGGCCTGCGGCAATTGTTCGATATCGCAGCCGAAGAACGCGGTCTGAAAATCCAGCCCTACATGGAAGTCGACGCGCTTCCGATGGCTGTAGCCACCCTCGCCCGGTCGCCCGTCTGCACCGTCTTGCCACCATCGGCGGTGGAACGCGAAATATCGGCCGGCGATCTGATCGCACATCCGATCGTGGACCCCGCGATCGCGAGACGCTTGTTCGTAATCCATTCGGGCGAGCGAACATTGAGCGCGCCGGAACGCAGCCTTGTGAATACCCTGCGCAAGAAATTATCCGAAGCCCGCAGTGTCGGCTGAACATTTTACCTATTTTCGCGTCTACCGCCCGCTTTCGTCAGGTGGTCCCGTGGCTAACGTGCGTGGACGGGGCTCACGAAACGTCCCTGTCCCGGCTCGGCCAACACGCGCCCGTCAGCCGCGACGCAGGTGCCCCGCAAATATGTCTCGACAGGGCGGAAGGGCAACTCAATTCCCTCATAAGGGCTCCAGGAGACGAAATTGTTGCCACTCGCCGCAGCGCTGTAGCGGTAAGGGTCTCGGCGCATCAAAACGATATCGGCGTCGCCCCCAATCCGAAGCGCGCCTTTGGCGTGCGTAATTCTGAACAACGCTGCCGGATTGTGCGCAAGTAGCCGCGCCGCGTGGGTTAGCGGCAGCTTGCGCTCGTCCAATCCCTTGAGCAGCAATCCGTACAACACTTCCAGGCCCGGGATTCCCGACGCATTCTTCAGCATGTTCGGATCAGTTTTACGGTCTTCCGACCAACTCACGTGATCCGTCGACACGATCGTGACGTTGCCGGCAGCAAGGTGATGCCACAGCGCTTCGACCTCGGCGCGCGGGCGAAGCGGCGGATTGATCTTCGCCTTGCCGCCAAGACGGCGCACGTCGTTCTCTTCGTCCAAGGTCAGATAATGGATACAGGCCTCGATCGTCGCCTGATGGCCCTGCGCGCGGTAGGCGGCGGCGAGCTCGTATCCGCGACCGATGGAACTGTGCACGATGTGAACGGGACAGCCCGCACCTGCGCCAAGCTCATAGACCTCGACGGTTGCGAGCGCTTCCGAGATTGGCGGCCGGGACAGGCCGTGCGCGGTGTAGTCGGTAATGCCCCTTGCCTCGACGTCGGCCATGAAGGCACGCACCATTTCATCGTTCTCATTATGGATGCCGGCGATCAACCCCCGCTTTCCGACGGCCTGAAAGCAAGCATACAGGATTTGCGGGGGTATCCGCGGAAAGCGCTTGGGATGCGTGCCGAACGTGGAAAATTTGAAAGCAGCAGCCCCAGCGTCCACGAGCTCATCGACCCTCGCGGCGCCTTCGTCCGGGTCAACCGTCGCATAAAGCGCGAAATCGACTCGCGCTTGCGCACTGGCCTCTTTGATCTTGGTCTGAAAGCGTTCCGCCGTGGCGATCAAACAATTATCGTCGTAGGGCATGTCGACAATCGTGGTGACCCCACCCGCTGCAGCGCTCTTCGTAGACCAGATAAAGTCTTCCTGTCCCAGTTGGCTGCGACTGTGAACTTGCGCATCAATGGCGCCTGGAAGGACGAGAAAGCCGCCGCCTCCATATTTTTCCCCTTCAGGGAGGGTCCCGGACCCGATGGCCTGCACGATGCCATCACCGACAAGAACGTATCCGTTATCGATAATTCGGTCGGATAGGACGACGGTCCCGGCGAAAACCTTGTCAGCCATTTATTTCCCTTCGCGCCTTCAGCCGCGCATTTTTAACGTCTCCGTGCCGGCAGGCGATCGCCGTGTGATTACTTTAAAGCCCGAAGTTAGACGAAGCCGCTCGCGCCGCTAGGGAAGATTCGCTGAAGATGCCGATAGGAAAAATCAAATCTTCGCCTGACAGCGGAGATCAAACCATCAACACGAAAGAACCGCAGGCCTTTTTGGAGCATGCGGTCTCGCTCGCCGCTCTAGGCCCGCTGAACTACCGTACATTCAATCTGCCACCGTAAATCCTGAAGCCAACGCGGAGTTGCCAGACGTCGTGCGCAAGCTGATCAGCGATAGTGGCGCCCTCATTCGAGATCGATTTTTGTTCGCTCCTGCAGACCATACCCTGCGTTTTTATGGTCCGCGCGTCTTCTGGCCGTGTCGGCGCGACGTTGTAATCGCCGGCGATCCCTAGCTTTTTGCTTTCAGGTCGACAGTCTCACACCAACGAGACACCAGGTTGGTGTCCAGACCCAGCAGATCGAGGGCTCGTCCCACTGAGTGATCAACGACATCCTGCAATGTTGCCGGACGTGTATAGAATGCCGGTACGGGCGGCATCACAATCGCTCCCATCTCGGTGACTTGGGTCATCGACCGCAAATGTCCGAGATGAAATGGCGTCTCGCGAACCAGGAGAATGAGCTTTCGCCGCTCCTTCAGAACAACATCCGCCGCTCGCGTGAGCAAGCTCGACGTTACCCCAGTCGCGATCTCTGACAGGCTCCGAACCGAGCAAGGGGCAATAATCATTCCTTCCGTTCGGAAAGAGCCACTAGAGATCGCAGCTCCGATGTCGTCGACGCGGTACAAGACGTCCGCCAGGCTCGCCAAATTGGAGGGCCTGATTTCAGTTTCGTGCGCCATGGTGATTTGCGCGGATCGGGAGACGACGAGATGGGTCTCCACGCCTGCCGCTCTCAGAGCCTTGAGCGCTGTCAGACCGTACACCGCACCAGAAGCGCCGGTGATGCCCACGACAACCCTCCTTGTGGTCATATCCCACGCCTCCAAAGTCGGTTTCTTGGTCATTAGCGCAATAGCACATCCGATCGTGGTCCACCCAGCGGCGATCGGCACGTGAACTTGCTAGACCTCGCTCGGCGCCTGACCCAGCGGTGACTTCCAGCGCAGAAACCGTCGCTCCAGACGCCCCGCCAGATAATTGGCAGCGACAACGAAGGTGAGCAGGATGACGATACCCGCGAAAACTCCGGCGGGATCGTAGTTCGCCGACGCCTGGTTGATGAACAGGCCAAGTCCCTTCATCGACGAGGTGAATTCTCCGACGATCACGCCGATGACGGCATATGGGATTGCCATACGCATGCCCAGCAGAACATAGGGCGACGTTGCGGGCAGATACACGTGGTACGTCAACTGCCGCTCATTGGCGCCCATCACCAACGTCAGATTGACCAGCTCGCGGTCAACCGAGCGCACGCCGGAGTACACGTTGTAGAAAACGAGGAAGAACACCATGATGGCGGCAATGGCCACCTTCGACCAGATTCCGATCCCGAACCAGATGATGAAGAGTGGCGCCAGGGCAATTTTGGGGATGCCATAAAACGCCATCACATAGGGTTCGAAAATTTTCGCAAGGCGCGGTGAGCGACCCAACCCGTAACCGGCAAGAATACCGGCCGCGACACCGATGACATAGCTGAGCACCAGCTCCTGTCCGGTCGTCAAAAGATGCGGATAGATTTCCCCGGAACTGAAGAGTTCATACAGCCGATGCGCCACGTCAGTCGGCTTGCTTATGTAGATTTCCTTGATGAGGTGGCCGGACGCCCACTGCCACAATGCCAAGAGGACGATGCCGGGCAACAGCGCCGTGACTCCGCGTGTAATTGCTTTGACCCAGGATCGGCGTTTAGTCGCCACGCGGTCGACACTCCCGGCCGCCCCGTCCATCGTTGCGGGCTCATCCATCGCGTCTGCCTTCAATGCTTGTGCCCTCGCATTTCGACCTGCGATTTGAAAACCGACCAGACGGCGTCATATGCCTCATCGAAATCGGGATTGCGGAATGCCTCGAACACGTTTCTGGGTCTCGGTATGTTGATGACGACGTTGGCCAACACCCGGGCCGGCCGATTGCTCATGACCACCACACTATCGGCGAGCAGCACGGCTTCCGCAATATCGTGAGTGATGAACAGCACCGTGGCCCTCGCGCTTTGCGACAGCGATTGAAGATCGCTTTGCATGACCATCCGCGTCTGCGCGTCCAGCGCGCCAAACGGCTCGTCCATCAGTATGACGTCCGGGCTATACACGAGGGTGCGAGCAATGGATGCTCGCTTCTGCATTCCGCCCGAAAGCTGACTTGGGTAATAGTTCTCAAACCCCGTCAGGCCGACCGCTTCGAGCACGCTCGCGACACGATCCCTGCGCTCGGACAGCGACACCCCGCGCAGCACCAACGGCAGCTCCACGTTTTCCACTAGCGTCTTCCACGGAAACAGCTGGGCCTGCTGGGGAACGAAGCCGATCTCCGTGTTGATACCCAGAATGGGCTTTTCGCGGTGGCTGACCCGGCCGTGGGTCGGAATCAACAGCCCTGCCGCCATCTGCAGAAGCGTGCTCTTCCCGCAACCGCTCGGCCCGATCACCGCAACGAACTTGCCCGCATCGACATCGAATGAAATTCCATCGAGGACCTTGACCGCAGACATCTTTCCGGGAGCAAGAAATTCCTGCCGGATATTATCGAATTTGAGGACTGTGTGAGCCATCGAATCGCCGCCGGCCTAGAGCTTTCCCAGCACGAGTTTCCGCGCCTTCTCCCGCACGGCATCCGGAAATGTGTGCCGTGCCGCGTAAGGCCGCTTCTTGCAGGTCGCGTCGATCATCAGCTTTGCCGTTGCGCCGTCGCGATTGGAGGGATCTAGAATTGCTCCCATCCCGTTGCGGATCACATCCATGTCAGTGTCAGCCTGAAAACGCGTACATACCGCCCACATCACCTGCTCTTCGTCGAAGACGTTCACGTCGGCATCGACCACAATCACGAGTTTCAGGCTCAGGTTATCACCGAACGCCGCGGCGGCAATATTGCTGGGCTCGCCGGGCGCCGGATCCTTGACCGAGACGTAGGCATGAAGAAGACACGTGCCCGACTTCGGATAGTGTACCGCGGTGACGCTGGGATATTGCACACGCAGCGACTTAAGCTGGCGAGCTTCCTGAGAGATTCCGAGCAGCAGCGTGTGCTCGTCCGAAATCCCGGGAGCGACCGTATGATAGAACGCGTCTTTCCGATGGAGAATGCCCGTGACTTCCACGGCATTGCGCGTCGAGCGCTCCGAAGCATAGCCCGTGAATTCGCCGAATGGACCTTCGTCCTCGTCAGCGTCGAGTATCAATTTGCCTTCGATCGCAATTTCGGCATGCGCGGGTATCTCGATCGGACCCGTGACACCGTTCACAATCTCTAGCGGTTGACCGAGGAAGCCTCCCGCCACTTCATATTCGTCGGTGCTAATAGGCCCCTTCCAAAGACCGGAACCGATGGCGATCAGGGGATGACACCCGGCTATGATCACAACCGGAAGCTCCTTTAATCCCATTGCGCTCGCCTTGCGGGCATAGTTCCAGAGGTGACGGCGGCTATGAAGGCTGGTTCCAAAGCGGTTCTTGCCGTTGCGCTGCAGCCGGTGAAACGATGCATTCCGGACGCCGGTTTCCGGATCCTTCGCAATGAACATCGCGTTGGTGAGATAGCTTCCGCCGTCCTGAATGAAATGTCGCATGATCGGCAAATAGTTCAGATCGACATCCGCGCCCTTGAGAACCACATCCAGAATCGGCCCCGTCTTCACGAGCTTCGGCGCAACTGGAACGACGTCGTTGTTGGCCCACCGGTCAATGAGCTTGTCTTCCGTCACGCCGAGAGCCGCAGCGAAACGGTCCCTCGCACCGAACAGATTCATGATAACGGGAAAGCGCGAACCCTTTACATTCTCAAAAATGAGAATGGGGCTGCCGTGCTTTTCATATTCGAAAGTGATGGCGGTCGCGTCGTAGTCGAGATCGACCTCATCCTTGATGTGAACCACCTTGCCGGGATATTCCGCCTCGAACCTGGAAAGAAAGCTGCGAAGGTCTTGCGGGTTAATGGGCGCTGGCGCCATAGACTTTTCTCCAAACGGCAAATGCTGCATTTAACTTATTTGCAGGAAGCACTACTTGCGCGGAACGAGGAGATCCCCAGCCGCCCGGAAGCCAGTCCGCCTCTTCTTCGGCGGATTGACCGGGCTGCGAAACCTTTCTCCCGTCTGCGCAGCGTGAGGCGCTCGAACATCACTTCGCGAGGGCTTTCTCGACGAATGCGTTGCTCCAAAGATCGCCCTCCGATGCCTTCGGACTGCTCTCCTTGCCCGCGTCCGCGCTCATTTCTTTTGAAAGAGTCAGAAGATTTTGGATGTTGCCGGCATCGAGCTTTCCGGCCTCGGCAACGCCGGCATTCATCGCCTTCAGGGCTGCAACAATGGCGTCAGGATCCGCTTTCGGGAAAAACTTCGTGGCGATAGCGCTGCCGACCGCATCCGGCTTTGCGATCGATTCTGCGCTGGCCGATTGCACCGCACGGATCGCTTTCACGACAACGTCCGAGGTTTTAGGATCCATCGGCTTCTTCGCCACGAAGATCAGGTAAGGAATCCGACCCAACTGCGGAAAATCGTCACTCAACTTGATGAAAGCGGTCCCCACTCCCGATTTCTCTGCCAGATAAGGCTCGGGCGGCGAAAGAATAAACGCATCGATAGCCTTATTCTCCAGCGCCAGGCGATGAGCGGGTGGGCCGCCCACTTGCACGATGGTGACGTCCGTTTTGGGATTGAGCCCGCCCTTGAAGGCCAACCAGCGCGCCAGCGACTCCTCGATACCTCCGATCGAACTCACGCCAATCACAGCCCCCTTGAGCGCGGCGAGCCGCTTTTCGATGGGATCGGTGGCCTTCGCAGCGGTCTTCTGCAAGAATGCGGGAGACACCACGAGTTGAAGTGTCACCTTGGACATCAGCGAATAGACAATCTGGAATGGTTGTCCCTTAGCGGCGGCACGCAGCATCGCCTCGGAGCCGACGGCAGCGAGATCGACATCGCCGGCATCGAGTGCAGCGAGCGCCGATGCATCTCCACCCGTGATCGACACGGCCGGCGTCAGGCCCTGCGCTTCAAACGAACCAAGCGCACGAGCAGCCCAGATCGGAAAGAAACTCATGCCCGAGATGGCTTGTCCGATCCGAACGGGCTGCTGAGCTTGCGCGGCCCCTGTCACGAAAAGAGCGAACACGCTGAGTGCGACGGCAAAGGTATTCTTGCGACAGTTATACATCCTCGGGTCCCTCGCAGCAGCATTAGAGTGAGGCGCAGCCAGTTCTCCCGGCAGCTCATTCGCCCTGAGTAAAATGTCTATACATAATACATGCCGCCTAAATCGAGTCAAGGCGACCAAGGAAGCACCGCCGACTACCGCGAGGAGTGTCTGCTCAACAGTAAGTGTCTGCGGAATGATTTGGTTTTTGCGCAGATCCGCAAGACGCGCGATGTGGATCGATGTAGCTTAAGCGACGACCGGGCAACTTTTTCGCATCGAACCATCGATTATCGGACGTCACGCTGCTCACTCCGTGGGCAGCTGCTGACCTAATGGATGCAATCCAGCCGGTCACGGCAATTGAGTTTCAACAATGAGTCATTCCGGCCATCCGTTCCGGGAATTTTCTTTGCAGCTTTACGCGCGGCACGGCGTCGCAGAAGCAAGTCTTGCGACTGCAAGAGCCTTTCGACGCCGACGTCAACATGCTCTTTTTCGTGCTCTGGGCTGCCGAGAGCCACCGCACACATTAAACGTCGCCGATATCAGCGAGCTCATCGCTTTGGTGCAGCCATGGCGAGATGAGGTTGTCCGCCCGCTTCGTGTCGCGAGACGTTTTCTGAAGACGACAACATGGAAAACGTCGGAGACAGACAGTTTGAGAAAGCGCATCCAGGAGCAGGAATTGGATGCTGAGCGATTGCGGCAATTCTTCCTGGAAACACGGCTCGATCCATTCGCGGGTTTGCGCAGCTGCCGGTAGCGACGATTGCGCAGCTCAAAACCTCAAAAATTACGCGGCCTCAATCAATGCTGAGTTTCCGGACGAGCAGGTCTCGGTGCTACTATCGGCGCTTGGAGCGAGGCCGTAACCATCACGGTCGAAATTCGCGCTCTGGCCGAGATTCGTCAGCCGGTTGGCGTGAACCGCGCGATCAGATCGTAGAGAGGGCCGGGATGCGTGATGCGAACCGCAGTAATCGGTTCGCCGTTGCGCCACGTCTGCCGCTCGATCACCAGACACGCGGCGCCCTCGTCGATCCTCAAGTCAGATGCGAGTTGCTTGTCGGCATTGCACGCGGTGATGCGATGCTCGGCCTCCGTCCACGGCACATGACTCACCAGCCACGTGTTCGGCGGTGTCGTTGAAAAATCCTCGCGCAACGCATCCGGCACCGCCTCAAGATTGATCAGGCGATCCTCAATCGCAAATGGCTGACTTTCAGCCTCGTGCAGGCAACGAATGGCCAGCACCTGCGCGCGCGCGCCGACACCAAGACGAGCCCTGTCGCTGGCCGATGCGGGGCGCTTACGAAGATCGATCAGCCGATACTTGTAGAGTTCGCCACGCTTCTCGACTTCACCCTTGAGATCAGGGATCTGAAGGATCGCGGACTGCACCCGTGGCCGCGATACAAAGCTGCCCGCCTTGCGACGACGCACCACGAGCCCGGCATCGGCCAACGCGGAGATCACTTTGTTCACGGTCATGCGGGAGCACGAATAGGTGTTCATCAATTCGTGCTCGAACGGAACGCGATGCCCCGGCGGCCAATCACCGGACGTGATCCTGGCTTCGAGGTCACTGCGAATGCGCTGATACAACGTCTTCGTCGTACCTCCCGAAGCGGCTTTCGATTTCACAGTCATGCGGAAAGCAACCCCTCGATCGTCCTGCGAAAGCGCGAGGCGATCATGTCCCGGCCAATATGCCGTCCGTCTTTAACCACCTTGTCGCCCCGCGCCCAGACACAATCCACCATGGGTCTGGGCGCGCCGAAAATCCAGCTATCGAGAATCGCGTCGCCGGAGCGCCCGGCCAGGACCACGCTTTCCGCGTCGAGGCTGACAATATCGGCAAAGGCTCCTTCGATCAGCCCAACCGCTGCGACGCCGAGCGCCTGCGATCCGCCGCGCAACGCGCCGTCGAACAAGGCTCGACCGGTTGACGTGAACTCATGCGACGACACGACATTGCGTGCCTTCAAGACGAGCCGCTGCGAATATTCGAGTTGCCGCAATTCCTCGGTTAGGCCGATCAACACGTTGGAATCGGTGCCGACTCCAAGCGCTCCCCCCTGCCCGATGAAGTCCGGGGCATTAAACGTCCCGTCGCCAAGGTTGGCTTCGGTCACAGGACATAGGCCCGCGACAGCGCCACTGTTCGCGATCGCGCGGATTTCCTCGGGCATCGCGTGCGTCGCATGGATGAGACACCAGCGGCGATCGACCGGCGCATGGTCGAACAACCATTGCAGCGGGCGCTGTCCGCTCCAGGCGAGGCAATCTTCGACCTCCCGGACCTGCTCGGCGATGTGGATATGAACCGGGCCGTTGACGCCAACGGCGAGAAGCGCCTCAAGTTCGCCGGGCGTCACTGCCCTCAGCGAATGAGGCGCGAGACCAATGACGGCGCTCTCTCGCCCCGCCATCAAACGGCGGCTCGCTTCCATCAAGCGGGCGAAACCGTCGATGCTATTGATGAAGCGCCGCTGCCCCGGATCGGGATCGCGGCCGCCAAATCCCGCATGGGCGTAAAACACCGGCAGCAAAGTAAGGTTGATACCGCTCGTGTCCGATGCCGCGACGATCCGCTCGGCGAGTTCGGCCACGTTGGGGTAAGGCGCGCCGGAAATATCGTGATGGATGTAGTGAAACTCACCAACGCGCGTAAATCCTGCCTCCAGCATTTCAACATAGGCTTGCGCTGCGACGACCTCAATATCGTCGGGCATCATGCGGCCGACAAAGCGGTACATCACGTCGCGCCATGTCCAGAAGCTGTCCGCGGACGTTCCCCTAATCTCTGAGAGGCCAGCCATGCCGCGCTGAAAGGCGTGGCTGTGCAGATTCCCCATCCCGGGAAGGCCGATCTTGTGATGCTCGTCGCCCTGCTCAGCTACACTGTCGCTTATGGCGCTGACGATGCGCCCGCCGTCGACGGCGATCCGAACGGCGCGCGCCCATCCTTGCGGCAACAGTGCTTGATCGAAAAACAATCCGGGCACTCTTCATTCTCCAAAACTGCGAAGCGCTGGACAAGCGGCATCGGACCTAATATGTATATACAAATCTATAAAAAGCCAAGTTCGGCCCAGCAACTGGTTCGCAGATTCATGACCGTCGTAGATCACATCTGGCACGGATGTCGTCTTGCAACGCTTTCGCCGTCCCGCCAAGGCCTCGGCCAGGTCGATGATGGACTGATCGCCGCCACGGGCGGCCGCATTGTCTATGCAGGCTCCGCCGCCAACTCGCCTTCCGGGCTCGACGCCAAACAACGGACGAATTGCGACGGTCGCTGGATCACACCAGGACTGATCGACTGCCATACCCATCTGGTCTATGGCGGCAATCGCGCCCGCGAGTTCGAGCAGCGTCTAGCCGGCGCAAGTTATGAAGAGATCGCCCACGCCGGCGGTGGCATCGTTTCGACGGTGAAGGCGACACGCCAGGCGACCTTGGATGAACTGGTCGCGAGCGCGCTGCCGCGGCTCGATGCACTGATCGCGGAAGGCGTCACGACCGTCGAGATCAAGTCCGGCTACGGCCTCGCTCTCGAGAGCGAACGCCGGCAACTCCAGGCCGCGAGGCGGCTCGGCAGCGAACGCCTGGTCTCTGTTCGCACGACATTTCTCGGTGCGCACACGGTGCCGCCTGAAATGAAGGGCCGCAGCGGTGACTATATCGATTTGGTCTGCAACACGATGCTGCCGCAGATCGCGGCCGAAGGCCTTGCGGATGCGGTTGACGCCTTTTGCGAAGGCATCGCATTCTCGCCTGATGAGACCGCACGGGTGTTCACGAAAGCGCAGGACCTGGGTCTCCCCGTTCGCCTTCATGCCGACCAATTGTCGAACCTTCACGGCGCCGCGCTCGCCGCCCGCTTTGGTGCGCTCTCGGCCGATCATCTCGAATATGCCGACGACGACGGCATGGCGGCGATGGCAAAGGCCGGCACCGTGGCCGTGGTCCTGCCCGGCGCATTCTATTTCATCCGCGAAAAACAACTGCCGCCAATCGACGCCATGCGCCACCATGGCGTTTCAATCGCGCTGGCTACCGACAGCAATCCGGGTACCTCGCCGCTTACCTCGCTGCTTCTCACGATGAACATGGGCGCCACACTATTCCGTCTGACCGTTGATGAATGCATCGCCGGTGTGACGCGAGAGGCTGCCCGCGCGCTCGGTGTCCAGGCAGAAGCCGGCACTCTGGATGCTGGAAAATATTGCGATCTCGCCATCTGGAATATCGAACAACCAGCGGAACTCGTCTACCGAATGGGATTCAATCCGCTCCATGCCCGGGTGTGGCGCGGCATCTCCCAAAATTGACGTCAGTTGAAGGAAATCGGATCATGACCCGCATCGACAATGCACGCGTCATTCGCGCGGCACACGGCAACGCGCTCACGGCCAAATCCTGGCTGACAGAAGCCCCGATGCGGATGCTGATGAACAATCTCGATCCGGACGTCGCAGAAAAGCCGGGCGAACTCGTCGTTTATGGCGGCATTGGCCGCGCGGCACGCGACTGGGAGAGCTTCGACCGGATAGTGATGACGCTCAAGCGCCTCGAAGGCGATGAAACGCTGCTCGTCCAATCGGGCAAGCCGGTCGGCGTCTTTCGCACCCATGCCGACGCGCCGCGGGTGCTGATCGCGAACTCAAATCTCGTCCCGCATTGGGCGACCTGGGAACACTTCAACCTGCTCGATCGCAAGGGCCTGATGATGTACGGCCAGATGACCGCCGGCTCCTGGATCTATATCGGCAGCCAGGGCATCGTTCAGGGCACCTACGAAACCTTCGTGGAGATGGGCCGGCAGCACTTCGGCGGTAACCTGTCAGGCAAATGGATTTTGACCGCTGGTCTCGGCGGCATGGGCGGAGCGCAGCCGCTCGCGGCAGTCATGGCCGGAGCCTCCTGCCTCGCTGTCGAATGCCGGCCGTCGCGGATCGAGATGCGGTTACGCACGCGCTATCTGGACCGGCAGGCGAACAACCTCGACGAAGCTTTGGCGATTATCGAACAGGCCCGCCTCGATGGAAAGCCCGTGTCCGTGGGTTTGCTCGGAAACGCCGCGGAAATTTTCCCCGAACTGGTTCGTCGTGGCGTGCGGCCCGATGTCGTCACTGACCAGACCTCGGCGCATGACCCGGTCAACGGCTACCTACCGAAAGGATGGACCACGAACGAGTGGGAGCAGCGTCGCGAGACAGACCCGAAGAGCGTCGCGACCGCCGCGCGAAAATCGATGGCCGAACATGTCCGCGCCATGCTCGATTTTCACCGCATGGGCATTCCCGTGGTCGATTACGGCAACAACATTCGCCAGATGGCGCTGGAAGAAGGTGTCAAGGACGCGTTCGAGTTCCCAGGCTTCGTTCCGGCATATATCAGGCCCCTGTTCTGCCGCGGCGTCGGCCCATTCCGATGGGCGGCTCTGTCCGGCGATCCCGAAGACATTTATCGGACCGATGCCAAGGTCAAGGAGCTGCTGCCCGACAACGCGGCGTTGCATCACTGGCTCGACATGGCGCGTGAACGCATCACGTTTCAGGGTCTTCCGGCGCGCATCTGCTGGGTCGGTCTCGGCGACCGCCATCGCCTCGGTCTTGCGTTCAACGAGATGGTGGCGCGCGGCGAACTGACGGCACCCGTCGTGATCGGACGCGATCATCTTGACTCTGGTTCGGTCGCCTCGCCCAATCGCGAAACCGAAGCGATGAAGGATGGCTCCGATGCGGTATCCGACTGGCCACTCCTGAACGCGCTGCTCAATTGCGCCAGCGGCGCGACTTGGGTCTCGCTGCATCACGGCGGCGGCGTCGGCATGGGCTTCTCGCAGCACTCCGGCATGGTGATCGTTTGCGACGGCACGCCCGAGGCCGCCCAGCGCATCGGTCGCGTGCTGTGGAACGATCCTGCGACCGGCGTGATGCGTCATGCCGATGCAGGTTACGACATCGCGATCGATTGCGCCCGAACCCACGAGCTCGATCTGCCGAGCCTTGGCTGAGGAAAATCTTGCATTGCAGATCATTCGTGCCAATAGCTGCCGAGTTACCCCCTGGAAGAACGGCGGCGGGTCGACGACGGAGATCGCCGCAGAGCCTTTGGGCGCTTCGCTGGACACATTTGACTGGCGCATCAGCATGGCGCGGGTTACTTCCGACGGCCCGTTTTCGGAATTTCCCGGCGTAGACCGTACCCTCGCTGTCGTCAGCGGGCACGGACTGGCGCTGACGATTGGAGACGTGGCTCCGGTGACGTGTGGGCGCGATTCGGAACCGGTCACTTTTGCCGGAGACATCGCGACATCTGCGAAACTCACGTCCGGTGCGATCACCGATCTGAACGTGATGACGCGGCGTCAGCGTTACATTCATCGGATGCGACGCATTCGGCGACCAATATCCTGCAAATGCGACGGAACCGATATCGCCGTCATCCTATCTTTCAACGGCAGTACCACCCTCACCTTGCAGCACGACATCGTGACGCTGGATCATGGCGACGCTGCCATTCTAGCGCTGGCTCGCGAGCCGGAGGTGCAACTTGTGCCGTTCACGGCCAGCGATTGTTACCTCGTGCTGTTGCGTGAACTGAGCCCTCGTTAGCCCACCGGGCTGCTGCGGATCGGCGCAGGAATAGGCGCGGCGAACGGTCGCGGCGGATGCGCCGAAAGCCCAGGGAATCCGCACATGAAGGCGCAGGCAGGGTCCTAGCGAGCCCACAGTTCTGATAGTGGCAATGGATCGGCACTTGCACGCCGCCCGACGGCTCGTCGCGGGGGATGCGGCAAATAATGGGTCGCCGATTCCCATCCGGAGCATGAAAGGCGCGTCTCAAGCGGGTGAGCCGCGGTCGCACGGTTGGAATTTTCCGCGCGAACGCAGACGGGAAACACCCCTGACTCGGCATCGGCTACGCCCCTCGCATCGTCGCGACAGGATCCTCCCGACCGCATTTGGTTTTAGCTGTCTATCGTTCCAGTCGGGCCAGCAGGCTCGAGGTATCCCAACGCCGTCCGCCCATTCGTTCGATCTCGGCAAAGAAATTATCGATCAGCGACGCGACGGAGAGGCTGGCGCCATTGCGGCGAAGATTTTCAAGGGTGCGAAGCCGGTCGAGCAGCCGATCAAGTTCGAATTCGTGATTAATCGAAGACTTCAGCCACCTATCCTTTATCAATCCCATGAGAGCGCGCACAAAAGTGATCACTTCATGATACCACCACTGAGCAGTCAAAGGCTGATTTTGTCGGATGTATTTTAGTTATCAGCGCTTCTTGGTGCGCTGGCGCGCCATTCAGAATAAAACTGCGAACTTTATGTAATTGAAATTGCAACATGATTTTTTAAGTTCGGCCGCCGCTCCCCCGGGCTGTCCGTTTCAGCGTTCAGATTTCGATCCACTGGCCATCGTCAACAACGTTTTTAAACAGGCCTGGGAATCTATCGCGCTGGAACGTATGGATTGGGATGAGCCGCCTGGTTGCATTGAAGTTGGCACTGCCTGACCAGTCGATCCCGACGTTGGCCGTCCTCTCCGAAACAAAGTCCTCGCCCGATTTGCCAAATAGCGTTCGGCTACGTCGGTACAGACTTAAATGGCAATACTCTTAGGCATCCCTTGCCAGGAACCGACTCAAACCATCGCGAAACCGATAATACATCCCGATGGCCGGCAAGGCCCAATTTGGATCGCCATTGTACAGCGGGAAATCCGGAAAGTCTTCACGCTCGAAGCCGCAAGGCCGGTTTGCGCGTCCAGAAATACGACGAGCGGTTTCGGTGCCCAGGTGCTGAGGGTAGATCCTTCAATAGACATTTTGCCTGAATAGATTGACCCGTTGTCAGGATTGACGGCTTTGCCGGTCCATGAGTTCGTACCATCGGGACACATGTCGAAGAACAGACGCTGCCCGACTTTGGCTTTCGTAGCCGCACCGGGCTTTAACCACGCGATGTTTCCACAGATGGCATCGCCACACGTGTCAAACTTGACATGCAGAGCGCCATTGTCGCGTGACCAGATACCCAAGACGTCGTCTGCGAGACTGGGACTCGTGGTCAGCAGGAATGCCGTCAGAGCCAGCCGGAGACGCACAACGTTCATCACATTATCCTTACGTTATTGCTTCCGATTAACGAACATCCGCAAGATGCATGTCGCTCAGGGTTGTCGAAAGGCTGCGTACGATGAGGTCCGTGATCACTCTATGCAGGTTTTCATTTCGCACGGGTTCGCCAGTGCCTGGCGAGTAACTGTCGTCGACTTGCCTGGTGGGACCCGGAAGCTTGACCTCTACCGCATCGTCCAACGGCGGCGCGCTCCTTTTTTCAATAACATCGAACGTCTTTCCGTCGAAAACCCTGATTTCGTAGAGCGCATGGATCTGGTTGTAAGATGCCAGCACTGTCCCGTAGGTGACGAAGCCTATCCCTTCAACCTTTCGGGCGCCGCGGCCGAAATTCGATTTTGCCTTGGTGATGACGATGTAGGCGTCGAGCCCTTGCGGGGACACTTCGGTCTGAACCAGCTTCTTGAATGGATCGCCACGAACGAGGTTGACGGGCGCAACCGGAGAATCCTTGACCGCAGCAAAGGCGGCTCGGTTGTAACTGACCGGCTGCACCTGAAAACGTCCGTTCAATGCCACAGTTGCTTGCTGGACAATCAGGTCATCGAGGCCCCAGGACCCGATCGGGAAGCTTTGACTGGGGTTGCTGTTCAGGCCGGTCAGCCCCGCCCTTGCGAAGCTCATTTCGCCGCCGACCGCCGAGACGATGCCGACGGTCTTGACCGCCTGCAGTTTCGTCTCGCCGGTTTCAAAATTCGCGCAAGCGCTGACGCTGACGGCAACAAGAAGTATTGTCGCGAAGTTTAGGTGTCGACTGCTGCGGCGCATGGCGTGCTATCGAATTTTGACGTCGAATGAATAGGAGGCGCCAATACCGACGGTGGTCTGGTTCGGCGAACCTCGGAGGGTCACGAGAGGGCTCGCCGCCGCGTCGCCGAGCAGCCGCTCGTACTCGACATAGGAATGAACTTCCCATTGCGGATTGATTCGATAGGACACCTGTGCACCGGCGCCGTACGAATGCGCGCCGCCCTTGGCGTTAAATACGGACAGCCCTGTTGCCATTGCCTGCACGGCATCGATGCCAAAATAGGGCGAGGTTGCCTGGGTGCTTTCCCATGTGAAGCGTGGGCCGGCCGAGAGCGTGAGCCGCTGAAACACCGGCACGATGAAGTCCGCTGAGAAGTCGGCAACGGTGCCGTTGGGGCCGACCACGCCTTGGCGCACCTCGACGCGCGTGCGGAACCAGTCAACCG
>JAQGKC010000300.1 GCA_028290305.1 Bradyrhizobium sp.
CTGCCCGGCATGAAGCACCGGATTTCAGTATGCGGATGATCGGTCCCGCGATCGGCCGTGTAGGGCCAAACCATAGTTCTGCCGGCGCGGTTCGGCTCGGTGATTACGGCATCGTCGGGAACGTCGACCCACCGGCCCTCGAGACGGACGCGGTAATGGCCATCCTTCGACTCCCAGTCAACATCGCTGACAACAGAGCCGTCCGCGAACGAACAACATAGTCCCTTGCCAGATGCGAGCCTGTTGAACCATTCGTTCAGTTCCGGATGGCTGGGATCGTGGGCGAGCGCGGGCGTGCAAAGCAGCAGAAAGATCGGGACAATCCGCATCATCATCGTAGACCGATTCCCTTTTTTCAAAGGCTACGCTTCTGCGCGGCCGCGGCACCATTTTTCGCACGATGTTCACGGAATTAGGGCGCGGACCTGAGCCCGCGCCCTCGTTGCTGTCAGCGCCGCTTCCTCGCCTTATGCGCTGCAACCGCTTGCATGGCCCGCTTCTTCATTCGTCTTTTGTGTCGTCTCGACATAGTGGTCCTCCTTGTTGTGTCGGCAGGTTACGCCGACGCGACGCCGGCACGTCATTTGCCGCAGCACCGGTTGGACATCGCCCGCAAGGGCTGCTGACCCCTCACCCTCGGTCGAAGCTCAAGGGTCCCGCGCCTCGCGCGAGGACGAAGAGGACACCGCCGACGAGCCCGATGTCCTTCCAGAAATGGATGAATTGGGCCCAGCGTGCGGTGGCGTCGTCGGTGATCGACCAGTAGGGATGGCCGATCGCTGCGGCACAGAGATTGAAGAGCACCAGGAGTAGGGCGAAGTCGCGGGTGCGGAAGCCGAGGACCAGCGCGACCCCGCCCGCGACCTCGATGGTCGCCGCCAACATCGCCCAAACATCCACCGAACCGGGCAGGCCCGCCATGAAATGAGTGAGCAGCGTCAGGTCCCGCCAGTGATTGATCCCCGACATCAGATAAAGCGATCCGATGCAGACCCGGCCCAGCAACAGGATCAGCGGCTCGCTACGCAGAACCAGGGAATCGATAACCCGCAACGTCATAACGCTCACCCCGAACTTACTCTTGGTCTTGCCTTTTAGTGTACGGAGAGAACCCGGGCAACGAGGCGGGCCTGCGCCCTCGCCCTATGTTCTCGAAAGCGTATTCATGGGCCGCGAACGCTGAATCGCGATTAACCCATTGATCTCGCTCGCACCCGTTCATCATCGAGAAAAAGGTGCGGGCGAGTAAGCAGTTGAATCCGCGGCGTGTTCTCAGTCATTCGAGTCCGGTAGGTTTCTCCTCCTGATCCGTGCCGCTATGAGCCACGGCACCGGTCGAAACCGGGATGGACAGCAAGATGAGCGCCAAGAAAAACTTATCCAAAAACTTGTGCATTGTGTTCACTCCTTCAGACCTTGGACACGCCATTGACCACGGCGCTGGAAACGCCGTTCATTCCGTCACCATCGCATGGTCGCTTTCGCCGGACGTAGGCGCGCTCCGCAGCAGCAGGACGAGGGGAATGGCGGCAAGCGAAAGGATCATCATCAATTTGAAATCATCGATGTAGCTGATGATTGAAGCCTGCGTTTGTATGACCTGATCGAGCGCCGCGCGTCGGCTCGCGGTCCAGGGACTCAAGGCCTTCCGCACCGTGCTGTTGTCGAACACGTGATTGAATGCCGTGACATGGCTGGCGACGGTCGCGTGATTGACCTGGTTGTTTCTAGTCAGCAGATAGGAGACCACCAATATTCCGACGCTGGAGCCGACAGCTTGGTCACCGTACATCGACGCTTTGCCGCTCAGGCCCAGAACGCCCTGTCTTCGAGCAGATGGTCCGACGTCCATTGACCCTGGTTCACTACAATTTACCAACCTCGCTTTTCATCCGGGCGATAAGATCTTTATCCTTAAGATGATGCTCTTCGGTATCGAGGATCGCCCGAAATGCGTCTCGCTTCAGAACTCTGATGTCGGTTTTTCCCAATGCGCCTTCCATGGCGGCGGCATCGGAAACGATATCGATCAGGCGCTCAGCTGCATCGAGACGGCCCCAAAGATAATCGTGCTCCCGGCGCGAACGGCTCAAGAAGCCCGCGAAATGTTTGAACTCCGCTCCCTTGAGGCGCGTGGCGTGCGCCCCGTTCCGAAGCAAAACCGTGTCGACCGGACTGATGCGATCGACGCGGATCTCGCGGTGCTCTTCGACGGCACGCCATTCCGATATCGGATATGTCCAGACGTCCCAGAATGGAAAGCCGATGTAGTAAATGAGTACCTCGTGGTGAAGTACTTTCGGCATTTCGTCAGCCATCGACAAGGCGACGATGGCATCGACGGCCCGATCGATGTTCGCAAGGCCGAGTCCCTGATGAAGCTGGTCCATGACGTCGTCCATCTGTCGGTCTAAATCTTTCCGCGCCGCGACTGTTGTCCCGGCTTTGCAAGCGGCAACACTCAACCTGCTTGTCAGCGCTACGATGCTGGTTCGCAGGGCGACGCTGGCGAAATCGCCGGCTTGCAGCCTGCGCAATCGCCCCAGGGGGGCTTGAAAGCGACTTTTCAGATCATCGATTTGACCCGGCTTTACTTCCTTGAAGCTTGCCTCCTCCAGTCTTGAATAGAGAAGGTTCAAACCCCGCATGACAAAAGACAGCCTGCGGCGGCGGAATTCGACATCGAAATGCAGCAAGAAATCGATCCACGGTTGCACCTGTGATCCGCCCGCCAGCGTGAGCGATCCTTCCGGCTGGATTGCTCCACGCCGATTGGCCCACGTCAGAATCTCGTCGGCAAGTCTTGTGCGAAGTGGCGAAACCTGATCGATCTCGCCGAGATCACAGATCAGGCCAACAAGCGTATCAATTATCGAAAACGTCTTCAAACGCGCATAGACTTGATAGGCATAGCTTGCTTCTTTCGCGGCCAGCATGTTTGCCGTTTCGCGCCAAAGCTCCACGGTGCGGCTGGCATCTTCCGTTGAAGGGACGCGCTCCCTCACAATACCTACGAAGCCGGCGAGTTCGGGATAAGCCGCCTTTAAAACCGTGCGCATCCGCTCGGTAATCTCGTTGAACTGCTGGACTCGGGCAAGCTCGTGATAGATCGGGGCACGCAACGGGATCTCAAAAATCGCGCCTTCCAGAGTCCGTATGAAGCTGGGGACGTCTCCGCCCGGTGGGGGCGATGATCGTTCCGGGTCCGGTTCGATAAAGACGAGGCGCCGGTCGACGTCGCGATAGGCCGGGCGTTCTCGCACCATGTTCAGGGCAACGGAAAACGGTTTGTTGTTGACAATGCCGCCGTCCAGAAAGGAAGTGATTTCGGGATCAACGCCCGCGCGGATATGTTCCTTGAAATTAGCGGCGATAAATTTCTGCCGATCCGGCCAGTCCAATCCCCGCTTCGCGAGCAATCTTGCGAGGTCTGATAGCTGGACCGGTGGAAATGCACCTGGAAAGCTTGATGTCGCGCGAGCAGCAAGTGCCAGTCCGGGCACATTGCTGTCGGCCAGGCCGCAGGTTTCGCTATCATCCGACCAATTGCGGTACTTGAAAGTCCAGAACAACCCGTGCTCCCGCTCCGCGATCACGGGCGGCGTGTTGATCTTCACATCGCGCGGATATCCAAAAAAATCCGTGATCGAGACGGCAAGATCAAGCTCATGGCCCGGAGGAAGAAGAGACGACCGCTTGTCGCCGTGGCCGCGCATAGCGCTCAGCCCGTCGAACAGCAATTCAAGAAATCTTTCCCCATCAAGGGGCGGCTCGAACCAGCGCGAGCGAAAGAACATCGACAGATTTTTCTGGATTTCCTGATCAACCGCCGGCCCAAGGCGACGCAACCGGAACAATATCCAAAGGACCGGGCGAAGGAACCATTTGCTCCACGGCCGCGCTCGCTGCGATGAACCGAGCAAGCGAAGAATGTCTGCTTCATCCAGCCACAAATCGCGCAGGTGATCGATGGAGAGATCGTGCGCGAGTGCGCGCGCCAGAACTATGCCGCTGATGCCGCCGGCCGAGGCGCCTGCGATGCTGTCGACGATGACCCGCAGACTAAGGGTCCGCCCTATCGACTGCAGGAGCGTAAAATAGACATCCTCGGTATCATGAGGTCGCCCGTCATCGCCATTTGCGGCTTTATAATTTTGGTGCTCTCGCTGCTCCGATTGCGGGATCGAATGATACGCCTTTGACGCACGCGAAAGCTTCAGGATTTCTTTGATTACGCCGTGCATATAGAGCGCGAGCGACACGCCACCGTAGCAGACCAAAGCGAGCCTCAGTTCCTTTTCCTTCATGCGGCGATTCCGTGGCGATGTCGTGAATCGGCCCCGAACTCGGAGACCCTCGTAGCGTCGAGAGCAATTTGCGGGATCAATGCTGCTTGCTCGCCTCGTGGAAACGCTCCCAGCGATCAACTGGCCCCAGACGGTCGGCTCCCTGCAACGGCAGCACCCACCCTGGATACTCAGGAGGAAGAGCGCTGACCTCATCCAACTGCCTAAGCTCGTCCTGCGTGAGTGTGAGTTCGACCGCCGCGAGATTGTCCTGAAGCTGGTCGAGGCGCTTCGCACCAATGATGACAGAGGTTACCACGGGCTTTGCCAACAGCCATGCAAGCGCGAGACGTGCAGGACTACATCCATGTGCTTTCGCGATCGGAGCCAGCACGTCGAGGATATTCCAGGCCCGCTCTTTGTCCACGAGGGGAAAGTCGTAGTCGGTGCGGCGTGAATCCGCAGCCTTCTGATTCGTCCAGCTGAACTTGCCGGAAAGCAAGCCACCGGCAAGCGAACTCCACACCAGCAGGCCGACCTTTTCGGTTTCCAGCAGGGGAACGATGTCCCGTTCGAGATCGCGGCCGGCGATCGAGTAATAGGCCTGAAGCGTGTCGAACCGGGCCAGGTTCCTGAACTCGGAGATCCCGAGGGATTTGGCGATCTTCCATGCCTGCCAGTTGGAGCAGCCGATGTAGCGAACCTTTCCCTGCTGCACCAGCGTGTCGAGAGCGCGAAGCGTCTCGTCGACAGGGGTCACGGAATCGTTGCCATGGATTTGGTACAGGTCGATATGGTCGATCTGCAAACGGCGGAGACTGGCCTCCACGCCGTCCATAATGTGGCCGCGAGAAGCCCCAATGTCATTCCGCCCCGGGCCGACGCGACTATAGACCTTCGTCGCGATCACGACATCCGTCCGCGGGATGTGAAGGGTTTTCATTGATTGCCCGAGGATCGTTTCGCTCTCACCTTCCGTGTAATTGTCCGCCGTATCAAAGAAGTTGATCCCGCCGTCAATCGACGTCTTGACCAGTTCATCGGCCCCGGCTTGGTCAACGGTGCTGATGGCCTTGAAGAGCCCTCTGCCGTCGCCGAATGTCATGGTTCCGAAGCAGAGTTTCGAAACCAGGAGACCTGTATTGCCGAGCGTTGCATGTTGCATGGCGTTATCCTTTCTTGTGAGTCCGAAGTTTTCCTTCGGGAAGGTGTCGATCGTTGGCATGAGCACTTGCCCTCCGAAATGGAGACCATTGCGGATTTGGGGCGTCGAACTCCGTTCGGCGGCGGGCTCTTCTACATTCAGATCAAGACATGAACGAGCTTATTTTGTCGATCGTTCGCTATTGCCCGTGGCTGACAAGAACGTAGCGGCACGCGGGAGAAAGCTTTGGACGATTTTCCTTGAGGCAAGCCAGAATGGTAAAATCACCCTGATCCATCAGCTTGCGGCAGAGACGCTGGACGTCGCGCTCGCATGCCTTCTGCTCCTGGTCTGTACCAGAACGAGCAAAAGCGTCGGTCGAAGCTGGGACACACAGCAGGGTGAGCGCCAGGAAGAATTTGTGCATGGTGGACCTCTTTCAGAATTGGACGGCTGCAGCGACCATGGAGGGCAAAATACCGTTCATTCCATCACCATCGCATGGTCGCTTTCGCCGGACGTAGGCGCGCTCCGCAGCAGCAGGACGAGGGGAATGGCGGCAAGCGAAAGGATCATCATCAGCTTGAAATCGTCGATGTAGCTGATGATTGAAGCCTGCGTTTGTATGAGCTGATCGAGCGCCGCGCGCCCGCTTGCGGTCCAGGGACTCAAGGCGTGCTGCACAATGCTGCTGTCGAATGCGTGATTGAATGCCGTGACATGGCTAGCGATGGTCGCGTGATTGACCTGATTGTTTCTGGTCAGCAGATACGAGACGACCGATATCCCCACACTGGAACCTACATTGCGCGACAGGTTGTAGAGACCGGTACCGTCGGCGCGCTGCTCGGGTGCGAGCGTGGCGAACGTCACGGTTGTGAGCGGGACGAACAGGAATCCAAGTCCTGCTCCCTGGATGAAGCCAGTTACCGCGATCGTCCACTGGGAGACGTTCGGATTCCATCCGGTCATGTCGTACATGGCCCAGGCGGTCAGCAGCAGGCCGATCATGAGCAGCAGCCTGGTATCGATCCGTCCGATCAGGCGCCCGACCAGGAACATGCAGGCCATGGTGCCGAGGCCGCGCGG
>JAQGKC010000326.1 GCA_028290305.1 Bradyrhizobium sp.
CAAGACTTAAATTCTCAAGTGATCGAGACTCGCAAGGACTCCGCCGTCCACGTTTCTCTTTCTTCATCTTCACTTGTCAAACAGCCCGGGGTCCGAAAACCCCACTTCCATCTCTGGAAGGGTCGCAAAGTCCTCATTCGACGACAAATAACAACCGATGACTATCGGCTGTTGATTCACTCATCTTAGTGAGGAGCATCACGGGCACGAAAACTCGTCTTGGCCAAGGGCCAACACAGCGCCGCGCTCAGTGGTCGGTTTATAAGCCCGCCCAATCGTCGTTGTCAACGGTTGTTGTCAACAAATCGTCGCATCACCGAATAGAATCTTGCACCGCGAAGAAGTCTCGATTTTTAGGGACTTTGCGCCGTACTTGAGCCACAATCCTGCGACGTTCTGGCTGTTACGTAAGCATTGAATCGCTGGATGCCAGTGGGGGCTGCCGGCGAGAAGCTACCAAGGATCGGCGATCTTCCATGAACCCATCGCCTTTTCCTTACGGCCTGGAAACATCGAGAGACTTGCACATCATTGTTGTTCGCGATTCCGGCCCGTCTTTTGGCCTTTGATTTCCGAACGTCCATGCGGCACGCCATGCTCCCGGATCTCCCCTCTAGAGGGTGGACGCGGGTCCAGAGTGAGCGAAGGGTCTCGTCGAATGTTGATGGAATTTGGGGGGATGCCGGTTTGAACCACAGGACGTCACGCGGGGGCGGGTACGGACGCGAGACCGGGATCATCGATCTCGGTCACGAGCCGCCGCTTTCCGTAGATGGCTCGGAGGCCGCGGTGATCGATCGCCGCCGCGTCTCCGTGCAGTGGTTTAGCGGCACGATCCTGACCGGTCTGTGCGGCGCGGCTTTGATCGGCGGCGCCGTTTTTGCGTCGCTCGACGGCGAAATGACCTTTGCCAAAGTGCCGGAACGCGTCGAGGGCGCGCTGCGCGGTGCGTTCGGCGCCAACGACAAGAATGCCAGCCTGCGCAAAAGCGACCGTCTGCCGCCACCGAGTGAATCGACCGCCGCACGGAATGTGGTGCGGGTTTCGACCGTCACCCGCGTCGGCAACCGCGAAGTGATGCGGGTACGGCCGTTTATCCGGATCTCCGGTAACCTGTCGATGACGACCAGCGATCTCAGCACCAAGATCCCACCATTCAATGCGCAACGCATGCTGAGCGATGTCGGCGACGCAGCTCCCGCGGCCGCCGACGATCCGAACGCCGCCGAGCCCGATGCCGCGGTTTCGTTCGTCACTAAGGACCTGGCGCCGATCCTGCCCAAGGCGAAACTCGCCGCGGTGGTCGCGCTCGACGAGGTTCTGATGCGGGTGCGCGATGCCTCAAACTGGCGTGCCAACACCGGCGGCGTGCGTTACGCGGCCCTCGCTAATGCGACGGCCGATGCCAGCGGCGCACAGCCGATGGCCTATGCGGCCGAAGGTAACGTCGCCGATCCCTATGCCGGCTTTGAAACCCGGGTGGTCCCGGAAAACGTCACACTGCTGCCGAAGACGAAAGACCAGGTCACAGGCGGCAATCCGTCCGGCGAACGCGTTCACCTGGTCAAGAAGGGCGATACCGTTACATCGATCCTGCGCGATCAGGGCGCCACGCCGGAAGAGGCGAAATCCATCGCCGCGACGCTCGGTCCCCGCGGCCGCGACGGCGGCCTGAAGGAAGGCGAGAAACTCCGTATCCTGATGGCGCCCGCCGGCCCGGAGCCCGGCCAGCGGCTGCAGCCCTATCGGGTGATCGTCGCCAACGAATCCACCGTCGAAGCCGTGGCCGCGCTATCCGATCTCGGCAAATACGTCGCCGTCGACGTGCAGAGCATGAACACCACCACCGAGACCGCCGACAACAGTGACGACGATGATGATGACGGGACCGGGGTGCGGCTCTATCAAAGCATCTATGAGACCGCGCTGCGCAACAAGGTGCCGGCGAGCGTCATCGAAGACATGGTGCGCATTTACTCCTACGACGTCGACTTCCAGCGCAAGGTGCAGCCCGGCGACTCCTTTGACGTGTTTTTCGCCGGCGAAGACGAAGGCTCCACCATCACCGAGAAACCCGAGGTACAGTTCGCCTCACTCACTGTCGGTGGCGAGACCAAGAAATATTATCGTTTCCAGACCCCCGACGACTCCGTCGTCGATTATTACGACGAGACCGGCAAGAGCGCGAAGAAGTTCCTGGTGCGCAAACCGGTCAACAACGCGATCATGCGATCGGGCTTCGGCAGCCGCCGCCATCCCATCCTCGGTTACGTCAAGATGCACACCGGCGTCGACTGGGCCACGCCCTACGGCACGCCGATTTTCGCCTCCGGCAACGGCGTCGTCGAAACCGCCGGCTGGGAAGGCGGCTACGGAAATTACGTCAAACTGAAGCACAACAACGGTTATGAGACGGCCTACGGGCATATGTCGGCCTTTGCCAAGGGGCTGGAGCCTGGCAAACGGGTTCGGCAGGGCCAGGTGATCGGCTTCGTCGGCTCGACCGGGCAGTCGACCGGCGCCCACGTCCATTATGAAATTCTGGTCAACGGCCGCTTCGTCGATCCGATGCGCATCAAACTGCCGCGCGGCCGCTCGCTCGAAGGGCCCATGATGGCGAGCTTCGAGAAGGAGCGCGATCGCCTGGATGCTCAGATGAGCAATCGTGGCGGCGGTGCGCGGGTATCCGATGCCACGGGTACGGCCGGCGTGCGCCAAGTCACCAATCGCTGAAGTCCTCCGTACGCCCCCACCCACCCTATTGAACTGACGCCACTTTCCGAAACCGTCGGCAATCTGCCCGATCGGGCTTGCGGCGGTTCCGGCGCAGGTTTCATTAAATATCGTCAAGCCAAAGTGGAACTCCGATGCCGGTCTTAGGGTTGATTGGTCAAGGCGACCTTCGATCAATGGAGGGTGTCATGGAGAATTGGACCAACGCAAGATTGTGTGACGTTGCGAATCTGATCCTCGGTGCGATTCTGTTCTTTTCGCCTTGGATATTCGGCTTCGATGCCGGAAAGGCTTCTGAAAACGCCAACATCGCCGGCATCATCATCGCAGTCATCGCTATAGCGGCACTCGCCGCCTTCGCGATCTGGGAAGAATGGCTAAATCTCATCGTAGGATTGTGGACGCTGGTTTCGCCCTGGTTGCTGGGCTTCCAGGGAACCAAGGCGATGACCGTCACCGTGGTCATCGGCGCCGCCGTGGCAATACTGGCGGCGATAGAGCTCTGGATCATGTCCCAGAACCCGCCGCGGTTGACCACGGGCCGCTGAGGCATCGCATCCCCGCTCGCCGCCACCGCCGGCGGGCGGGTCACAGTAGCTGGAGAGGAAAGACCATGAGGCGCGTGACTCGTGAAGATGTCACCAAAGCGTTCGGGCCGGTTGATGACGTGACCATCGCCGAAATCATTGGAACCGGGGCGACGGCAGATGAACTAGCGGAGGCTCAGGCCTGGATCGCCAATGACGAACCGCTCATGAACGCCGGCCGCCCGCTGCCGAGCGGCCGCGTTCGCGACCTTATCGAAATCCTGGCGGAGTTCGATGCGAATGAGGATGATGACAAGCTACCCGGTCCAGTCGCCAGTTAAGTCTGATGGGAACTTCCCCTCTGCCCTTACGAGAGGGGGAAGAGAATCAGTGCAGCTTCCGTTTCGGCTTCGGCGCGTCAAACTGCGTAATCTCGGCCGTTTGCGGCGCCTTGCCATTGAAGGTGAGCACGTTGCCTTCCGCCGAGATGACGACGCGATCGCCGTCTTGCACCTCGCCGGCAAGGATCATCTCGGCCAGCGGATCCTGCAGATTGCGCTGGATCACCCGCTTCAGCGGCCGCGCGCCATAGGCGGGATCCCAGCCCTTGGCCGCAAGCCAGTCCCGCGCCGCGGCATCGAGCGTGAGCGTAATCTTGCGGTCCTCCAGCAGTTTTTGCAGCCGTCCGAACTGGATTTCGACGATCCGGCCCATTTCGCTCTTCTGCAGCCGGTGGAACAGGATGATTTCGTCAACGCGGTTGAGGAATTCCGGGCGGAAGTGCGCGCGCACGGTGCCCATGACCTGCTCACGCACCGCTGACGTATCCTCGCCTTCAGGCTGATTGACGAGGAATTCCGAACCGAGATTCGACGTCATGATGATCAGCGTGTTGCGGAAATCGACCGTGCGGCCCTGACCGTCAGTCAGGCGGCCGTCGTCGAGTACCTGCAGCAGCACGTTGAAGACATCGGGATGCGCCTTCTCGATTTCGTCGAACAGCACCACCTGATACGGCCGACTCCGCACGGCTTCCGTGAGCGCTCCGCCCTCATCATAGCCGACATAGCCCGGAGGCGCGCCGATCAGCCGCGAGACCGAGTGCTTCTCCATGTATTCGGACATGTCGAGGCGCACCATCGCGGTCTCG
>JAQGKC010000361.1 GCA_028290305.1 Bradyrhizobium sp.
GTATTGAAAGACTCGTTTCCGAAGGAGCTATCGGACGCCCATCATTGGATGTCGCGCTCCGATTTCCGAACCTTGCCCTTTCAGCGTCGGCGTCAATTCCAGCAAGCCTCGCGGAGGCTGCTGGGCGCGCGGGAATGGACATCGTTATTTCGGTGTACCGAACTGATGAGGCCGATGATTGAGGTCGCTTGAGCCGTTACGAAGCCTGATGTCTGTTGAGGGTCAAAAGCGCCGTTTTGACCGTCTGCCTGTGACTTTCGGTCTATCCCGACAAACGGACATGCTCAGTGTCCGTCGGCATGTCTCAATAGTGCCAAGAGGCGACCTTGCCTAACTCGTTCCGCCCTCTATTAACGCGGTCCCGCGATATATCGACGGACAGCCATTATAGAAATTGCAATCGCGGCAATCAGTGCTGGAATTCCAATCGGGGCGAAGAAAAAAGGCAGCACCCAGACAACCCCGTCAGAGCCGTGGCATTGATGCCCGATTGACGGGATTTGCGAGCAAGTCAGCTGCGCCGAAACAATCGTAAGAACGAATACCGTTGCTGCTATGAAGCAGAGTGCCTTTAGAATGAATGATGTTTGTTCGGACACGGCATTTGGTCCCTTTTACCCATTCTGGACTATTTCAATCTCAAGTTAAGGTTGTGCTAACAGGAAAGAACACATCTGCGCACCTAGATCATTTCAGGCAAGTGACGGGGTCAACGTCGCATAGAGCCGCTCAGATGAAATGTCCGTTCGGGGTCAAACGCTACAGGTCGTTTGCCGTTGGGCGGGACGCAGAGTCCGCTTTGGCCCAAAAACCGACCTGATTTCACTGCCTAATCCGGTGGCACATGCTTCTCGCCTCTGTAACCGAGCCGAGGAGTATGGCCATGCAGGATCTAGTGAATGCGACCCCCGCGCCCAGGCGAGTGCCGTGGAACAAGGGAAAGCTGACCGGGGCAAAACCACCGCTGCGACCCAAACACGTCTGGTCGATCCGGACGAAACTCCAGATCGAAGGCCGCACTCGCGACCTCGCCATGTTCAATCTGGCGATCGACAGCAAGCTTCGCGGTTGTGATGTCGTCGCCATCCGGGTCGAGGATGTCGCCGCCGGCGGGTACACGGCGGATCGCGCAACGGTCCGGCAAAAGAAGACCGGGCGGCCAGTCAGATTTGAATTGAGCGAGCAGACCCGCCAGGCCGTCGATGACTACCTAAAGACCGCCAACAAACGGCCCGGTGAGTTTTTGTTCACGGACCGTCGCGGTCCCCAACTGCAACATGACAACGCGCCAATATCCGCAGCTTCTTCTGCAAGTTGGGCGCAATTCGCCGCATTCTCCAGAAAAGTTTTTGACTGTCTCATGATTTACTCCTGGCAAGCAAATAGGAGGCAAGAAGCCGTTTGCAACCGCGTATTTCGCCACGTTGATGAATGTCTGTTCAGATGGCCCAAAACATCATATAGCCAATCTGGAAGGGGAAAACGGGGGCTACAATGAGCGAGAAGCGAGCGGAGCTGTACACTAATCCCGGCGGGAAGTTTATCCGGGCCGATAGCCTATCCAGGATACTGGCGCATTGGCGGTCATTTCGAACGGTGCAAAAACAAACGCATTTCATAAAATACGAGGGCGAGCTGTACGTCGGTGAAGAGGTGGACAAGTTGCAAATGTCGCTCTCATAGTCGGGCTCGGGACAGGATGCGGGAGAGCGAGTCGAGCAATCTTATTCACAATGAGCGAATAAAATACGCAGCGACGTTTTGGAACAATCTGGCGATTGCTTCCTTCGCGGGTGGCTGCATCATTCCGTTGTTTTCGACGGATGAGAAGGTGCAAGACGCGCGGTTCATATTCATTGCCGGTGGAAGTCTTCTTGCGCTGATGCTGAGGGTCTTTAACCGCGCCGCGCGTATCGAACATGTTCTATAAGCGCGACGTGCCGAACTCCCTCGGGGCTCCGACTACACGGCGCACAGCATGCGCCGCACCGTCGCAACGCAGATGGATGAAATGGGGTATTGGAGTCGACGGTCGCGCTGTGCCTGAACCATAGCGAAGGCGACGGCAAGCGCAACAAAGTCACGCGCCCGTACATTCAGCCATCGGAGGCCGTGCTGGAAAAGCGCGAGCTGGCGAAACTCGAATTGAAGCGCGACGCCTTCGACCGATGGGCTGAACGGCTGCGGGAAATTATCGGATAGCTTGACGGGCATCTAGGCGCTGGCACGTGTTCGAAGAGAAGCGCGAAGCCGTCATGGCGATTGAGGCGGCTGTCGCCAATAGCTTCGCTATCTGGACCTGCTGCAGCCTTCGGGTGGGCGTCAAAAACGCGGCTCCTAGCCGATCCGAACGCTAGCTGCCGGTGGCGGGTGACGCTCGTGCGGGGCGCATCAGATGGTTTCGCCCATGGCCCTGGCGATTGCGCCACTAATCGCGTCGGATGCCCGACGGAGCGGGTCTGTTGCCAGATGAGCGTACCGCTCGGTCGTCTTGGAATTTGAATGTCCGAGAAGCTTGCCTATTATGGGAAGCCCAAGGCCAGAGCCGGCACCGACACTCGCGAATGAGTGTCGCAGGTCGTGGAGTCTGAGGGCGGATAAATCGGCGCGCGTCGACACCAAGTCCCACGGCTTTTTGAGATCCGCCCGGGGTTTTTCATTGTCATTGCCCGCTATAACGAAGGACCCGACATGTGGAAGAGTCTCGAGTACCACCAGGGCTGCAGATCCCAATACGATCGTTTTTTTTCCGGTCTTCGAATCCGGAAGGAATAACAGCCCGCGTTGGAGGTCGACATATTCCCAGCGCAGATCCAGAATTTCGCGTAGACGAGCGCCTGTGAAGATCAGAAGGCGCAGCGCTGCTGCAGCGTGCGGGCCTATATTTGTTCTGCGATTTTCGACCTTCCGGGCGTGTTTCGAACTGCTAGGCTTGGTCCAGGGGATGCCGACCGTCTCCGCTTCCCGTATCGCTTCACCTAGGCGCAAAAGTTCTTTT
This sequence comes from Bradyrhizobium sp., assembly GCA_028290305.1. The sequence goes on from JAQGKC010000361.1 coordinate 2,999, forward strand.
TCTGTAAGAAACCGCTCCCTTATTTGCTCCCGGAACTTCTCAATACCTCGGGCCGGGTTGACCATATGCTCTGGCACATGGCCAGATCGACAACCATGGACATAGGCGGCGGCGATCAGCGCTAATACCCGGTTAGCCGTCACGGGATTGGTCTTTCCTATCGCCCGATGTAGGCGTTCCACCTCCGACCGGCTCAAATCAGGTGCCTTGCGCCGGCCAATCGCTGGGGCGATGTGGTTGTCTATGTAGGCTTGAAACAGCTTGGCTGTCCGCGCCTTTCGCTTGGCGCGAACGTGGTCATCCATAAACGAGGTCAATAGGTCGCTTACATCGTCGGCCTTCCTCGCCTTTGAGCGGTCCGCAGCGGGATCTTCCCCTAGCCGTACCCGCGCCAGTATGCCGGAGGCTTGATTACGCGCTTCCTCGGGAGTTAGATTTTTGGACGTTCCAATCACCATCCTGCGCTTGGAAACACGCCGGCCGCCCGCGCCTGGACGATATTCAACGACGTACGAGAGCGCTCCTGTCGCCGACGCCTTAAGTCCAAAACCCGTGAGGTCCGTGTCATAGAATATTGTTGGACGCGTAACCGATGGAAGGGCATTCAACGAGCGTCTTCCGATTTTGATCTTCATTCGCCCTCCGGAGTCGCCACCGAGTCGCCACCACAAACGCAACGCTAGCATATCTGAGACAACGATAGGAACAAGAAGGCCAGCAAATGAATGATGTTAGTAGCTCGAGGCTATCTGAGGAAACGCTAGGAAAGTAAGTGAAACAGTTTTGGGTACTGCAGGTCGTTGGTTCGAATCCAGCTGCCCCGACCAAAAACACCGTTGATTCCTTTACCTTTTTCCCTCGCGATTCTGACACGCGGTTCTTACGCTGTTCCGTCGTCGTTTGCGGCGCGCGATCTGCTGCGCGCCTCGGCAACGTCGACAATCTTCGTGCGCCGGCGCACATAGCGCCGTGTCGTAACCGCATTGCTGTGGGTCAGCGCGTCCTGGATCGCGCGCTCGTCGGCGCCAGCCCCATCTCAGCGGCCCACCCTCATACGATCACTATATCGTGGCCGTTTCGTCCGTCTCGCTTCTTTATGCCGTTTTGCCCATCTTGCAGATGCTGTCGTTTACGTCTGTTTCTCGAGCGAGGTGATGGCACCTTTTTCGATCCCGATGCGAGGGCTCATCTCGGCTTGCGCGAGACGCCAGTCGGCGGCCAGCATCCCTATCCCCGCATCAGCTCCAACAAATAACTAGACCAGAATGGTGACATCATGGCTCATTCTCACGCCACTCCCACAGGTGATCGCATCATTGAACCGATGATCGCGCTTGGACATTGCTCGAAGCAGCACCGGATCGTCGTGGCCGGTTCCAGGGGCGTCCAGCTGATGCTGGAGCTGCATCGGCGCGGCTATGCTCGCGCGGCAGCCACGGCAAACTGCGGCCATCCGGCCCGCCAATACGACGTCGTCTTGGTCGATTGGCGGCGGCGCACATTCAAAACCCTCGAGGTCGCGCTTGATTGGCTGGTGGAGCTCTTGAGTCCCGCCGGTGTGCTGGTCGTCTGGGTTGATCCCCAAAAGGCCGCAGCCAATGAAACCCTCCGCCTCTCGTTGGAAAAGCGCGGCTTTGTCATCGAGGCGGGGACCGTTCACGAATGCGGCTGCGCCGTTTCGGCGCGGCGACGCGAAATGAATCCGGTCCGCAAAGCTGCGTAATCCGCCGTCATCTTCCGATGGCTACCGGCTTCCCGCACTATTGCGTCGTCGTATCAGGCATGGAAGACACAAGGAACAGCGATCGGTGCCGTACCTGACGTAGCGGAATCCGAGGCTGCTGCCGCGACGGCATGCGGCGCAGCGCCAGTACGCCACGCAGCAGGAGCACCGCATCATGGAAACCAAGCCTCCCATTCCGCGCGCGATCCTCGTCAGCGTCCAATTCCCTGATGTTGATGACGTCAGCCATGCCGCGAGCATTGAGGAACTGGGTCGCCTGGTGAAAACGCTCGGGTACGAGGTCGCCGGCACGATATCGCAGAAGCGCGACGAGATCGACGGCGCGACGGTGCTCGGCAAGGGGCGGCTTGCGGAACTTGCTGACATGACCGGCGGGACGGGCGTCGTCGGATCGATGGCACCCGCCCGGAAGTCAAAGGCCCGCGAGCGATTTGAAGACGCCGACGAGAAGACGTCGAATGCCCCGCAGATCGAGGCTGATCCGGAGGCGCCGCCGAAACCGGAGTTCGTGATCGTCGATCATGATATCTCGCCGAGCCAGGCGCGCAACCTTGAGCGTGCAACCGGTGCGCAAGTACTCGATCGGACCGGCGTGATCGTGGAGATTTTCCATCGGCATGCGCATAGCCGCGAGGCAAAGTTGCAGGTTGAGATGGCGCGGTTGAAGTATGTCTCGCCGCGCCTGCGGGAATCGTCGGCGGGCGGCGAGCGGCAACAGGGCTACGGTGCAGGCGAGTCCGATCTCGAACTCGATCGCCGCAAGATCCGCGATCGCCTCGCGGAGCTGAAAGAGCAACTGGAGGATATCCAGCGAGATAACGACCAGCGTCGATCCGCGCGTCGCGATCAGCTCCGGGTCGCACTGGTCGGGTACACCAACGCCGGGAAATCGTCGCTGATGCGAGCGCTCACGGCCAGCGAGGTACTGGTCGCGGACAAGCTGTTCGCGACGCTTGACACGACGGTGCGCGCTCTGCAGCCCGGGACGAAGCCGCGCGTGCTCGTCTCGGATACCGTCGGGTTCATCAAGAAGCTGCCGCATGACCTCGTCGCGTCGTTCCGATCGACGCTCGCCGAAGCGCTCGAAGCCTCACTGTTGCTGTTTGTCGTTGACGCGTCCGATCCGACGTACGAATCGCAGCTCGAGGTGAGCCGCAACGTGCTCCGCGAGATCGGCGCCGAGGTCGTGCCGTCGCGCCTGCTTCTCAACAAGATCGACCGCGTGAGCGAGGCGGATCGTGTCGCCCTCCGCGCGAAACACCCGGACGCGATCCTCCTTTCCGCAAAATCCCCCGAGGACGTGGCCGCGCTGCGGGAAACGATCATCGCTTTTTTCGAAGCGGCAATGGTGGAGGAGCAATTGGTGCTGCCGTATGCGAAGCAGGGGATGCTCAGCGAAGTGTATGAGAACGCTCGCGTGCTCTCCGAGGACTACGACACCACCGGCCGGATCATGAAGCTGCGCGGCTTGCCCGGAGCTATCGCCCGCCTGCGAAGAGCCCTCGCGGCCTAGATTTCACGATTCAGGCAGTGGTGCTACCTGTTTGAGGACTCGTGCTGCTGTTCACAAGACTGAGCGCTGCCGCGTAAGCAGCCGCTTCCCGGCGATAGCTTGTGATATTGCCGTTGCCGTTCCCGGAATTCGAAGACGTCTGCGTACCGTTCGTCGCCGCGGACGCACCCGTTGCACCATCTGCCGCCGCAGACGCTCCCGGATAGCCGGCGAAAGCCCCGACCAACTCGTCGGCCGCGTTAACTAACGCGCTCATCGCTGCAAGGCTCTGGCTGGAGCTCTCATCGCCTGAGGAGTGACTAAGTTCGACCGACATGCCGTTTGGAAGATCGACATGGATCATGTTGATTCCGACAACGCCGGTCGTATCAGCGGTCGTCGTATTGTTTCCTGTGTCCGACGTCGCACCTTGCGGGCTGGTATCCGTTGCAGCGCTGTTGGTTGATGAGCCATAGCCCTCCAGCTTGCTAACCATATCCTGCAGGCTCTTCAGCATGCTGCTGTTGATGCCGCCGGTTCCGAAATGGGTAACGTCAACGGAGAAGCCGTTCGGTAAGTTCACATCGATCGAGTCGGACGGACCGTTGACATCTGTGCTCGTTGAAGGACTTCCGGTTCCTGTATTTGTTGCGTTCGCTGCAGAAGGGTTGGTCTGGCGGGACAGCGTCGGCCAATTCAAGGCAGCTCCACTGTTGATACTGCTCACGCTCATCTAAGCACTCCAAATTTTCACTCTCATCGTGCGAGCAACCCGCGTGCCAGCGGCAAACACCATTAAAATCAGTGATTTAGGTAGGCAACCTAATGAACCAAGCCGCCCGCTGGGCAGAATTGAACCGGCAACATATTCCTGCCTTGAGTTCGCAAGGTTGGAGGCTTTCGGTTTGTATCCCTGGGGTTCTAGCGTCGTGATATTCGGCGGCGGGGCTGACGAGCGTTTCGGCCGAAAAGGGGGGGGCAAGGACTCCAGCATGCGTGGTGGCAAATGAGCTTAATGCAATTTCGTCGGTACTCGTTGGTTCGAGTCCAATTGGCCCGACCAAAAAATACCGTTTGAACCCTTTACCTTTTCTCCCGCGGTCCCGACGCCCACGGACGCGGTTCCCGATGTGCCGATTGAACAATCCCCGTTGGGAAACTGTCGGCATGCCCCTGCTTTTTGTTGCGCTCGTTCGAGGGTTGGGAAAAACTGCGCGCGGCAACGTAAGTGAGGACGCGTGCGATGCGTAAGCAGGATGCGAGGTTTGACTACGATCGCTATCGAAAACTGTTAGCGGAAGCGGTCGACGAGAAGAAGAGGCTGGCACTTATCGATCTCCTGGTCGAGGAGCGGGCCAAGGACCAATTGGAACTTCAGCAGGCCGCCGACCGGAACGCTATGACGGTTGCGACCATCGCCAAGGTTCTCGGCTCCTCCAGGAGCTGATTTGGCTGGAAAGCTGTGTGGCCGACAAAATCGAACTAGCTGGCAACGGAGGCTATCCGCAGGTATAGAGTTTGGGCTGAAACTGCTGATGACCTGCCGAACCGCGAGGGCAAGCAATGAAGATTAGGCTTTTGGCTACTGCGATCCTATTGCTGTCGGTTTCGGCGCCGGCCATCGCGGCGGACATGTACGTCCGGCACCATCACCGGCACGCTGGCGCTGACGACATCTACCTGCATAATTTCGGCCCGCCCGATTTTTATCCGGGTACGTCGGTTCCGCCCGACCGTGTCGTGTATCCGGTGACCGGCCGGCCCTATGGAATCTATGACGGGTTCAGCCGGTATTGCGGGCAGGCGACGGCAAACTACCGGGGCGAGGATGGCCAGCGTCATCCCTGCAACTAAGGGATGGTTCTAACCGCTTCGTCGGCCGCGGTTTATTGAGCAGGCGATTCAATGACGTTGCAGTTGGTACGGCCTGACATCAGGCAATCCTGCATTTTGCTGGCCGCGGTCAGCTCGTGAGCCAGCCACAGTCCCGCGACCAACAAGACAACCGCAATGGCTAGTCCTGCAATCGCGGGGCGCCGGCTTCCGCCTCCGCCTTGTTCAGGGTCATCCATAGTGCACCGCGTGCCCGTTTGCTTCCATGCGCTTTAGTCCACATTCCAAAAAAATAGGATCAGGTGCGTCTGGCCGAGGACGTATCTGATTTTCTGTTCGGATCGTGCGGCCGTTAGTCGGGGGCGTCCGGTTTCCTGCCGCGACCGATCGCAAATTGACCGACCGGGCCCTCGACGTGGAATTCGATCCCCGTCATCTTCGCGAACAGATCGATGTTATTGGTCCCGATCGCGCATCCGCCCAGGCCCATGTCGGTCACCATCAGGTAGAGCGTCTGGATCAACACGCCGACATCTTTCAGGATGAGTGAATACGCGATTGAACTGTACTTCCACGAAATCCGGTCGAAACGCGCAGCGATGGTAATCAGGATCTGAGGCGCGCCGGGGGCATCCATGGCGAATTCGGCGGCAGCCAGCATCGCGTCGATCTCAGCCGTGCGCGCGGCGATCGGTACCAGCGCGTGTCGGTCGGCGTCGTAATGATAGAATCCGCGTGCGAGCCCTTCACAGTTGGCGACGGCCAGATAAAGCTCGAGCTCGTAGGCGCTTCCACCCGAAGGATATGGCCTGGTCGTATAGGCTACGAGAGGGCCGCCATTGCCAAGGTCGACCCTGCTTTTCCATTTCGCCTGGATACGCGCCGTGTCGTCGAGAAGTCGCGAAAGCTCGGCGAGCGTAATCGGCTGCCGGTCGTCGAAGTCGCGCGTCGAATGACGCTCACGCATCAGCGTCGCGAAAGGCGAGATTGTCTCCGACGGCGCGGCCTGGAATTTGCGCAGATCGATCTTTTTTCCGGGCCAGCGGGGTCGCACCGCCGGTGGCGGAGGTATCACGCCCGCATGTGGATAAAGTCCGCCCAGCGGGTTGGCCTGTCGGCCTTCGGTGCTGTGGGTGTGGAACAGAAGATCGTGAAAGTCCCAGAGAACGAGGTTGTCGTCGCCCTCGGCCGATCTGAGGCCATCGCCGCCGGCGGCGTCGACCTTGAAAAGGATTTGGCAATCCACCAGCAGAGCGAGAAGCTCGGCCCCCGGAAAGCCTTCGTACAGCCGGAACTTCTTGAGTTGTTGCGGTGTAGACAGGTGCGCGATAGCGCTCGCGATCTTCGGATCGCAAATTCTGAACAGCGCGCCGGCGCGCGGCGATTCCAGCACCATCTCGTTGCCGCGCCGCCGCAAATACGCAAACCGCGACAGCACGATCGCGTCGGCATCGCCTAGCTCCTGCGTTCGCGGCCAGTAGTCGGGAATCTGCGGTTCGATGACGACCTGGTCCTTGTCGTCACGCGAGTGCCCCAGGCGGTATTCCAAAAGGCCGCGCCGGGCCAATCGCCGGACCAGCAGATCGATTTCCTTGTCGACGGGACTGCCGTCGGAGGCAAATGAGCCGAGTGGCAGACCCGTGCGCAGCTCCTGTGCGCGCTCCACGGCGCCGGCGCTGAACTTTCCCAAGCCGACCGAATAGCCATCGAAGCAGGCGAATATATTTCCGTCCGCCTGCGCTTCGAGCGTGATGTGAGCGCTCAGCCGAGCGGAAATGGTTGGTGCCGCGGTCCGCCGCCCTCGCTTTTTTTTGGGAGCGCGCAAGCCGGCTTGACCCTCAGGTGTGGGGAAGGAACGGAGTGAGTTCGCTTTCCAGCGACGGCCGATCCCGCAATCCCAGTTTTACCGGAACATCGTAAAGCCGACCCGGCGCGAAGCGGCGATAGAAATGCCGCAGTCCCGGAACGATCACTCTGACGACCGGGACCTCGACGTCAGGCCGCGTCTGGTTGAGGACGAGGAAATCGAGGCCTGCGCGCCTCGCGAGATCGACGCAGGCGAGCACCTGGTCGCGTGTGTTGTCGAGCGGGCCGACCTCCGAGCCGGAGCCCGGCAGGACCATTGGATTGCCGCTCGGCGTCAGGAACGGATAGTCTTCGAGGCGTAATGGCGTGACGCCGTCGAGGCTGGGTTTTTCACCCGTTCCGCCTCCCATGAGGCCGATCGACATGAATTGGTTCAGCTCCGTCAACGTGCGCAGCAAGGCAATGCGTTTGTCGAAGTGCGCGCCGGAACCGAACTCGATATTTTCCTGTCCGTTTTGCATCCAGTGCAATATGGCCACATAGGTTGGAACGCCGAGGTCGCTGGTAACGTCGAGCACCCATAGCTTGCGTCCGGTTTCGGCTAGCTGGCTATGCAGATCGCGAACGTAGGAGTCGTCGAACTGGCTAAGATCGACTTCCGCCCGTTGCGATCGGTTGTACCACCAGATCGCGTAGGCGTCCCGCTCCACCAATTCCAGGAATCCCTGGACGATAGCCTCCTCGAGCGTATTGCCGGCCGCGCAGCCGTTGGAGTCCGCCTGGAAGGCGGCAGGGCCGCTGTAGAAAAAATACAGAACGCTGGTCGGGATGTATTTGAAGCGTCCATCGCGCAGCGACCAGACGGGCGACCACTCGATCTTGGCCGAAGGATCGAACGGAGCGAGAGCGACGTGTGACTCGCCGGAGTCGTCGGCCGACGTCTCGTGAGGCCGGGATTGTGCGTCACTGAACAGCAGGATGTCGTTGGGAACGATCGCATCGCCCGGCGCAAAATCCGTAAACCGCCGCGTCACCCGGATCTCGTCGCCCTGAAAAATTCCCGAATAGCGCTCGATCGCCTCCATCAGCGCGCTGGCTTCAGCCTGCTCGGCAGTGCTGCCCTTGCCGAAGCTGCCGCCGCTCAATCCTTCCCTGAGCTCATTGACGCTCTGGGCCGGCGCCGAGAAATTGTGCGCCGCGTAGAAGTTGGTGTTCATAGGTAGATCGGCTTCGATCCGCTCGAGCCGCGTGAGCACACCGGTGAGAGGGCTCACATGCTTGCGGAAACGCGCCACCGTGGCCCGCGACGACACGGTCCGGTATCCTCCGCTGGTCATGACCAGCTTGGCGCCGGCGCTCAACTCGATCGGCACTGGCGCTCGGCGCGGATCCCGCAGCTTTTTGCTGCCGCAGGTCGGACATTGCGGGCGGCGCGCCACATAATGCTTCACGATATTCGAGCCCAACAAATCGTGACTGATGATGTGATCGTTCAGCTCGGTACGAAAGCCGGTGGCAATCGCTTTGGCAACTTCGAGGGCAGCAAACTGGATGGCGCTTTGTCCAAGCGGGTTGCGGGCGAGCGGTGAAACGGCGACAGCGCGCGCCGGTCCGCGGTCCAGAAATCCCTTGACCTCTCGATTCCGTATCATGCGATCGAACAGACATGTCCAGCAGGCGCTGTCGCCTGGGTTGAACACGGGCCCCACCAGGGGAAAAGCACCGGAGGGTTGCACGAGCAGCCAGGGCGCGTGGTCCGATACCCGCTGCTGGTTCAATTCGGCCAGCCGTCGTTCGAGATAGTCGTTCACCAGCGTGACCGTCAGGTCGGGGGTTCGCTTGACGACGCGAACGCCGAGCTCGCTCAGGGCGGCACCGAACTCGGCCGCACCCTGCACGTCGATCGATTCAACCCGCACACGACAGTTTCCGAGATTTTGCTCCGCGATACCGGGCGGCAGGCCGAGGCTCGCCCAATAGCCGGCCATGGCGTCGGCGGAAGAGGGCGATGCCGGGACGATATAGCGGCGTTCGATAAGACGCTTGAGGGCTTCCTCGACCTTGTCGGATGGAAAATTTCGGCCAAGTTCGTGAACGAGTTCCGGAAGGCTCTTTCCGCCTTTGCCAATGGCCGAGGCGAGGGCACAATAAAGTTCGCCGTGAAGAAAGAACTTCCGGTCCTCGGAGTAGAGGCACACGACATCGGGCGGCAGCACATAGACGGTGAAATTCGGCGCGAACTGCGCAACGTCTTTGCTGACGTGCCGCGCAGAACCGGCCCCGCGATCGCCGGTCATGCCGTCAGTACGCGCACCTTGCCTGCCACTCGGCTTCGCTTTCGCAGGGCGTATTTTCCGACCGCTGGATTTGCTTCGTCCAGCCCGGGCGCTTGCATTTCTCGACAAGGTTGGAGACTCACTCGGCCGCCATGCACGGGTTCACTCCCGCGCACATGTGGCTACAATGCTGATGAAACGTGGATTGGCCGGGTCGACTTCGTCGAACCCGGCCAATAATGATTCAGCGTTTGTTAACCTAAGCGGAATTGGTTTAGCACAAGCGGCAGGCTCCCCAGGAAGCGCAGCAGCCGCCTCCGCAACCGCAGCCTCGGCAAGCCCTGCAACCACCGCAACCTCGGCAGCCTCGGCAACCCCTGCAGCCGCCACAGCCACGCCAGGCTAATTGTACGCCGCTCCGAGCCGCTGCTGTGTTCTCCTTGTCGAAGACGTAGAACGTCGCCAAGCTGACGTCGGCGATTTCCTCTTCACCTAAAGTGATTTCGTGGCCCAGGCCAAGCGTGGGCGTCTTCGCTTCATTTGTCGTAGGCACGGCGGCCGCTGACGCGCCTCCCACCAGTGAAAAAGTTAGCCCGGCGGCCCCTAGCACCGGAACAGATTTCGACACACGTTGGCGCTTGGAAGCTTGTTTCACTCGTGGCATTGGTCGCTCCTCCATACCTTGCAAAAAACGGTTCGAGTCCAGCGACGTGACTCTACCCTCTGCAAATGCGCCGTGCAAGGCAGTCACGCGCGCTGATCTCGTTCACGATCGCGTACATAACGTACGTCAGGCGCAGTTGTTTCCGGTGTTTTTTGGTTCATGTTCATGAACGCGCCAGCGCGATCTATCCCACCGCACTATCCATGATCCGTTCATCTTTCGACAAACTCAGCGCGTGCAAGCCAGAAGCGGCCACTGGCTTGATGCGTCTCGTCACCTGCCTGTGAAACACTTCGCAATGCATCAAAGGCTACCATCAATGGTCCACATGCCGGCCCTTCGCCTCGACCGAGACCGATGCTTTCGTTGCGCCTTGCTCTCGGTGGAACGGAGGGCGTCGCGCCGTCCTTGCATTCGACCCGACCCGCCGTTATTCAGGCGGCTTAGCCTTTCCATGACGCGCCGGAAAAGAAGCCAGTCGGCTTAATCAAGTCGGCTCAATGTGGCGCCGTGACTGTTTGCAGGCGCTAACGGAGAAACCGACATGGTCGATTGTCATGGACGTTTCGCCTGGTACGAACTGATGACGACAGACATGGCGGCCGCCCAGGCCTTCTACGGCAAGGTCGTGGGCTGGGGCGCAAAGGACGCATCGACGCCTGATCTGGCTTATACCCTGTTCACCGCTGGAAGGGCTCCGGTCAGCGGGCTCATGGATTTGCCGGAGGCGGCGAGGCGAATGGGCGCGACGCCGCGATGGATGGGGTATGTCGGCGTCAACGACGTAGACGTGACCGCCAACCAGATCGCGCGTCTTGGCGGAGCCGTTTACGTCCCTCCGACGAACAGCAATATCGGCCGCATCTCGGTCGTCGCGGACCCGCAAAAGGCAACGTTTGCCTTGGTCAAGGGACTGAAAACCGGGCGGCAGCAATCTGTTGAACCGGGCAAACCGGGGCGCGTGGGTTGGCATGAGTTGCTCGCCGCCGATTGGGAGAAGGCGTTCGCTTTCTACGGCGAGATTTTCGGCTGGCAGAAGGCGGAGGCCGAAATCGGTCCGGCGGACACTTATCAGCTGTTCTCCGCCGGCGGGCAGATGATCGGCGGCATGTTCAACAAACGCAACGTCGACCCGATCCCGTTCTGGCTTTGCTATTTCAATGTTGACGACATCGACGCGGCCATGGAGCGCGTAATGACCGGCGGCGGCCAGATATTCGAAGGCCCGCTTGAATTGCCAGGCGGCAGCTGGTTCGCCCGATGCAGGGACCCTCAGGGCGCCGGGTTCGCGCTGCAGGGCAAGCGAAGCCAGCAGCCAGGCGTCGGCTGGTCCACCGAGTGGGGCGGGTTTTCGTCCAAGGGCAGATTGGTCACCAAGCCCCGGCGGTAAGGAAAACCTTCGGGATCAGGCGACCGGGGATCAAGCGGCTTTGGCTGACGCTGGCGCCGGTGTCGCGGTTTGCTTCGGAGGCGGCTTGTCCTGCCTTTTCGACCAGGAGATGTAATAGGCGACGATGGTCATAATCGCTATTCCCGTCACGCTGACGAAGATCTGCGCGAACAGCGAGCCCGAACTCATCATCAGTTCGAAATGGCCGACAAAGGACAGGAAGACGCCGACGCAGAACACCGCGAGCGATTGCTGACCGCAGACGATAACGGGATCGAAAACCCGCCATTCCAGGCCCGACCAGTCCTTCGGCACAAACCTGATGACCAAGATCACGATCACCACGAAATGCACGAAACGATAGGGCGCGAGATTGGTCTTGTCGTTGGGATTGAAGATTCCATAGAACCAATGCGGGAACAGGGCCCCAAAATCCGGAAACTTGCCCGCCATGGTCATGATCAGCGCAAAGATCAGATAGGCGATGCAGAAGTAGAGCGTGGCGGGCGCATCGATGATCGACCGCGACTTCGTGGCCCCGCCAAGCGCGCACCAAGAGCCAAACACAAACAAAACCTGCCAGCAATACGGGTTGAAGTACCAGGTACCGGCGGGGTAGGCCGGCAGATTCCAGCCGAACTGGCGCGCGGCGAGCCACAGCGCTATCGAGGCCAGCATCGTCAGGCCAGGCCGGCGCAGCATGATCCACAACACTGGCGGAAATAATCCCATCAGCACGATGTAAAGGGGAAGCACGTCCAGGTTGACCGGCTTGAATTTGAGCAGCAATCCCTGGCGCAGCGTTTCGATCGGATTGTCGACGAGACCGGCCACATTGAATTCGTTGATGATGTCCGGATCGCTGTAACGTTGCGCGACATAACCAATCGAAACAATATAGATGACGAACAGGATGACATGCGCCACGTAGAGCTGCCAGACACGCTTGGTCAGGCGAGTGGCGCCAACGATAAAGCCGCGTTCGAGCATCATCCGGGCGTAGACAAAGGATGCAGTATACCCCGAAATGAAAACGAACAGATCCGCGGCATCGCTGAAGCCGTAATTTCTCGTGGTAATCCAGTTCACGACATTGTCGGGAATGTGATCCAGAAAAATCGCCCAGTTTGCGACTCCTCGAAACAGGTCGAGCCGGAGATCGCGTCCTTTGGGAGGCAGGGTTGCGTTGATTTCCATGGGCGCCGTTTCGAAGTGATGCTTTCGAGAAGATCAAGTGACGGGGCAGGGACGTTAGCCGCGCGACTGGCCAAGATTGTCACTGCGCAGCATAATGACTATACCGGTTCGGAAAATGTAACATCCAGGGCTGGGAATCACCGATTCAAGTTCCTGAAAGGTGTCTCTATACTATCCCAACCCTTTTAACCACGCGCCTTCGTGCCGCATTTCTGTGGGGATCCGACCATCCATGACCGCACGCATCTTTAAGCCCGCCAAAAACGCGATGCAATCGGGGACCGCCAAGACCAAGGAATGGGAGCTCGATTACGAACCCGAGCAGCCCCGGGTGATCGAGCCCTTGATGGGCTGGACCTCGTCCGGCGATATGAAGCAGGAGATCACCCTGCGCTTTGAGACCAAGGAAGAGGCGGTGGCCTATTGCGAGCGCGAGGGCATTCCCTATCAGGTCATCGAGCCGAAGGAGCCGGCGCGCCGGCAAGCCGCCTATGCCGACAATTTTGCCTTCCGGCGCGGCGAACCCTGGACCCATTGAGGGCCGCAATCTCCGAAGGCCCATCCCGGCGGCATTGCCCGGACGGCGAAAGTTCTGGGTTGCCTAAGGCGGCGGCGCAATGACACCATGACCCAGCCCCCATGCGCCGATTGCGGCGCACAATAAACCAAACTGCTGAAGGCCATGCCGCATCAACCCAGCACCGATTCCACCTCGGCTGATTTTGCCCGCAACGCCGAAGCCATGCGGGCGCTGGTCGCGGAACTCCGGCAAAAGCTCGACCAGGTGGCCGGCGCCGGCGGCGAGGTATCGCGGGCGCGACATACCTCACGCGGCAAGATGCTGGCGCGCCAGCGCGTCGATCTCCTGATCGATCCCGGCACCGCGTTTCTCGAATTGTCGCCGCTGGCGGCCTACGGCCTCTATGGCGGCGATGTGCATTCCGCCAGCGTCATCACCGGCGTCGGGCGGATCTCGGGGCGCGAATGCGTTGTTGTCGCCAATGATGCGACCATCAAAGGCGGCACCTATTATCCGATGACGGTGAAGAAGCATCTGCGCGCGCAGGAGATCGCGCGGCAGAACAATCTGCCCTGCGTCTACATGGTCGATTCCGGCGGCGCGTTCCTGCCGATGCAGGATGAGATCTTCCCCGACGAGCGGCATTTTGGCCGCATCTTCTACAATCAGGCGCTGATGTCCGCGGCCGGAATCCCGCAGATTGCAATCGTGATGGGCTCCTGCACCGCCGGCGGGGCCTATGTGCCGGCGATGTCGGACGAAAGCATCATCGTGCGCAATCAGGGCACGATCTTTCTCGGTGGCCCGCCGCTGGTGAAAGCCGCGACCGGCGAGGTGGTCACCGCCGAGGAGCTCGGCGGCGCCGACGTGCATTCGCGGCAATCCGGCGTCACCGACCACTATGCGCAGAACGACGCCCACGCGATCGGGATCGCGCGGCGCATCGTCGCCACGCTGAAGCCGTCGGCGCGCGCCGCCTTGAACATGCGCGAACCGCGCGAGCCGTTGTTTGCGCCGGAGGAAG
>JAQGKC010000397.1 GCA_028290305.1 Bradyrhizobium sp.
GTGGATGATGGCGCCGATTCTGTAGCATGCGGCCGATCATTCGACCGACTGCGATTTCAACCGAGCCGCTCCGCACCCAGCTGACCCCATCAAGTGCCGCATGAGCACGCAGAGAACACAGGCACCCCGACGACGTTGTACAACGCTCAGAACCGAGCTGTTGCCCTTGACCCATTAGAGAACAGTATCGGGGTTAGAGCGGACGAGGGCAGGGTGGGGCGCTGTTCCGCTTCGGCTTTTGACCACACCGGACGTTTCACGAAATCCGTTTCACGCCGGGAATTTTCTAAGTACCTTTGCCGGGTAGCCTAACCGAGTTCAGAGGGCACACTTTCGCCCATAGCCCTTGCTATTGATCCGCTTATCGCCGTAGTGGGTCTGCCGCGAGATGAGCATATCGCTCGGTGGTTTTGGAGTTCGAATGCCCGAGCAGCTTTTTAATGATGGGAAGACCAAATCCGGAGCCTGCACCGACGCTCGCGAAGGAGTGCCGCAGGTCATGAAGTCTGAGACCAGCAAACCCGGACCGCTTAGAAACTAGCGCCCACGGTCGTTGGAGATCCGCGCGGGGCTTATCATCGTCGGTACCGGCGATAACGTACTTTCCGACGCGCGGTAGGTTTTCCAGCACTGCAAGGGCAGGCAATCCGAGTACGATGGTTTTCTTGCCGGTTTTCGAATCCGGCAAAAACAGCAAACCGCGCTGCAGATCGACATGATCCCACCGCAAATCGAGAATCTCGCGCAGGCGGGCACCCGTAAATACTAAGAGGCGCAATGCCGCCGCTGCGTGTGGGCCGATATTAGTGATGCGATTCTCACTTTTTTGGGCATGCTTTGACTTGCTTTGATTGACCCAGGGAATGCCAACCGTCTCGGCTTCTCGGATCGCCTCCCCAAGCCGAAGGAGTTCCGGTTCCTTAAGAAACCGCTCACGAACTGCCTCGCGAAACTTCTCAATTCCACTGGCTGGATTGGCCATCCGTTCCGAGTATGCCTGAGGCCTGATTGCGGGCCTCCTCAGGCGTCAGGTTCTTGGGAGTGCCTATTACCATCCTTCGCTTGGAGACACTGCGGCCGCCAACACCAGGACGATACTCAACAATGTATGAGAGGGCGCCAGTCGGTGAAGCTTTCAGCCCGAAACCTGTGAGATCGTTGTCATAGAAAATGGTTGGGCGGGTAACGGCGGGGAGGTTATTGCAGCGTGAGGTAACTCCAGGACACTCCGGGAAACGTGGGTAATCAGCTTTGGGTACTGCAGGTCGTTGGTTCGAATCCAGCTGCCCCGACCAACAAATCCAATAGCTTAGCTCGCATAATTGGCGCCAAATCTTCCCAGAAATTCGAATTGGGAAGCCCATGGGAAGGTCATAAAAATATTTTTGAGAGTAGGGGTGGTCTCGGCACTTCCGAGCGCCGAGTAACGTTAAAAGTCAAAGTCGATTGTGATCGACGACGTCGCCATTATCGTCGCCCCATGAATGCAAGTATCAAAGTCACGTACGACGTCTATAGCCAAAAGGCTGACCCGATGTTGCGCATAGCCGTTGCGGCCGGAGCCGGCCTGCCCGCGACGTTTAAGGCCAAGGAGTGGACACGGATGCCGAGCGGGGCGTCTCCGCTACATTCCGACGTCTCGAGGGACATTGCCATCAAGGGCTACTGCTATTTTCAAATAAGCAAAGGCAGGTAGCCTGCGGGCCGCGTTCGCGACGAAAACCATCCGGAAGCCCCGGCGAAACCATTTTCCCCACGTAACGAAAACGTCCTGAAACAGACGGGGACTACCAAATCACCACCAGACAACGGGGGCGATCATGGTATCCATCCTCAACACTATCTACCGCGAGTTCCTCAATAGCGCTGTTTCCGGCATGGCACGCTTGGGAGGCAGGCGATGACGATAGACGTAGTCACCACACTGCTCACGTTGCTTAGCGCCGGTGTCTTCCTGGCCCATGCATTGGATGCGTATCGTGGCGCTGCGAGCGCGGGACAGACGCTCCGGGCGAGATAGCCCTCCATGACTCTAGGAAGGCCGCCGGTGAGTCCGGATAGCGCGGGCTGTCGTGTGGCGAATGCCCGGCCGCCGCCACCAATGGTGGCGCTGCTCCCCGGGGGCCTACGAAAAGCCGCCGTTGTTGAGATCAGCGGCGGCTCTTGCTCAGCACACGTGACCCACCAGAAGGTCAAGACGAGGGTGCGCCGGAACGGTTAATCGA
Organism: Bradyrhizobium sp.; assembly: GCA_028290305.1. The sequence continues at coordinate 2,226 of JAQGKC010000397.1, forward strand.
TAGTAAAGGTTGAGCGCGGGACCGAAGCCCCGCGCCCTTTTCTTGTTACCGTCTCAGCCGTCTTGCGTGAGACGCCAGCCGCTGCCGGTTGCGCTTTTTGGTCGATCGGCGCCGGCGCTTCATGACGTCTCTTTCGTTGCGAGACGGCGTAAGTGCCGAGGCCGCTTCTCCCGCGGCGCCGGCGTGCGAGGATGTAGGGCCAGAGTGCCATCGATAAGCCAATCCAGGCTTATCTTCTGTTTTTCCGCAAACGCCACGTAGTCGAAGCGCTTTCCGCCCCTGCATCCAACGTTGAATTTTTCGAGCTGTTTTTCCGTGATCCCCCGTTGGTGCGCTATTAGCGCCACGCGCGTTTTGAGGCTTGGCTTTGGAGCTTTCCGGATATTTATCTGTCTCTGGACGTGCTCCTGATCGAAACGGATGCTCATGCTAGCACCGCCGATCCGGTCAGCGCATCTTCTTGGTCGGTCGCATTGAGAATGAACCCTGCGCCACGGACATTGCGAATCATCGGGGCTTCATTTGGTCCTTCGATCTTGCGACGCAGCTTGCCCATATGAACGTCGACGAGGATCATCGTTTCAGGAACGAATTTGTAGTTCCAGACATCTTCGAGCAGTTTTGCGCGCGTCAACAATTGCCCGCACCTCTGCATCATGTACTTGAGCAGACGGCATTCGCATGGCCGGAGATAAAATGATCGGTCACCGCGCCTTGCCGTTCGATTGATGAGATCAAGTTCGAGCGATCCTACGCGCAGGAGATCCGTTGGGCCGTGGTAGTGCTCGCCGCGGCGGCAACTGCGCTGCCGGCCGCAACTGATAGGAAGCGCCGCCGCGTCGAGTCGACCGGAAGTGCAGACGTGTTTGTGGGTGGCGTGCTATGCACGCGTTTAGCTTGGGCCATGGGGCTGTACCTCTGGTTCGGGTTAGAGCCGGGGCGTAAGACTGAACCCTTCCCCTCGGCTTGCAATTATGGTAGACATTAATTCATGAGGAAATCAATAAAGGTAGACCAAAAAAAAGAAACGCGGCCGTCCAGCAACTGGGCGCGGCCTCATGGTCTCTTCGCGAATTCCGGAAGCCACGGTTGCCACAATCGATGGATGGGCCGCGCGGAATGAGACGACCCGTTCTGACGCCATCCGCCGGCTCGTCGAGATAGGGCTTACCATTAAGAAGCCAAAGGCCACGCAGGCGCCCAGCGCGCGCGCCGATCGCGCGAAAGAGCTGGCCTCGAAGGCGATCGACAAGATGATTGATCCCTCGGCGCCGGCGGAGGAACATGCCCAGCGCCGGCATAGGCTTACCAAGGGACCGGAAGAGTTTCGAGAGGTACGGGCCGACCGGCCGAAGGCGAAGCGGAAGTGAAAGGCTGGAAATGGGTCGGAGACCTAAGGGTTCAAATCTGCATAATCGCCGCTCTGATCTTCGTCATCTGGATGGTTTTGCAGCAGCAATATTACTGAGCGCCTGCCGCCTGGTCGAGCTGGGGCTGAAGGCGAAGAGCTCAAAGTGATGGCTAAGGCCAGAAGCCGTTGGTCCTATGCGGAGGATCGCCACTTGATGAAGCTCGCCGCTTCGGGGAAGTCCTTAGAGACGATAGCAGGACTCTTGAAACGCCCTCCTGCAACAGTTCGGAAAATGGCACTACGCCTCAGTATTTCGGTAAAGGCGAAGCCGAAGGGCTGATTTGCGTCAAAATCTATCCCCTCAAAGGAGCCCTTTTGCGCGTTCTTTGTTGCCCTCGGCGTTTGGTTGATCAACACTGCCAATGCCGCCTGGTCGAGCTCGGGCTCAAGGTGAAGAAATGACCGACGACGACCCCAACGAAGGCTATGAGGTGGTGCTGATAGAGGCGGGGCCACATGGGTCGGCCGAGGGCTGGTGGACCGTCATGCGAAACGGCAAGCCCGTTAGAAACTTTCCCGGCAAGGAAAAGGCAGAGCGCTTCGCGACTGACCCGGAATATCGGGCGAGCCTTGTCACCGCAAAGGTGTGGAAGAAGGCGAAGAAAGCAATGAGCGAACGAGGTCTCGTCGATCCGAAACGCGCGCTGGCCGGCCTCTACAACGCAGTAGTCTTTGGCCGTATGGTGACGTTTGCTCTCCAAAACATGCGAAACGAGGTTTCGGGGTTTGAAGATTGGTACGCGCCAATTTAAGCGGAACTGAAGGCCGATCCGTTAATGGGTTTTTTTTGGAATCTTCGGACCGAAATCGAAAAAACCGCCGAGCGGCAGGACGCGTCATATTCGAGCATCGAGTCACTCAATGTGAATGACATCCAACATCTCCCAAGGCCTCCGGGGGCGTTCAGCTTCTTCATCGGTGATCGTAACGGCGGGACAGGTTGGGAAGTCAAACTTCCGGATGGATCGATCGAAAAATATTACATCAAGCCACCAGATTCCTGGCAGGTTCGTGCAGGTCTCGTTCTTTCCAAAGCCCCTGACGAATTCAAAGGGGCGGACGCTCGCAACCTCGTTGGCCGGTATCTTGACCGCATGGAATCGATCGTCGCGGACGCAAGGAAGAAATTCAGCTAAGCCGATACCGCTCGTTTGAGTTTGGTGATCAGCAATGCATGAGGGCGGCTGGGCGCCTGAGTGCCGGTCAGCCGATCCGGCGAATGATCCCGGGTCGTATCATTGCCCGGTAAAAGGCGGCGTCGCTTTCGTTGATAATTTCCTCGTCGATTGGGTAGTGATCGGAGCCAACGGCCGGCAGTGACAGGGAGCGTCGCCACTGGACCAATCGGTCCGTCGCCATGTTCCCACCCAAGGGTTGTGCCGCCGCCGCTCTCAGGCGGGAGGCGCAGTTGTCACAGGGGGCACTGAGCGAGGCGGACGGGTCCGACCGATCCCAGACCAGTGATTCGTCGATGGCTCCCACGCGGTTCGGCAGTCCGCGCAGGTGGCTATCTGGCGGCCGTAAAACCTAGCTCAGAAATGTTTGCGGTGTCGTGAACGACGACGCGACCGCTTTTGCATTTCAGGCAGCACTGGCCAGTCCCGGCGAAGGGGCGCTCAAGCTTGGCGGCGCGGCGCTGGCGGCGAGAGCGAAAGACGGCGCGCGCGTTCATGATGGGCCGCCGATCAGGAACGGACGCCGAACGGGGGTTTGCCAACTCCGGGTCTAAAATTGTCAACCAGCTAGCGCTGGCGATCAGGCCACCTTGCGAGAAACACCCGACTTTACGGGGGTTACATGGTGAGCGCGGAGGGACTCGAACCCTCGACCCCATGATTAAAAGTCACGTGCTCAACGCAAAGTTTGCCGCCTGTGGCTGTTACGCAATAGTCCCGCTTTAAGCTGCGATGGTTCGCCCTGCAACGGCCGCTGTTGGCAGCGCTAAGCGGACAATCCGCATATCGCTGACAAATACAACACCGGAAAACGACAGTTAGTTCGTGTTCTCGAGCTTTGGCGTCTATTTCCCAACGCAATCAATGCGAAAGACGAGTTCGTCATGTCGGGGGTTAAGACCGTATCGGGCGGCCTCGAACCAACGAACCGTGCGGCGATCGCGCGGCGCTCTTGTCGTTCGGTCGATTTCAGGACAAGGCAGCAAGGATCTGGCGCCGCAGGTAGGCTTCCATCTAAGAGACGAACTGCTGAGTTCAGATCATCGCGGCGTTGATCGCTGTTCTCCCTCCCGAAGGCCGCAACGAAATCGCAACGAATTGGGTGAAACGACCGTGAACAAAACGGGACGGAAGTGCTCGTCACCGCAAGAAAAATCAACAACTTAGTAGATGTTCACTGCGTTCGGGACGCAAGCGCCGCAGGCTCAATAAAGTCGGTCTGCCGCGGTCAAATTACGCGTCAAATGGCCACCCGCAACCACCGACAGCGGCGATATGAAGTAGCCAAGCGGTCCGGCGCCCGAGAGGACGTCGCGCTTCTTTTGCCTGCCGCAAAGGTCAAAAGTTGTCGTCCGATCGCCACGCAGTATGATTTCCAGGCCTCGCTTATCCGATCCACCAGAACACGGAGTATCTTGGCGGCCTCTGGCTTTGTATCCTCGTTCCGCAAGCTCTCGCAGAGAGCCGAAATTCGCTGGCGGTCGGTCTCTGCCATGTTCGGATGGAGGAGGGGCGGCGGCCCCGCTGCATCCGATAGGCCTCTTCTCGTTCCGCTCATCGCAAAAGATCGCAATGCCGCGCAGACATTGCGCGCCTCGAACCAAATCATTTCATTCCAATTCAAGTCACGCTGAACAGTTCACCACGAGGACAGGATCTCGGTTTGCATCCCTACTTATTTCAAGTGGAACGCACGGCGCTCGCAGTGTCGTAGTCTACGGCGAATCGTAGCTCTCGAAGCGGCCGTACGCGCTTGATGGCTTCTTCATAGAGCGCGTGTGCTTTGTAGGCCGCAAGTGCTGTTTCATCATTGAATTCGCCATAGACGACGACATCGAGCTTATTCTCAATTTGGTCGGTTTTTGCATTGCGTGCGATTTCGAGTCGGCGCGCGTGTGGGATCTTGGTGAGGAGCGCGAGGCCATCGATAACACGTGCGATGTCGGCCTCATTTTTGGCGCTGAACAGAACGATGTGACGAATCATAATTTCCCAGAAACTGAGATGTGATGGACCGATATTGTGGCATTGCGTCATGGCAACCTGCGCCGGCGAGCCCATTTCACTTCGGCCTCACCAGCTATGTGATGAGCGCACCGAACAACAATTCGATTTCAGCGATCGGTGTTACTTGCACGAACAGGGTCAGGATTCCGCCGCCTGTCGTTGCGCACGTAGCAACCATGGCGGAGTTACATCAGGACAACCGGTACGGTCGGTTCAGCAAAAAGGCTGACTGGCATACGTCCGATGAGCGTCCGGGAATTCGTGCAGAAGAATGCACATGCGTTCGCACCGGCCGTGCATTCGAGCGCGGCGGAATAAGCATGGCACTCGTAGAGAGGGGGCCGGCTTTGCAAAGGGGCGTTGTCACGGGGGTACGCAGCCACCGATAGAGGAAAGCCGCAGTAGCGGTGCGTTGCAATACTGCAGCATGACGACGGGCATTTCTCCTTTGCAGAAGAATACTCCTACACCTCGGAATACGAAGGCAAGATCATTACTCAAGGATGGCAGCAACTTCCGCCGAAGGCATTTTCGATAGCGCAGAGACAGCCGAGGCAGAAGGTCAGTCAGCTCTCTTTCAAAGGCACAAACGCCAGCAACGATAAGGAGCAGCAGGCGTTTCCGGCGGCTCGCCGGGCCCGACGGTGGGCTCTCTGCCTCAAGGGCTTTGCGCTCACAGCCGCGCAAAGAGACCAGCTTGCGATAGCGGACTGAAGTAATCTGCATCGGTCTTTCCTGCGGTTTATGGATGTCCGTAAAATGACGTTGGCCCACGTTTTCGAGGGCCTGCCAGCCAGCGGAAGAGGCGGCGGCGTGTTAGACAATACGGCCGGGTCTCCACCCGCTTCGTGCGGATTGCCTGCCCGCGTTAGATCGGAAAGATGAGTAATTTCAGTGGCGCCGGGAGATTTTAAGTCCCTTGCGTCTACCAGTTCCGCCACGTCCGCTTTGGTTGCCAGATCAGATACTTAGCCCGTTTTCCGGCCAAGTGGAATTGATATGGTTTACAGCAACATGGCTTTCCATAATGGAGTGCGCGTTGCAAGGCAAAGCCTCAATGCCGACACCTGGCTCTCCTTTAATGGTGTGCGCGTATTCTGATCGCAAAACCGGTCTCCACCCACGGATCACGTCCGAAGGCATGCTTTTGCGGAATACGCGCCAGTGCTTTACGCAACCTCAAGGGTTGTCCGCTTATGAAGGTCCCATGATCGTTCGCATTTCTCAACCGATGCTGCGCGCCACCGCCGCGATGGCGTTGCTCGTGCTCGGTATTGGGCTCTCCGGCTGCGCGGAAATTGGCGACAGCTCTATCTCCAGTGCATTCGCTGACCCCGCCAAGTACGATTACTACGACTGCAAGCTATTGGAGGGCGAGCGCAAGAGTCTCACCAGCCGCGCGGCGGAATTGCAGGGCCTGATGGCGAAGGCCGAAACCGGCGTCGCCGGTCCTGTCGTGGCCGAGCTCGCCTATCGCAACGACTATATTGCCATCCGTGGTCAGGCCAGATTTGCCGAGGAAGCCTGGCGACGCAACAAATGCCAGGAAACTCCACCGGCCGCAGCCGCCGCCGCGCCCGCGGCATCGGCCGCGCCTCCCGCAAATGCCAAGGGTGGACGTTCATCCCGGCGATCCGGCAACGCGGTGGATTAACGAAAACGGTGAACCGGCGCTCAGGGCCAGGCCGTCTCACGCGCGCCAATCGTAAATCCAGTTCTGCCGCGCGAGCATGCGGTTCGCGCCCATCGCCTTGATCGCAAGGTCGCGTGCAAAGGCCGCAGGGCCGGTGAGATGATAGATCCGCGCCGCCTGCCGCGCGGCGCGCTGAACACGCATCACGCGCGAACGGCGCAGTCGCGCGTAGCGTTGCATTGCGGCTGACATCGCAGCCGACATGGTCGGGCCGCCTTCGTTTTGGGATTCGCCAAGGCATTTTGCCAGTATCGCCGCATCCTCGATGGCCATCCCCGCGCCTTGCGCAGCGAACGGCAGCATCGCGTGCGCGGCGTCTCCGAGCAACGCGATCACACCGTCAGTCCATTCACCGCCCTCGGGGACGGTGAACAGCGCCCATTTCCGCCAGTCATCGACGGCGCCGATCATCATCCGCGCGGGTGCAGGCCATTGCGATGAGGCGAACGCGCTCTTGATCTCGATTACATCGCCGGGCGCACTCCAGCCCGGCCTGTTCCACGTTCCCGGTACGACGGCGACAACGTTGATCTGGCGCGCGCCGGAGATTGGATAGGCGACCAGATGTGCGTTCGGTCCCATCCAGAGCTGGACACGGCGCGAGGTATATTCGCGTGGCAACTGGGTGGCGTCAAACGTGCCGCGCCAGGCGATCAGCCCGGAGAATTGCGGCTGCAGCTCCGGAAACAGGTGATTGCGGACTGTGGACCAGATTCCATCGGCGCCGACCAGCGCCAGCGCCACCTCCTGCTGGCGCGTCATGCCGCTGCGCTGGACTACCGTCAGTCCCTTGGCATGAGTGACGGCGTCCTCGAACTGGCAGCCAAGCCGCAACTCGATGTCGGGATTGTCGTTGACATGGGCTTGCAGCGCCGCTTGCAGATCGGCCCGGTGCACCACCCAATAGGGCGCGCCGGCGCGAGACGCGGCGGCTTCACCGAGCGGCAGGCGGGCTATTTCGCAGCCAGCGCGCGCGCTCATGATGCTGATGGCGTCAGGCGTGACGGCACGCGCCGCAAGCCGCGGCTGCAAGCCCAGTTCGATCAGCACGCGGCTGGCATTGGGCGAGAGCTGCAGGCCGGCGCCGGCTTCCTCGAGCCGTTCTGCCTTCTCGAGAATCACGACGCGAAAGCCTTGTCCCGCCAGCGCCAGCGACGCCGTCAATCCTCCGATCCCGGCGCCTGCGACGAAGATCGTGCGTGAAGCGGCCACCGGCCGCTCAGGCGACCTTGTCTTTCAGCACGCATTCCGGCGGCCGCGCTTCGCCGGCGGCGAGGTCGGCGGCATAGCGATACAGGGTCGAGCAGTAGGGGCAGATGATCTCGTCGTCGTTGCCGAGATCGAGGAAAACATGCGGGTGATCGAAAGGCGGATTGGCGCCCACGCACATGAACTCCTGCGAGCCGATTTCAATCACCGAAACGCCGGCATCATTGTGAAAGTGCGGAACGACATGGTCGGACATAGTATTCACCTTGGGTAGCAATGGAGGCGGACGCAATCAACAACACGCAGCAGGGTTGAAAATGCCGCGCACCATACTGACCGGTGCAGTTGATTCCTAGGCCTCGACCGTTCATTTGCTGATGCAAATTCGACACAATATTGTCGTCCCAGAGAAGCCCTTCTTTCGTCGGGGACGTTGTGTCTTAAAAGCGGCACACCATTTTAAGGAAGCGAAAACATCGGGGTTTTCCGCGTGAAGCGATTGCGGCTGGATTCAGCGTTGACTGGTATGGCGGTGTGCGCGGTGGCGTGCGCGCTGCTGTGGCCGCATGCACGCGATGCCGGCGCCATTCTGGCCGCGCAGGACGACCCGGCGGAACTTTCTGACGTTCAACTCAATTCTGCTATGCGGAATAACAAGGCTGTCATCTCAGAGAATATCGAGGCAGCCCTTGCGGCAAACGACGCCGATCTCGCCAACAGCTTCGTCGATCTTGCGAGCGAAAAAAACATTGTCCTCTCCGACGAGCTTTCGAGGCGGGTGCATGATGCCGTCACGGAAGAAAATTCCACGTCGCATATTGCAAAACGCTTCGCTTCCGGCCTCATGACCGGAGACGCCGACGATGCCGCGAGCCTGTCGGGCACCGTCGCCGGCGATCTCTTCGTGTTCGGCGACATCAGGGACGTGGTGCGCGAAGGCAAGCACCTCGCCATGGGTGAGGATACTGACCGGCTGGTGCTGGGCCTTGCCGCGGCGGGCCTTGCGGTGACGGCGGCGACCTATATCTCCGTCGGCGGCGTGGCGCCGGTGCGTGCCGGCCTCACGCTGGTCAAGGATGCCCGCAAGGTCGGGCGGTTGGGCGAGGGGCTGACGGAATGGGCCGGCCGCTCCGCGCGTGACCTGGTCGATGTACCGGTGCTGCAGAATGCAGTTCAGTCCGGTTCGGTGATGCGGCCGGGACAGACCATCACTGCGATCAGGGCCGCCTTCGATGCCGAGAAGGCTGGCGCGCTGGTCCGGCTGGCCAAGGATGTCGGGCGCGTCGGCGAAAGAGCGGGTGTTCGCGCCGCGCAGGACACGTTGAAAATCGCCGAGAATCCCAAGGACGTCGCTCGCGCCGCACGGCTTGCGGAGTCCAAGGGCGGGCAAACCCGTGCGATTCTGAAAGTGCTCGGCCGCAGCGCCTTGCTGCTGGCGGCCGGTGCGTTCGATCTCACGCTATGGGTGTTCGGCGCGCTATTGGCGCTGTTCGGCTTTTTGTCGTCGATCAAGGCCACCACCGAACGCCTGACCCACTCGTGGCTGCTTCGCAAGAAGGCGCGGCGGTTGCGGAAACAGATGGCGGCCGCGGCTTTGGCGTCCGACGTATCTCTGGCGGGCGCCGTCGCCCAAGGCTATTAAGGCTACTAAGGCTACCAAGGCTAGTTTGCAGCCTTCAATCCTAACCCTCTCCCAATATGGAATGACCGATGCCGAGCTTTCACAACGGCGCTGTTGAAATTGCCTATCTCGACGAAGGCGAAGGCGATCCTATCCTGTTCGTGCATGGTTTTGCGTCGAGCAAGAACGTCAACTGGGTCTATCCGACCTGGGTTTCAGAGCTGAAGAAAAACGGCCGCCGGGCCATCGCGCTCGACAATCGCGGCCATGGCGACTCCAGCAAGCTTTATGATGCCGAGCAGTATCATATCGGCACCATGGCCGGCGACGTCTCGGCGCTGATGGATCATTTGAGCATCGAACGCGCCGACATCATGGGCTATTCGCTCGGCGCGCGGATGACGGCCTGGCTCGCGCAAAGCCAGCCGCAGCGGCTGCGCTCGGCAATCCTTGGCGGCATCGGGATGGGCTTGATCGAGGGTGGTGGTCCCGGCGAAAACGTGGCGAAGGCGCTGGAGGCGCCATCACTCGAGGATGTCACCGATCCGGTGGGACGGACGTTTCGCGCCTTCGCGGACCAGACCCGCTCCGATCGCCGGGCGCTGGCGGCCTGCCTGCGCGGCTCGCGGCGTCTGATGACGCGGGAGGAAGCCGCAAGCATCAAAGTGCCGGTGCTGATCGCGGTGGGCACGCTGGATGAAATCGCGGGCTCAGCCGCCGCACTTGGAAAGATCATTCCCGGGGCAAAGGTGCTCGACATTCCCAACCGCGACCACATGCGCGCGGTCGGCGATAAAGTCTACAAGACGGGCGTGCTGGATTTTCTCTCACAGCAAAAATGAATCGTCGGCCGGTTCGTCGTTGCTGGCGAAGTGCCTGATAGCTGCGATCAGCGCCACCAGGGTTGCGATCCATACCATCCGCGCGCCGTAACGATCATGCGGTCCCGATATCACGCCGCAAACAAAGGCGTTGCCGAGCAAAGCAAGACTGACCGTCGCGGCGAGCAGCGGGAGATCATCTAGCCGCCGGCGCCGGATGGCGGAAGCGAAGATGGCAACGACGGCCAGCATCGAGGCCAGCGCGACCGGAACGTGGATCCGATTGATCGCCGCAAAATTGATGTCCCAGTGCTGTTGACGCGCCGCGCGCATCGGCGCGAGCTGCGCCGGCAAATAGCGCTCGATGATGCCGTAGGTATGGGGAATCCAGCCATTGGTGCCTTCGCCGGTTGCAACATCGGCGAGTTGCTGCGCGGTGGCGACGAGGGCGGCCTCGGCCTGCCAGAGCGGATGTTCGGCCAGCGATCGCCGTACGATGAAGCCCATCTCGTCATTCATGCCCTGGAAGCGGCCGAGCGCGTTGAACATGCTATTACCCCACAGGAATTCGTCGGCGGTGGCCGGCAGTTCGTCGCGATAGGGGCAGAGTTTCAGTTGCTGCTCCGGACAATGGTCCCGGAGATAACGCGTGACGATGCCATCCTGCAGCATGCGCCCGAATGCAACGCCGTAGCCTCCGGGCGTCCACGCGAATTGTCCGGATAGTGCGAAATTCGCCGACAACAGCATCGCGGCGCCCGCAACAATTGTCAGGCTGCCCTGCACCAGTCCGGAAGTGGCAATTCGTTTGTGCAGGAAGGGTCGTACCATCCAGCCGACGCAACACAGCCCCAAAAGCACTGCAAGCGTTGCACTGTGGGTCGCGGCGGCGAAGGCCGTGAAAGCGAACAGCGAACATTTTTCGACGGTGGAAATCTTGTCGCCGTGCAGGACGAGAATAAAGAGCGATAACACCGACAGACCGGCAAAGATGTCGGTCAACAACATGCTGGCGAGCCAGGGCAGGGCCGTGGTCAGGATCAAGGCGATGCTCACCACGGCCAGCCGCGACGGACGCGTGATGCCGAACACGCGCAGCGTCAGTTGCAGGATCCAGAGCGTCGCCAGCGCCTGAATCCCGAGATTGATCCAGAACCTCGAATCCTCGCCGAAATGAAGGTAGAGACCGAACACGGTAGAACGACTGGGGACCAGGTAACCCTCGTACCACCGCGCCAGATAGCCGCCGGTGTCATACTGGAGCAGCGGGTATCCGTTCCATATCGCCGGCGCGATCAGCATCAGGGGAATGGCCACCGCCGACACCCAGGCCCAGGCCGAATAGGTGCCGCGCGCGCGTAAAATCTGCGTATTGATGGTACTTTCCCCCCGTTTCCGGCCAACATGCCCGGATCGAACGCGGATCGGAAATCCGCAAATAGTCGGACTTCGGGCCGCTTGATTTCCCGGAATTCCCGACCATTTTGAGGCGACGTTTTCAGGGAAGGCGGATTTCGGCCGGCGTGAAGAAAATGTGCCGCTTCAACGTTTTAGCGCGCATTCGAAGTCAGGGCTGACATTCGTTTTCGCCGGACGCGCCCTGAGACAGCCGTCTGCTCGCTGTGCTATACTGCGGGTCGAGATCATCGAATTTGCGAGAGCAGCACATGGCAATGCATCAGATCAATCCGCAGGGCACGAAACTGGCGACGCTCGATCCGATCTGGGATCGCGTGCGGACCGAGGCGGAAGACATCGTTCGCCGCGAGCCTGAACTCGCCTCCTTTATCTATTCGACCGTACTGCATCACGAACGGCTGGAAGATTCGGTGGTGCATCGCATCGCCGAGCGGCTCGACCACTCGGCGCTGTCGGGCGACTTGATCCGCCAGGCCTATGACGAAGCGCTGCGCGACGATCCCGATCTCGGCAATGCCTTCCGCGCCGACATGGTAGCGGTGTATGACCGCGATCCCGCGACCTCGCGTTTCATCGATCCGCTGCTCTACTTCAAGGGCTTCCATGCCATCCAGACCCACCGTCTGGCGCACTGGCTCTATCAAAAGGGCCGCAAGGATTTCGCGTATTATCTGCAGAGCCGCGCGTCGGCGGTGTTCCAGACCGACATCAATCCCGCAGCAAAAATTGGCCGCGGCATCTTCCTCGATCACGCTACCGGATTCGTCGTCGGCGAGACCGCTGTGATCGAAGACGATGTCTCGATCCTGCACGACGTCACCCTTGGCGGCACCGGCAAGGAGAACGAGGACCGTCATCCCAAAATCCGCCACGGCGTGTTGATCGGAGCGGGCGCGAAAATTCTCGGCAATATCGAGGTCGGCCATTGTGCCCGCATCGCCGCGGGTTCGGTGGTAGTGAAGCCGGTGCCTCACAACGTGACTGTAGCCGGGGTTCCCGCCAAGATCGTCGGCGAGGCCGGCTGCGCCGAGCCGTCGCGCACCATGGATCAAATGCTCAACGCGATCGGACTTTGATTTGCAAGCCGCTTGATTTGCAAGCCGCTTGATTTCAAGCAGCCTGATTTCCGAGCGCTTGATTCCCGGCTGCCTGAATCGCGTGTACGATTTCTGCAAGTTAGGCTGGCCCTTCGCTTGATCTCGTCCTAAAACTCCCGAAACCTCAATCGTATTGGAGACTGCCGTGGACGTTCAGGAAGTCAGGAAGCTCGACGCCTATCTCAAGCGCCTGTTCGGCAATCAGAAAATTCGTGTGGTGCCGAGGCCGAAAAAAGACGATTCGGCAGAGGTTTATATTGGCGAGGAATTCATCGGCGTACTGTTCGTCGACGATGAAGACGACGACCGCTCATTTCAGTTCCAGATGGCGATCCTCGAGGACGATCTGGTCGAGCAGGGCTGAGGATTGCTCGGCCTGCTGCGCGCCAACGTCATCCTGAGGAGCGGCCGCTTGGCCGCGTCTCGAAGGATAAGCCGAGCAAATGACAGAGACGTGCGAGGCGGGTGAACGCAAGTTGCGTTCATCCCGGGGATGACGTCTATCCCCCCGGTCCATGCAATTGCACCGTCAGCCGGTCCATCGCATTGGCCACGTCGCGCCATTGCGCGAGCCAGCTCCGCGGAAAGCGAAACGTCAGATCGGCGCCGTCGATGCGACGCTCGCTCAGACACATCCCGGGGGTCTCCGCGTCACGCGTGCAGCGTGCGATGAGGCTCGGCGCTTCGGCAGAAAACAGATCCTCTTTGCTGTAGGGCGTACCATCGCGGAATGCCCGCATCGTCAATCCGTCCTGGCCGGGCACCGAGGTCCGTTCGAGATAGCGTGGATAGATGGTGCGCACGCGGGTATCCGGCGCCAACGAGTCGTGGTGCGCCGATATCGACAGAAAGATCCGGTCGATCGGCTGCATCGTTTCTTCCACAGTATCGGAACTGACGTGCTTCGGCGCGTCGGGAGCCTCGAGCGAGGGATAGGCGAAGCTGAGATCGACCCGTTCCTGCGGCCCGGAATGGCGCTGGATTTTCATGCGGACCGCCATGGTCGGCACATTGAAGACGGTCGCTCCAATGCTCACCGGCAATCGCGCCGGATCACTTGAAGCGTCCGGTCCCCAGGTCGGCCACAGCAAATAGGCAACCAGGGCAATCGCGCCGGCGGCAATCACGCTCGCCAGCATGATCGGGATCATGTGGCTGCGGGGAGCCTTGCGTGAACCGCGTGCGATGTGCTGGGCCGTCGAAAGCAATGTCATGAACGAAGCATCGTGGGGGACATCCAAAGGCTCGGCCGAATCATCTGCGAATATGCCATGCGCAATCGAATTTCCGCATGATTTCGCGCCATCGAAGCCTCGCAAGCCATGTGCAAGGCGCGGTTCCATCTGGCGGCGTTAACCTTTCCTTAAGTATAGTGTGGCGGCCGGCGGCCAATTTTGCGAAGCAATGGAGGTCCCTTGAGTAACGGAAGATCTCCGATGTCGGCTGATGCGTTGAATTCATTGTTCTCCCTTTGCATCGGCTTCGCATTGGCCGGCGCTCTCGCCAGCGGATATCAGGCACTGGTGCAGCGTCCCGCAGGCTTTGGGTTGCTGCAGGACGGGGTGGCGCCGAAGACGTTCGCTGCCGTGCCGTTCCTGGTCTTTGCCGCGCCCTTCATCATCATGCGCAATACGCTGCGCGGCGCGCGGATCGAACGCCGCCGCTTCGAATTCGTGATGATGGCCACCGTCCTGGCGGGGTTCTGGAGCCTGATGTCCGGTACGTTTTTCGTCATGACGCTGCGCGCCGCCGGACTGCTGGCTTGAAGCGTTTTTGTTTTGACGCGTTTTCTTGACGCGAACCGGTACCCGCCTCGCTTGTAAACGCTCTGGCCGCCATGCCAAAGTCTTCGCGAACAGGAGATTAATCAGGCATGGCGATCTACGAACTCGACGGGCAGGCGCCCGAACTTCCCGCGGACGGAAACTACTTTATCGCCGACACCGCCACGGTGATCGGCAAAGTCCGCTTGCTGAATTCAGCGAGCGTATGGTTCGGCGCGGTGCTGCGTGGCGACAATGAATGGATCGAGATCGGCGAAGGCTCCAACGTGCAGGACAACTCGACCTGTCATACCGATTTGGGTTTTCCACTGACGATCGGAAAGAATTGCACCGTCGGTCACAACGTCATCCTGCATGGCTGCACCATCGAGGACGGCGCGCTGGTCGGGATGGGTTCGATCATCATGAACGGCGCAAGGATCGGCCGCAGCAGCATCGTCGGCGCCGGATCGGTGATTACGGAAGGCAAGCAGTTTCCCGAATATTCCCTGATCATCGGATCCCCCGCGCGGGTGATCCGCACCCTCGATCCAGCGCAGGTGGCGAAGATGGGAAGTGCTGCCAAATTCTACGCCAGCAACGGGCCGCGATTCAAAAAAGGCATGAAGAAGATCGGCTGAAGGCAGCTCCTTCTGAAGACAACTCCTTAGGTGCCCTCGGATTCGTCGGCCTCCGCTTCGCCGGCGACTTCCTCATGGCCGGCGGCCCAGAGCGCATGCTCCTTGCTGCCGTCCTGATACGGATTGCTTCAGAGCGCGATCAGCAAAAGTGGAAACCGGTTTTGCGTCCGATCGTGCTCTAAAAGCGCATAATCTCGTCGCCAAACCGCTCACACTTTGGCGGATCATGCGCTGGCCGGAATGTTCTCCCGCGCGGCGCGCTGGCCCTCTTCGAACGGATCGGGATCGCTGGTCATGATTTCGGTTTCCTCTGGGGGATCGATCTCGTTTTCTTTGGCGTTGCTGTCTTCGACAGCGACGCACTCTTGCGCAGCGCGTCCTTCAGGTCGACGGGAATGCCGTGCTTCCTGAGCACGTCGGCGAACGCTTCGTCCGCCAGTTCCTGAAACGTCGCCATCCGGTCGCGCCCGAGCTGCTTGAGCTTGTCGAAGGTGTCGTCATCGAAGGCGATCAATTTGCGCACGACCGGGCCTGCCTCCTGCGCCGCACAGATGCTGATCAATGGCGGCGGAACGAAATCGTTCCGGTTCGGAACCAGCCGCGCATGCTGCGGTTAAATCCGAAACGGAGATTTCCCAATGACCAAAATATCCATGATGGCGTCGACCGTTGCAATCGCAATCCTTGTTAGCCCTGTCGGTTCATTGGCCCAAAGCGGTGGCGGCGGAGGAGGTGGTAGCGCAGGCAGCGGAAGCGCCGGCGGAGCTGCGAGCGGGCCATCGGCTGGCTCTAACAGCGCCGCCGGTTCGCCGCGCGCCGGTTCGGCGGGAGCAGGCACTGCGGCCGTAAACGGTGTGCCGTCCGGCCCGGCCAATGTCGGCGGTCTCAATAACTCCGGCAATGATCCCAGCGGCGCCGGCAATTCGTCGAAGGTCGTCTCGCAACCGCCGCCGGGCACCAACAGCGCCGGCACGGCGAACTCATCGGGCTCGGCATTGAATTCGGGCGCGGGTGTCACGACCGGATCGGCGGGATCGGCTCCCGGCGGGACCTCGGCCACCGGTCCGTCGACGACGGGCACCGATGCAGCGATCGCTGCCGAAGACAAGCAAATCGATCGCAAGCTGAAGAGCATCTGCCGCGGCTGTTGATCTCGCTTTGCAACATGCATGCGCGCCGGTCACGCCGGTCGCGGAGATGTGAGCGAAATACTCCCACAAGCGTACAAAACTGCTTCCAAGACTTGAAACGTTATCGCGCTGAAAGCGTCATAACTTCAGGGGCGATGTATCGAGAATGGGAGGTTATGTTGCGCAAAACAATGATCGCCGTATTCACAATTGCTTCGGCCGGCATGCTTGCGCCTGATGTCGCCTCGGCCCGCGGCGGCTTTGGTGGCGGCGGTGGCGGTTTCCATGGCGGTGGTGGAGGCGGCTTCCATGGCGGCGGGTTTGGTGGCGGCGGCTTCCACGGAGGCGGCTTCCACGGCGGTGGCTTCCATGGCGGTGGATTTGGTGGAGGCGGCTTTCGTGGCGGTGGGTTTGGTGGTGGCGGCTTTCGCGCAGCCGCTATCGGAGGTGGCGGCGGTTTCCGCTCAGCCGCGATCGGCGGCGGCGGAATTCGTAGCGGAGCCTTCGCAGCCAATAATTTCCGCAGTGGTGGATTCCACCACGGATTTCATCACGGACGGAGATTTGCGTTTGGCGCATTTGCTGCGGGGGTAGGGTACGGCCTCTACGACCCCTATTATGCTTATGACTACGACTATCCGTACTACGGCTACGACGATTCCTATTACGACAATGGTGACTGCTACGTGGTGCAGCGGCGCGTGCACACGCGCTATGGTTGGCGCGTTTACCCGGTCCAGGTCTGCGGCTGATCCCGTTGCCTTCGGCTGGAAGCGCGTTCGGTCCGTTCAATCAGGGTCGAGGGCCGCGACGGCGGACAGAACTCCTGCGGCCTTGGCGCGTCCTGCACCGAGGCCATTTTTTTATACTTCACGGAAGGTACATGATGCCTGCGGTCGCGCGCGAGATATCCGCGATCCGCAAGTAACATCGCTTGCGGAAGCAATGCGCAGAGAAGGGCCGAACACAACCGATTGTCGTGACCATCGCTGGCGGAGGGCGACCAAACCCGAAGCGGACATTTCGCAAGTGAAGGTACTGAATGGCGTTTACGTCGACTTCTGACGCGTTGCCGCCGTTCGCCGATCGCGTCGAAACAAGATCAATATGCGCGAGATGGTCCAGCCCTCTTCAATGCGGTGCCCTATCCCTGGGGTATTCGAGCTGCATGGCGACGAAGTCGGCTGTGCGCATTCCGTAGCGGACCTCGATTCCGTGAAGGGCTTGGTCCAATGCTTTTGCTGGCTGCAGCCCACCGATCGCCGGTAGCAGTCGCTCCGCGGGCCAGCTCGCGGCGACCAGATGGGGAAAAATGCGCATGCCGTTGCGGGTTTGCTGCGCATCGGCATTGCCAGCAAACGTCACTACGCGTGAGCGATAGGTCCGAGACCAGGCGTCCGCCACGAGCGCCAGCGATACTTCGTCAACGCCGGGAGCAAGTTCGATGCCGAGATGCTCTTGGTTCCAGAAGGCTAGTGCGTTGCGGATCGCCGTTAACGCAAACGGGCGCGTGAACTGGAATGCGTCGCTGTCGTGACGCGCGTCCCAGTGGGTGAGGCCGAGGTCCCGGCCGACCGCATCGGCCTTGTCCCGGCCGGCGATGGCTTCGATGAGGGTAAGCGACATCGGCATGGACGCGGTGATCCCCGTCGTCGTCGCAACGCCCCGGTCAACCACCAGCCGCCGATCCCTGACATATTGGATAGCGGGATGCTTGTCGCGGAGCTCCTTGAGATAATACCAATGGGTGGTCGCTCGCTTGCCATCGAGCAGTCCTGTATTACCGACGACCTTGGCTCCGGCGCAGACGCCGATGATGATAGCGCCCTTGGCCGTCTGGCTCTTGATCCATCGCAGGACCGCCGGGTCGTCGTCGCGGCTCATGGCGGGGACGATGACATAGTCGGCTCCTTCCGGATGCTGCGCGTCGAAGTCCGAGACCGTCGCCTGCGGCTCAACCCTGAGTATCGGAAAAAGCGTTACAGGTCCCGGCTTCGTTCCCAGCGCCACCACATCGGCGACGTCGGCGCGCCGGAGGATGCCATAGGGCATGAGATAGTCGGTGGTCTCGCTGCTGTCATTGACGCCGACGATCGCGATCAGCGGGCGCTGGCGTTTCGGAGGCTTCAAGGCGGCGATCGTGGCGTCGGCCTCCTCCTTCTCGATCGGCGGCGCGGCTCCGAAAGACGGCGCCGGAGGCAGCGTGAGAATCCAAGCCCCACCGATTGTCGCGAGGAGTGCGGCTGCGCCCAAACCGCTCCTTAATACAAGCCGCCAATTCATGGTTACTTGCCTCAATGGTCTACAGTTACATGGCTTGACTCGTAACCTACTGCGCTCATGGCCTGTACGAAATGACGTAAACCGCGCAAAAACTGCCATGCGACGATCGGCTGCAGGTTTCTTACATTGACCGTATCTCGAAAGGAGCGCTGTCGGTCGGTCTGCCCTCACAGGCGCCGGTCAAGTTCGAGATTGCTATCAAGTTGAAGACAGCAAAGGCGATCGGTCTCGACGTTCCGCCGGCTCTTTTGGTTCGCGCCGATGAGGTGATTGAGTGAAGAACCGCGATGTCTGGATTCGGCATTTTCCGACCTCGCACCATGTCCGACTTGAGCCCGGAATGCGCATCCAAGCGGACGTTCGCCAAGGCCTCTGAATTTATGGGTCCACGCCATGAGCGAGACGGTGTCGGTCAGTCTTTGCGAACGTCTTTTTTAGGATTGAAAAGCTCGAGGCTGAAAAGACGGCCGAGAGAACGCGTGACGGATTTCCATGCGGTGGTGATAACGGCCAAGCTGGAAGCCACGACGGCAATGATGCTTTGAAAAAGTATGCTTCCAGTGCCAGGATCCAAATACGCAGCCGCATCCGATACACCAGCGATCGTAAAAGTCATCAGTGCGAAACTTAGCAGGATATATTTCGGGCGCCAGTTCATGGCGGAAGTAATATCGGCCGCATCCGCACAGTCAATCATGCCGTCGCGGAAACAGCGGCTCTGACCGGTGATTTCCATTTCAAATGATTTCTGTGCCTCAGCCTGTCCTTTATTGCCACTGCCAGGCGCAGCGCTTGTGCGGTTTCCGACACATCATGGGGCCGGGTGATCCGCGCACATTGCGTCGTCCAACTCCAGTGCTCGCAAGCAGGTGATTTGCGTTCCGCAGAAAGTATTGCTGAATGCGAATCCGAAAAGCTGGAGGAAATTCAAAATGAGTCTCGAACCCCTGCTGACGCCCGACGTCATCGGCCTGACGAAAGTCGCGCCGTTTTCGCGCCGCGGTTTCATGACCGCCTCCGCCGCTGTAACGGCGGGTTACACGCTGGCGGCCGGACCCGTGCGCGCAGCCGTCATCAAGACCGACACCAACGGCCTCACTGCGGGCGATGCAAAAATAAAGGTGGCCGATGGTGAAATGCCCGGCTACTTCGCTCGCCCGAACGGTGTGAGTAATCCGCCGGTCGTGCTGGTTGCCATGGAGATTTTCGGCCTGCACGAATACATCAAGGACGTTACGCGGCGTCTCGCCAAGCTCGGCGCATTCGCCGTCGCGCCGGACTATTATTTCCGCAGCGGGGCCGACCTCACCAAGATTACCGATATTTCACAATTGCTGCCGATCGTGAATTCCAAGCCGGATGCGGAGTTGCTCTCCGATCTCGACGGTACCGTCGCCTGGGCCAAGTCGCAGGGCGGGGACACCGACCGGCTCGGCATCGTCGGATTCTGCCGCGGCGGGCGGACGGTCTGGGAATATGCCGCCCACAGCAGCGCTCTCAAGGCCGGCGTCGCGTTTTATGGACCGCCGGTCGATCCATCGAACCCGCTTTGGCCAAAGAGCCCGACCCAACTCGCCCCCGACATGAAGGCGCCGGTGCTGGGCCTTTACGGTGAGGCGGATACTGGCATTCCCATTGCGACTGTCGAGGCGCTGAAGGCTGCACTGGCCAAGGCCAAGAAGCCTGCCGAGTTCAAGATCTATCCGGGAGCACCGCACGGTTTCCACGCCGACTATCGTGCAAGCTATCGCAAGGAAGCAGCCGAGGATGGATGGAACCAGATGCAGATCTGGTTCAGAAAATACAAAGTCCTCGGCTAATGAACATCGTTCGTAACCCCGGATCGTTTCGCGACCCTTCCGGCTACGTCGCACATCGGGACGGCAGAATATTCAGGATTCTGCAGGAGGGTGCATTCAGGTCATTTGATGGGCTGAAAACGTCCGGCCTGTTGAGCGCGCTTGTCGCCAGGAAGTGGATCGTCCAAACCGAAACGTCTTCCGAGCCCGCCCTTCAGGATTTATCGCAGTTCGTTCTCGAGCACGAACCGATCAACTTCATATCCTATCCATATGAGTGGCCATTTGAGCTTTTGAAGCGGGCAGCACTTTTTCACCTGGATCTTCATCTCTTCGCGCTCGAATATAATTTTACGCTGACCGACGCCAGCGCGTACAACATTCAATTCGTCGGAACCAAGCCGATCTTGATCGATCCGTTGTCATTGGTGCCCTACACCGAGGGGCAGCTCTGGCTGGGCCAACGTCAATTTTGTGAACAATTCCTCAATCCGCTTCTGCTCACCTCGTTGCTGAAAATCCCGTTCAACGCCTGGTATCGGGGTTCGATTGAAGGGATTTCGTCTGAAGATTTGGCGCATGCCCTCCGCTTAAAGCATAAACTGTCGTGGCGCATCTTGTCCGGGGTTCTCATCCCGGTCTGGCTGCAGAGATCTGCCCAGTCAAATCCTGCAAAGATCACGGCCGCAGCGGAAAAAGAATTACCGCTAAGTGCCCTGCAATTCATGCTTCGAAATCTCAGAAAGTGGATTGCGGGAATGCGCAATCCATTTGCAACAACGCTCTGGAGCGGTTACGCGCTCGAGAATTCCTATTTGCTGGAAGAGGAGAAACGCAAACGGCTTTTTGTGTCGGATTTTATCGAGCGGCGGAAGCCGAAGGTTGTTTGGGATCTGGGCTGTAACACAGGCCTCTATTGTGAAATGGCGTTGCATGCCGGCGCGCAAGACGCCGTCGGTTTCGACAGCGATCACGGCGCTCTCAATCTGGCTGTGCAACGCTCTGTTCGAGGCGGCTTGAAGTTTCTGCCGCTTCAAATGGATGCATGCAACCCTAGCCCAAATCAGGGTTGGCACCAAAAAGAACGCGCAGGACTGAGTTCCAGAAGCAAGCCGAATGCGCTCATGGCATTGGCGCTCGAACATCACATCGCGATCGGCCGAAACGTTCCGCTTCCCATGTTTCTGGACTGGATCGTCGATTTGGCGGATTGCGGCATTGTTGAGTTCGTGCCGAAAAATGATCCGATGGTCCAGCGCATGCTAAGCGGTCGAAAGGACATCTTCGACCAATACTCTCAGGCCGAATTTGAGTGCGAACTAATGAAGCGCGCCGCCATCGAGAAAAAGGAAGTTGTCTCGTCGTCCGGACGGACACTTTATGTCTTCGCAAAAAACTCATCTCATGCGTAAAGCATTTGAACTTTTCCTGTCTTTGGTCGTTCTCGCTGTTTTTTCCGGCGTCGCCATTCTCAACTTTTACCGGATAAATTTTGAGAGCCTGGCGGGACCGTCTCGTCTGTTTCGTTTCTACTTCACGGTGCTCGCGATCGCGATCGCGGGGGCGCTCGCCGCCAAGATGGTGTTTCGTTCGTTTCCAGCCTTCAGAATAATTTTGATCGCTGCCGCGACATCCTTCATGGTGTTTTCTTACGACGAAGTGAAAATGCTGGTCGGCGGTGATTCCATCCCTCTGTCGATTGTCTACTGGACTTTCGCAACGATAGCAGTTGTTTCCGCCGTTGGTATCTTCTCGAAGAGAACGGCATTTATGCCGACGATGGCCATCGTTGGAATGGTTTATGTTGTGCCGGCGATGATGAGTCTCGCCGAGGCGAGCTCGCGGCACATTGCGGTGGGCGGTACGGCTGCGCTTCCGCTGACAGCTCGTAACTCTCCCAACGTTTACTGGGTCGTGCTGGATGGTTATCCAAGGGCGGATGTCCTGCGAGAGTTCTTTGATTTTGACAACGAGGCGTTTTTGAAGAACTTGCAAGATCTCCAATTCACCGTTTACGACCGCGCCGTCGCGAGCTTTCCCGAGACGATCTTCTCGATATCGAGCACGTTATCTCTTGGCTTTCTTGGCAACGGGAGCGAAGCTTCCGCCAGGATATTGCCGTCTACGGAATTATATCCGAGAGTCCGCGGACAAAACGTCGTCGTCAATACGATGCGCTCGATGGGCTACCGATATATTCACTTCGAGAATGGATACGACAATTTGACTCAATGCCCCATAGCGGAATCCATTTGCATCAAGGGAAACGCCGGAGAAAACACCGAGGGAAAAATTCAATTCGATGAATTTGATGTAGCCATTCTATCGAAGACACCTTTGATAGATATCATTGACCTCGGCCATATAAACGCAGCGATCGGCGAGACCCCGTTCTTGCGGGGATCGGTCAGTGACCTGACCGATAAACTCCCCGAGGTGCGGGAGCATGGCGAACCCTTCTTTTTATACGCCCACATTCTGGCGCCTCATCCTCCGATTCGATTCAGGCGCGATTGCTCAATAAAGATGGCCGCTCCGGACCTCCTGGAATGGGATCCGAATGGTAAGCCTGCTTTCCTGGAGCAACTCATCTGCGTGAACGGCGAGGCGATCGATCTCGTCGGCAAGATCGCTCGCAGCGATCCCAAGGCGATTATTGTTCTTCAATCGGACCATGGCACCGCGTTCCGCGGACAATTCAAGAAGCCATTCGATGCCTGGGACGAACTGGATCTGAAGGAACGATTTGGCGCGCTGAACGCAATTCGTATGCCTGCGCCCTGTTCGGATGATGCGCGAGGGTCGATCGACCTGGTCAACACGTTCTCGCGGGTGTTGAGCTGCATTTCGGAAAGTGTCTTGCCGGACAAATCGGCTCGTCTGTTTGTCGTTTCGCATGCCGGCGATATGACGAACGTTCACGAGTACAGCAGGGATTTCTAGAACCGTCGCCGCCAGGGACGGGTAGGCCGATCTGGCTACCAAAAAACAAGGCCGCCGGCGGAGTATGACGCCCATGCGGCCTTGCCCTGCCCGGATATTGAAATCGGCTTACGCCACCCGGTACACGCACTATGGCCCGGACTCCGCGCCCACAAATGTGATCCATTTCACAATCGGCGCAAAAAATTTGCCTGGCGACCGGCACGTCGGTTCTGCGAACAGGCTATTGGGCGGTTAGCCCCGCGATTTGGCAGGTTTGTGACGCACGCTTCTTGCCGTGTGGGCTCTCGCCCGGATCGTCTTGTTTCGAGCTGAAGCCGGATGGGATGCCTCGGTAGATTGGGTGCTCGCGAAAGACTGCCGGAGGCTGTCGACCGCGCCGGCGAGCTCTCCAACCTGGTCAGACAGCCGCTTTGCATCATTTTGCTGTGCCGCAAGCTGGCGCCTCACGGTCTGCAATTGATCCTGGACAACCTGCAACTGGTCGATCGACTCTTCCTGGGACGCCTCCAGAGCCTTCGTCTTCTCCACAAGCTGCTCTGAGGCCTGCGCAGCCCGGAGTTGTACCTGGCGGGCAGCCGCGACCCGATCCGGCTCCGGAGAATTGCCTGTGTAAGCGCGCCAAAGGGCGATTGATCCGGCCCCGACCACCATGATGACGAGCGCCACGGCCGCAAGCGCGATCGGATACGAGCCGATACGCCCGACGCCCTGGGTCCTTGCATCATCGGATGTAACGTCGATCATTGGACTCCAAAGCCGCCGAGGAAGTGAAAGTTCCCCGCCTGGCGGCCGTTGGCGGCAATCCCGCTAGTAAAAACCCCAACAAAATCAGAGTCCACCAAAAAGTTGCGGCCAGCCTTGGGGGAGGCTGGCCGCGCGCGATCCGGTCTGGGACGGGGAGGGGTGGGGATGTGACCGGGTCGCGGGTCTCTCTGTTACGTTAGTGGGCGCTGGCGGTGGCGAGGGCGGGACGGTTGTCGCCGAGCGAGACCCATACATTCGGATTGCTCTGCGACTGACGTTTGACGAAGCGGTAACCGGTCTCGGTCCAGGCCACGACGTTTTCGTTCTGGTTGTCGAGGATGAATTCTCCCTTGTCGGTCTTCACGGTCAGCACCGCATGGCCTTCGCCCTTCTTGTCGCGCACCACCGTGATCAGCAGCGCTTCGCGCGGCCAGCCGGCATCGATCAGCATCTTGCGCTTCAACAGCACGTAGTCCTCGCAGTCGCCATAGCCGTCCGTCGGCAACGACCATTTCTCGATCACGCCCCAATGATCCATATCGGTCAGCGGCTTGACGGTTTCGTTGACCCAGTGATTGACCCGCAGCAGGTCTCGCCACGCCGTCTGCGACATCACGATGTCGCGCGGTTGTGACGCCCCGCCGCTGCATTCGCCGGGATTGTCGGCACAGAATTCAACCCAACCGATCGGCGAGCGCGTGGTGTCGCCAAGGCTGGCATAAAGAACTCGTTCGTCTCCGGCATTCGCCGTTCCGGCACTGGCCGGCGCACTCATTCCCAGCAGGATGGCGGCTATCGCCAATCCTGTTCCCCGTCCCCTGAAACCAAACATTGTGGCCCCCGTTTCTTGTTGGGACCATGTTTCGCACAAAGGTTTTGCGCCGCCGCTAAGTAAGCCAAGTACAATTTAGCCGAATACAAGTAAAAACTGCGGCCAGTTCGATCTATACTTGAGTCAAATTCGATTAAAATTTGCAGCAACTGCAATTGATTCAAATTTTAGGCGTTAACGCGCTGTCGCCTGTCAGCCCAGCGTTTTGCGATGGCAAAAGCAGGCCGCGTTAACCGGCCTCGGCTGACGTCAAAGCGGCGAAGGCGGCATCCGGCAACGCGGATACCGCCTTCAGGCTTCGGGAAAATGGGCAATTACCGTGCGTAGCGCTTTACCGCGCGGTAACGCTGTCTTCGAGTGTCTCGGCGAGCTGCTCATGAACGAACTCGAGCGCGAAGCCTTCTTCGAGATTGCGGACCACCCGGGCCTGGACCCTGCCGAGCAGGACCAGGGATTTCAGGGGCGGCCGGGTTTCCGCGGCGATGGCGGCGCCGGACAGCGACATGTCGATAATCCGGCAGGTCATCTTGGTGCCGTCTTCAAGCGTGAGCAGGGAAATCGGATTGCGCGGCACGATACGGTCGTGGCGGCGATCTTCCGGAAGATTGAGAATGTCGCGGTTGGCGAGCCAGGTCAGCTGCGCGGCGAGCTTGTCGCGCTTGCGCGCGGTGGCGCCCACGGTCATGGCGAAGCCGTTGTCGATAATGCGGGTGATCTTGCCCTCGACCCGGCCGATGTGGTCGAGATAGGCGATCACGCGATCGCCGACGTTGCCGATGCCGGGCGCCAGCAGGGCCAACCCGCCCGGGGACATATTGATGATCTGGCACGGAAACTCGCGCCGGTCCGGCAGCATGTAGCGGCCGAGCAGATGAACCTTTA
Source organism: Bradyrhizobium sp. (assembly GCA_028290305.1). The sequence continues at coordinate 27,699 of JAQGKC010000397.1, forward strand.
CCCGCTGAAAACGCCGCCGCTCTTCGGCGGCCGGAAGAATTGTTTTTTTGTGCGCTAGCGCCATCTTCGCCACCCGACAACCGGCTTTTTCGGTGTCGGTGAACCCTACGGCCGGCAGGGTTAATGAGCGGTTAGCGGCGGTTGCATCAAGGGTGGGCACTCACGTTGTGCGGGGAATGTTCGCGGTCATGCGATTGAATCCCCACAGCAGGATTGGACACGCCAGGATCACGGCGGCGCCGAAGTCGAAGGCCGCCCCGGCGCTGCCGGCCCATTTGGCGCAGGCGCCGCCGGCGACCGGCAGTGCGCCAAGCACGGTCGTCTTGTCGCCGAACCTTTGCCCGATCGCGCCGCCTGGCAATGCCAGTGCAACGCCGGGCGTGAAATACAGACCGATCAGGATTCCGATGTCGGCGAGGCCAACGCCGAAGTCGTGGCCGAGCAGCGGCGCGACAGCGGCGACGCTTTGAAACTGAAAGCCCATGGTGAGGCGAACCACGAACAAAAACAAAGGATGCTCCAGCGGCTGCGCAACGCCTCACCCCCGTTTAAGTCGCCGCGCAACCTGAGACGGTGCGATGCGCCTGTCAATTGCCGCACCGGAAACGCACGCAGCGACACGACATTGGCATCGCCATCCGCTTCACATAGGCTCGCGTCCGCCCCGCACCTCTAATCAACAATCGCCGAAGGGGCCGGAGGAAACCTCATGGAAGAGATTCGCGTATGCACCTACGATGGTCCCGGCGCGCAGCCGGTCATTCGCACCGTGCCGTGGCCGACAATTCCGAAGAGGGCGGCGCTCATTAAAGTCGGCGCCTGCGGCGTTTGCGGCACCGACCTGCATATCCTGAAAGGACACTGGCCGAAGCAATTGCCCTGGCCGTTCACGCTCGGCCACGAAATCGGTGGCGTGCTGGTCGAGGTCGGCTCCGAATTCACCGAAGATTTCATGAGCAAGCCATTGCGCGTGGGATCGAAGGTGATGATCCCGCCGCTGATGCCGTGCGGACATTGCTATTACTGCATTCATTATCCCGAAAGCGCCAACAAGTGCCTGACGCCGGTGTATTACGGACGCTATCTCGGCTTCGACAAGGCGCCGCATCTGTGGGGCGGCTGGGCCGAATATGTCTATGTCGATCTCGAGATGCTGCCGGGCACCAAGATCTACAAGCTGCCGGACGACATGCCGCTGCGGCTCGGCGCGTTGTCGGAGCCGCTGACCTCCTGCATCCGCGCCTTCAATCGTGCCACGCGTGCAGGCGGATTCAAATGGGGTGATACCGTTGTGATCCAGGGCTCCGGCCCGATAGGAATTTTGGCCGTGGCCGCCGCGCAGGAAATGGGCGCGGGCCGCGTCATCTGCGTCGGCGCGCCGGAAAATCCGCGGCTCAAGCTCGCGCGCAAGTTCGGTGCGGAAGCCACTGTCGACATTGAGGAAGTCGTGACGCCGGAAGCGCGGATCAGAGCCGTGCGCGACATCGTCGGCGGCTTCGGTGCCGATCTGGTGATGGATTGCTCGGGGCACCCGAGCGCAGGCCCCGAAGGCATCGAAATGCTGCGCGACGGCGGCACCTATGTCGAGATGGGCCAGTTCACTGACGCGGGCTCGATTCAGACGTCGTGGCATCGCATCTGCACCAAGGATCTCAACGTGCTGGGGTCGTGGGGTTTCACCGGCAACGACCTGCCGCTCGGCGTCGATATGCTCTATCGCACGCGCGACAAATATCCCTGGCTCGAGATGCAGACGATATATCCGTTCTCGGAAGAAGGCATCGGACGCGCCGTCGCGGATGCGATGGCGATGAAGACGGTGAAATCGACCATCGTGCCGTGGCCGGAACTGGCCGAGTAAACCAGTGCGTTTTCCAGCGAAGTGGACACCGGTTCGCGTGAAGAAAACGCGTCACAATAAAAACTAGCGCCTCCGTTCCGATTCAATCGGAACGGAAAAGGCCCTAGCGCAGACCTTCATAGACCATGAAGCCGCGCGCGACCGCCAGTTTACGTAATGCGCGCGGAACGAAGCGCTGCGGCGGGTGGCCGATATAGCGCCACGAAGTCAGCCTGAAATTGCTGAGCACGCGGTGGTCATTGCCGAATGGCGCCAGCAGTCCGGTCAGGCTCAGCGGCGTATGCGCGCGGGCGTTGAACGGCAGCAGCAGCAATTCCAGATGTCTCAACGATCCATCTTGCGACGTCGCGGTGATGCCGGCGACCGCGGCCAGCATTTCTTCGGCGACGACAGCGATGATATCCTCGATCTCGCGGCGGGCGTCCGCTGCAAACAGCGCGGAAAAGCTCCGATCCTTCAGGTCGCGGCCGAGCAGGGCGCAGACCCGCGTTCCCGCGACGCGAAACGGGTAGCCTGCGGCGCCATCATAAGACAGCACGAAGATATCGCCGAGCAATTCGCGCACCGCGCCGGGTTCGATCTCGCTGCGGTCCGGCGCGCGCGCACCGCCGCGCTTGTCGTCCCAATATGCGAAAAACGCGCGGCTCGACGGATGTTTCATACTCGACCTTGCCCCGGCACTTGGCTTGGCGGGACACATCTGTCCCGCTTTTGCGCACGCGCATTCCCCTGTTTTGTTTTGCAGGACAGGCTTTGCAGCGTCCATGCCGCAGGCGGGTTTTCGGGCGGCCGGCGGCGTCTTTGCGCCGTTAACGTTAAATTAACTATGGGATTGGCGCCCGGCGCGGGCCTGCTAGTGTCCGTTCCATTCCAGCTCGCCGGTCTTCTCCAGGGGCCGGCGAGGTTGTTACACAGGGTGGTTCAAACAGGTTTGGTCATCGCGCGGGGAGGGGTGGGGATGTCGCCCGTTTTTCTTGCGCGAAAAGGTCAACGCAGGCAAAGGGAGAGCTTCTCAGGCTCTCCCTTTTTCTTTCTCAGCCGGAAATGTTCCGTGTCCCGGACGCGGTGCATCGTGACCGGACGATGCTTCGCATCGCCGGGAGAACGCCGCGCCGCGCCCGGGACACGGGTGAGCTGCCTGACGCCCTTGGTTACACGCGTTTGCGCACTTGCGCCGCCACGCCAAGCCGCCTATTGGGGCGCAATCGCTCGCGTGAGCCTCGCCTGAGGTCCCGGACCCCTTGGAATCTTCATCAGAATCCCCGTCAGAATTACCGCCGGAGGCTCCGCGCGAACCGATCCTGACGCTGCCCGGTGCCTTGACGGCGTATATTGCGCTGCTTGCGGTGATCCACGTCGTGCGGATGCTGCTGCCATTCGATGTCGACGATACCGTCATCGAGATGTTCGGCTTCATCCCGAAGCGCTACGATTCGACGCTGCTGGCGATCACTTTTCCCGGCGGCAACGGCGCCAAGGTCTGGTCGTTTGTGACCTATTCGCTGCTGCACGCCAACCTCAGCCATATCGGCTTCAACGTGCTGTGGCTGTTGCCGTTCGGCAGCGCGCTGGCGCGCCGGTTCGGCGCGGTCCGGTTTTTCGTATTCATGGCGGTGACCGCCGTGGCGGGCGCGCTGGCGCATCTGGTTACCCATGAACACGCGGTGGCGCCGATGATCGGCGCCTCGGCATCGGTGTCCGGCACGATGGCGGCCGCGATCCGGTTTGCCTTCGTGCAGGGCAGCTTCCTCTCGTTCACCCGCGGCGACGCCGAAGCCGCAGCCAGGGTGCCGGCGCTTTCGCTGATGCACGCGTTGCGCAACCCGCGCGTGCTGGGTTTTCTTGCGGTCTGGTTCGGCGTCAACATTATCTTCGGCATCGGATCGATCGCGATCGGCGCGGACGGCGCCAGCGTCGCTTGGCAGGCGCATATCGGCGGATTTTTCGCGGGCCTGTTGCTGTTTTCGCTATTCGATCCGGTTCGGCGCGCAGCGCCCGATGCTGCAGATGCGTCGTCCCCGGACGTATCGAACCGCGGCTGATCGGCGCTTGCGGCGCAACGAGATTTCATCCATCATTTGAAGCATTACGAGGCAAGGCATAAGCCCCCGAGCGCGCTTGGATAGCCGTGTCTGCCGAATGCGCCGGCAACGAAATCGGCGCTGAACTGTTGATTGAAGACTCAAGGGAACAAAGACCGCGCTCGCTCAAGGGCGCGATCGACCTCAAGGAGACGACAATGACGGTACGTGCAATTCTCGATTCCAAAGGTCACCAGATCCAAAGCGTCGAGTCGGACGCAAAGCTCTCGGCTGCGATCAAGATTCTGGCGGAGCGGAAAATCGGCGCCGTGCTGGTGATGAGCCAAGGCCGCATCGAAGGCATCCTGTCGGAGCGCGACATCGTGCGCGTGCTCGGCGAACGCGGCGCTGCAGTGCTCGACGAGCCGGTCAGCGCCGTCATGACGCGCAAGGTCGTCAGCTGCAAGCAGTCCGACACCGTCAGCGCGATCATGGAGATGATGACGTCGGGTAAATTCAGGCATCTGCCGGTCATCGAGGACGGCAGGGTTGTCGGCCTGATTTCCATCGGCGACATCGTCAAGTGGCGGGTCAGGGAATACGAGACCGAACAGGAAGCGCTGCGCGAGTACATCAAGACCGCCTGATCGAAGCCGATCAGGGCGCCTTGCCGATGGTCGTGCTGCCGGGCTGGCCTGATCCCGGCGCCAGAATGTGGATCGCTTCCTGGATCGACTCGATGGCGCGTTCGGCGGCGCGCGCGCCATGCGCGATCAGATCGTCGGCGCGGTGGAAGTCGAACCAGCCGATTTGACCGACACGGGGTGAGATCAACAAATCGGGCGGATCGCCGGCAAGACGCGCACGGGTGATGCGGTCCTGCATGATGTTGAAGGCGTCCACCATGACGGTGGAAATGCCCGGTCGTCCGCCGCCGCCAAAAAATTCACGCTTCACGGCCCGCTCGGTTGAAAAAAACTTGCCGAAGCCGCGTTTCGGCGGGGCGGGCTCGATCGCAGCTTCCGGCGTGACCGCCACCGTGACTTCTGCCGCCGGGCCGTGCGAATAGATCGTCGTGCTGTGCGCAAATACGTCGCTCGAGAGGTTGGCGGCGATCACGATTTCCGCGCCAAAGGCGCGCGCCGCCGACACCGGCACCGGGTTGACCAGCGCGCCGTCGACCAGCCAGCGATCCCCCACCATGACCGGCGAAAATATCCCGGGCAGGGCGTAGGAGGCGCGCATCGCGTCGACCATGCGGCCATGGGTCAGCCAGATCTCGTGGCCGGTTCGGACTTCCGTGGCCACGGTGGCAAATTTCAGCGGCAGTTCCTCGATCAAGGTCTGGCCCATGGCGGCTTCGAGCTGCGCGGCAAGCTTGTCGCCGCCGATCAGGCCCGAGCCGTTGAGACGGATATCGAGATAGCCGAGGATGTTTCGCGGCTGCAGGCTGCGCGCCCACTCTTCCAGCGTATCGAGATGACCCGCCGCATAGGCGCCACCGACCACCGCGCCGATCGAGGTGCCGACCACCACATTGGGGACGATACCATGGGCAATCAGCGTCCTGACGATGCCGATATGGGCAAATCCGCGCGCTGCGCCGCCGCCCAGTGCGAGGCCGATCACCGGCCGCCTGATACTGCCAAGCCCCACCTTGTCGCGGCCGTTCGAGCCGTTTTGGCTGCGCCCGATCAAATTCTCCAGCACCGATTTTCTCCTTGGAGACCAAGCCTATTCGCTACGGCCTGACCTTGCCAGAATCTACCACAAGCATGGTTTATGCCGCGGTTGGGATGGCCTGGAGCCTTTTCCGTTCCGATTGAATCGGAACGGAAAAGGCTCCAGTTTTCATTTTGACGCGTTTTCTTCAGGCGAACCGGTATCCGCTTCCCTGGAAAACGCTCTACGGGCGGAATGTGACTGGACCGCGACCCCGGAATAATACCGGGGCGTTTTGCCGGTTCCACCGGGCCGCCCCGGGTAGCCGGCCCGGAGGCTTGAATTTGCCGCGTTTTCAGTGAAAAGCATGCATTATGACTCTCGGGGGTGACATCCATAGATCCAGGCGGGGCGGCTTCTTGCTCGCAGCCTTGGCGCTTGTGGCGACGCTGGTCGCAGCGATCCCGGCCTCCGTCTCGGCCCAGATGTTCACCGACCACCCGCCGCCAGTGCCTCCGGCATCGGTCCCGGAAGCGCAGGGCGGCGCAATGAGCCTGGCCCCGCCCTCAGCCCCAGTATCGATTCCCACTCTGCCCGCGCCGTTGACGCAACCCTCCATCGCCGCGATACCGCCTGTGATCGCTGCTCCGGGCGCACCGACGAGCGGTCAGGCGGTGCTGTCGCTGACGGCGCGTTACGGCAAGGACCTGCCGGTCATCGGCAGCGGATTGGTGTGGCGGGTTTTTTCGGACCGGCCGGACGACACCGGCTCTTTCAAACTGATCCGCGAGGACCGCGGCGCGACGCCGAACATCGTGTTGCCGCCCGGCAGCTACGTCGTGCATGTCACCCTCGGTCTGGTCAGCGCGGTGCGGCCGGTGACGCTGAAGTCCGAGACCGACCGCGAAGCCTTCGTGCTTCCGGCGGGCGGCCTGCGCATTGAAGGCCGCGTCGGCACGTCAAAGATTCCGCAGAACCAGATTGCGTTTTCGATCTACAAGGGCAGCCAGTTTGAAGTCGGCGAGCGCGCCCCGTTGGTGCCGAACGTCTCCGCCGGCGATGTCGCGTTGCTGCCGGAGGGGACCTACTACATCATTTCCAATTACGGCGACGCCAATTCCGTGGTGCGCTCGGATATCCGGGTTCAGGCCGGCAAGCTGACCGACGTGATCATCAGTCATCGCGCCGCGGTCATCACGCTGAAGCTGGTCAGCGACAAGGGCGGCGAGGCCTTGGCGAACACCGCCTGGTCGGTGATTACGCCGGGCGGCGACGTCATTAAGGAATCGATCGGCGCGTTCCCCCGCGTCGTATTGTCCGAAGGCGAATATCGCGCCATCGCCAAGAACGAGGGCAAGGTGTTCGAGCGCCCCTTCAACGTCGTCAACGGCGTCGATGGCGAAGTCGAAGTCATTGCGCGCTGATCGTCAATCGCCAGCGTTGTCGTGTCCGGACTTGATCCGGGCATCCATCCTTCTCACAAGAAATTTTCTTCAACAGCCCGTAGGATGGGTTGAGCGCAGCGATACCCATCACCTCGTCGCGCCATCATGAGGTTGCTAACATTTCCGCATGACCGACTATCGTCGTAACTTCGTTGCCGGAGGCAGTTTCTTCTTCACCGTTAACTTGGCGGAGCGGCGGCTACGGTTGTTGACGGAACACATCGACGAGTTGCGTAACGCGTTTCGCGAGGCCCGCCGGCGTCATCCATTCACGATCGATGCGATGGTGGTGCTGCCCGATCATCTCCACGCGGTCTGGACGCTGCCCGAAGGCGATGCCGATTTTGCCACGCGCTGGCGGTTGATCAAATCGGGATTTTCGCGCCACGTCGCAACTGGCGAAAGGATTTCAGACAGCCGTGCCGCCAAAGCCGAGCGTGGTATCTGGCAACGGCGCTTTTGGGAACATACCATTCGCGATGAGAACAATTTCGCGCGCCCACCTGGATTACATCCACATTAACCCGGTCAAGCATGGGCTTGTGACGCGGGTCCGGGATTGTCGTCCTCGTTCTTGTGAATGTGTATCGGCACACCGTTGCGGGGATCCGCGACGATCTCAAGCATGGTATAGATACCGTTCGTCTCCTTGGCGGAGGTGCGGATCGTGAAACGCTCGCCCGGCGTTGTCTCTAGCCACTCACCACTGTCTTGATGATTGATCGATAGAACTTCAGTCAATTTCTTCGATGAAGCCATTTTGACCTGCCTGTTTAAAAAGAATTCCCGAGCAGCTGCCAAAGCTCAAATGGCGCCCTGACTGCCCCGGCCAAACTAGATCGCGGCAGGTTACGGTCGGATGGCATTTTTGATTTATGTGGTTACATCGGTAACTGCGTGACAGATTACGGTGGGTGCATTAGCCCGTAGGATGGGTTGAGCGCAGCGATACCCATCACCTCGTCGCGTCATCATGATCTTGCTAACATCCCCGCATGACCGACTATCGTCGTAACTTCATTGCCGGAGGCAGTTTCTATCCCGAGCATTGGGCTGGCGATGTCTCGACTGACGGTGGCCATTTCGGCGAACGGCTATAAGGTCGCGCGGCAAGGTGATGGGTTTCGCAAGGGCTCAACCCATCCTACGGCTACTGCGGTCCTATGGCCTGCCACCGTAATTCCGTCATTGCGAGGAGCGAAGCGACGAAGCAATCCATTCTTTCTTTTTTGCGGAAAGATGGATTGCTTCACTTCGCTCGCAATAACGGATGACGGTGCTGGACTGCATTTAATTGGATTGGCTCTGCTTGCTGATTTGGGCTGTCCAGTCCGCTTTGCAAAAATATTCTGGTTCACAGTCTGGCCAAATCACCTCCATGTCCATCGCCGTCTCGCCCCACTCGAGGGGCGTATCGCGATCGTCACGGACGCGGGGCGGGATGCGATGGACGCAGCAGCGCCAGGGCGTGTGACTGATATCGCAGGGCGGGCTGCGAAGGCCCGTGAGCGATCGACGGCACGCCGACGAATGGCGCTGGCTTGCGGACGGCGAAGTCGTGTGGTCCTGACGCCTCGATGCCGGCGTCAAGTCTCGCGGAGGCGAAGTCGGCCCGACCGGGCGCGGACCAGCCCTATTCGCGAGACGACGGTGACAAGAAAGCCCGATCACCGGGGAGAGCACGAAGGAAACCGTTAAAACCATTGCGTGCGGGAATGCCGGGTGAATCCGGTGCGACCGTGGTGACGACACTCGTGTGCTTTCTACCCACTTTGCGCACGAGGCTGCGGGTGCAGCGGGCACCCGGCATTCCCCACGCCCTCCTTGGGGCGAAAGCTTCTGGCAAAACTCGGACGCATCGCGCCGCGAGAATGCGGACGCGTGGCCGGTGCTGGCGCGGCATTACTCGGCGGCGTCAATCCGGGCGGACAGATCGCCGACTGTCATAGTCTCTAACGCGCACTAACCATCGGACGACTTAAAACTGTCATAATCGATGGTTTGCCGATACCGCCTCACAATTTTTACACCGCATTAAGCGCGCCTGCATTGGATGCTCTGGGGTTTAGCGTCTGCGTTGCGGGGAAGTCATGATTGCCGCCAAAAAAACATCCGGAAAACTCAACGCCGAAATGTTCGGTGACGTCTCGGTTTTGCAGCGCAAATGGCAAGCCGCGCTACGGCCGGGCGAAAGGCTGCCCCGCTATGAAGATGTGATGCTGGGCAGCCTCGGCCGACTGGCTGATCATGTCGTCTTGATGAAGCATACCGGCGACGCGCTCGAAGTGTCGCGCACCGGCCGCTACATCCAGAAATGGCTGGGCGATGACCGCTGGGACATTCCGCTGAGCGCGCTGTCGCCGGATTGCGCAACGGCGCTCGGCGAAGCCGCGGCCAGCGCGCTTGCGAACAGCCGTCCTTATCTGGCCGTTGCGCATTGCGTGCGCGATGGCCTGGTCCAGACCTACGATATCCTTGCGCTGCCCACGTTTTCACGTTGGGGCGGTACGCTGATCGGCGCCTATGTCAACGAGCGAAGCCCTCAGTATAACTTGCTGGATGCGATCTTCTCCAGAACCGACGAGGGCGTGCTCTCGCTGGCGACGCTTCGCGATGCCGGCGGGGAGCCGTTCGATTTTCAGATCGTCCATCTCAATCAGGGAGCGTCACGGCTTCTTAAATTGCCATCAACCGAGTTACTCTGGCGACGGCTCGGCACGGGTGGAAATCTGCTGTGTCTGCCGCAGGTGATCGAACGGTTGCTCGACGTCGTCAGGAGCGGCAGCGGCGGTGATCAGTTCGAGATCGACAGCGACGACCGCAACCTGAAGCTGGGCGTGACGGCATTTGGCGACATTCTGGCGTTGACGGTTTCGGATGTCACGGCCCTGAAGAAGCGTGAAGCTTCGTTTCGGCTGCTGTTCGACAACAACCCGATGCCGATGTGGGTGTTCGATGCCGAAACGAAGGGCTTCCTGAGCGTCAATGACGCAGCGGTGCAACACTATGGATACAGCCGCTCAACGTTTCTGCGCATGAAGCTTCAGGAAATCTGGCCGCAGGATGAATGGGTAAGCCATAGCCAGGCGCTGCAGGAGATTGGCGACAACAATTATTCCAGCCGCAACTGGCGGCATCTCAAGGCCGATGGCAGCGAGATTTCGGTGCTGACGTTTGGGCGCCGCGTCGCGTTCGACGGCCGCGATGGTTTTCTGGTGGCCGTTGTCGACATCACCGAACGGCGCAAGGCCGAGGCCCGGATCGCCCACATGGCCCATCATGACGGCCTGACCAATCTGCCGAACCGGGAGCTTTATCAGGATCGCCTCAAGCAGGCGCTGGAGCAGGGCCAATCCGGCAACAAGCGAGTGGCGGTATTGTGCGTCGATCTCGACCTGTTCAAGAACGTCAACGATTCATTCGGCCATCCGATGGGCGACCGCTTGTTGAAGCTGGTGGCGGAGCGGCTGAGGTCGGAAGTCCGTGGCAACAATCTCGTGGCCCGGCTTGGAGGCGACGAATTCGCGGTCATACTGGCCTCCGATGTCTCACCGAAGGAGGCGAGCGATTTTGCGGCCCGGCTGATCGAGATATTGAGCGCCTGTTATGACATCGACGGGATCGAGGTCGTCGTCGGCGCCAGCATCGGCATTGCGCTCTCGCCCGGCGATGGCGCGACCTCCGAGGAATTGATGCGCAACGCTGACATGGCGCTGTATCGGGCAAAGTCGGACGGCGGCGGCGTACATCGGTTCTTTGAAAAAGAGATGGACCGGCAGGCGCAGAAGCGCCGCGATATGGAGCTCGATCTGCGCCGCGCCTTTGCGAATGGCGAGTTCGAACTGCACTATCAGCCGCTGGTGGATATTGCCGCGGACCGCATCAGCGGTTTTGAATCACTGCTGCGCTGGCGGCATCCCCAGAAAGGCATGATCTCGCCGGCGGACTTCATCCCGGTCGCCGAGGATATCGGATTGATCGTCGCGCTGGGCGAGTGGGTATTGCGGGAAGCCTGCACCGAGGCGGCGAAATGGCCCGCGGACGTCAAGGTCGCCGTCAATCTGTCACCGGTGCAGTTTCGCAGCCGCAACCTGGTTCAGGTGGTGATCTCGGCGCTGGCGCATTCCGGATTGTCGCCGCTGCGGCTCGAGCTTGAAATTACCGAGTCGCTTTTCCTGGCGGAGACCGAGGCCAATCTGGCGATCCTGCACCAGTTGCGTGGACTGGGTGTCAGCATTTCGATGGATGATTTCGGCACCGGCTATTCCAGCCTCAGCTATCTCAGAAGCTTTCCGTTCGACAAGATCAAGATCGATCGCTCCTTCGTGAAAGATCTTGCGCAGCGTCCCGATTGCGTGGCGATCGTGAGAGCGATCTCCGGTCTTGGCCGCAGCCTCAACATCACCACCACAGCCGAAGGCGTGGAGACCACCGATCAGCTCGATTGGCTGCGCGCCGAAGGCTGCAACGAGGTGCAAGGCTTCCTGTTCAGCGCCGCGAAGCCCGCGGCCGAAATCGAACAGCTGCTGTTCAAATTCGGCCGGCGTGCCTCGCAGGCGGCGTGAACAATGCTAGATCAGAACCGCGTCACGATATCGGCAAGCGCCGGGCGCGGACGGTCTTCGCTCGGTTTCGAGGGCGTGCCGATATGGATGAAGCCGGCGAGCTTTTCGTCCGCCTTCAATCCAAATCCATCGAGCACGTCGCGGTCGAACGCAAACCAGCCGGTCAGCCAGTTGGCGCCGTAGCCGAGCGCGGTCGCAGCGGTGACGATGTTCATCGCGCTCGCGCCTGCGGATAATTCCTGCTCCCAGGGCGGCACCTTGGGGTGCGGTTTGGTGAAGCTGACCACCGCGATCACCAGCGGTGCATCCATCAGCCGGCGCTTCTCGATATCGATCTCGGCCGCGTCGGCATGCGGATTTTTATGCGCGAATACCTTTGCGATGATTTCGCCGGCGCGGACGCGCGCATCGCCCTCGAACACGATGAAGCGCCACGGCGTCAGCTTGCCGTGATCGGGCACCCGGGCGCCGATGGTGAGGATGGTCTCGAGTTCGGCAGGCGAGGGGCCGGGACCGCTCATCTCGCGCGGCTTTACCGAGCGGCGCATTTTCAGGAGGTCGATGGTATCGGGCAC
>JAQGKC010000479.1 GCA_028290305.1 Bradyrhizobium sp.
GATCAACGGCCTCGCCGGCCATCCGGGCTGATTCCTGCACCTGACGGCTGATCTCGTTGACCGATGAGGCCATTTCTTCCGTCGCGGATGCCACCGACTGCACATTGGTCGAGGCTTCCTCGGACGCCGCTGCGACCGCTGTGGTCAGTTCTTGGGCGCGCTCCGCGGTCGAGGTGAGCGTACTGGCGGAAGCTTCCAACTCGGTAGAGGCCGACGACAGTGAATCTACCAGTTCACCGATCAGCGATTCGAATTTCCGCGTTATGTTGTCGACGCGCTGGCCACGTTGGATTTTGGCGTCGGCATCCAGCGTCGCAGCCTCATCGGCGGCTTTCTTCGCGATCAGTGCATCCTTGAACACCTGCAAAGTGTCCGCCATGGCGCCAATCTCGGTTGTCTCCCCCTGATGCGGCACCTGCGCGGTCAGATCGCCGTTGCCCAGCGCCTGCATCGGCGCAACGATGGATTTGATTCCAGCGGACACGTCGCGAACCAGCAGAATCGCAGCGCCAATTCCGACGATCACGGCCAGTAGCAGCGACGCCAGAACCATCTTGATGGCATCGTCAAAGCTTTTCGCAGCTTGCATGCCCGCCGCACCCGCGCCCTTGCTGTTCAGCACGACGTCCTTTTGCAGCGCTTCGTCGGCCTTGACGCCGGCAAGGGATGCCTTGACATGGAGCGCTCTGGCCTCCTTGTCCTCGTTCTTCCGGGACAGCACCAGAACCTGCTTCACACTGGCGAAATATTCGGCCCAGGAGACGTCGAACTCGTTGTAAACCGCGCGCTCCTCGGCCGTGGTGATCATCGGTTCATAGGTCTTGCGGGCTTTGTCCAGGATGTCAGTCCATTTTACGAGCAGATCTTCCTGAGCCTGTTTTCCGGCCTCGTCGGCAGCAAGCAGATGGGAGCGGACGATCGCTCGATAGGTGATGGTCGCGGCGCGCAAATCGCCGAGCACCCGAACGCTCGGCAGCCAATTGTCCACTATATCAACGGTGGAGGAGTTGATCGCATACATCTGCCGGACGTTCAGCGCTCCCATGACCGACATTGCGATGAGCAGGAAAGCAACGACGACGGTGATTTTGGTACGGATCGAGAGCCTGGCGAGCATGATGGGAGTTTTCTCGGTTTGAACGCGTTGGTACCGCTGATATGACCGCGCTGTGAATCGGCAGAAGGCAGGCAACGCCTGTCGGCATCAATGTCCGTCCATACTGCGCTTGCGTTAATTAAGTCTGGGTAAACTAACGACGGACGGAGTCCCAACAGATCAACGCGACGCAGTGCTCAGCGCATCAGCTTAAGAGCGTCAGAGAAAAAATCCGGACCGCCGAAGTTTCCTGATTTCAGTGCCAGCAGCATCTCTCCGGCACTAGCGCCGACAGCACGGAGCACCGGGACACCGGCGGCGATCTCCGCACCAACCAGAAAGCCGGGAATTCCAAGACGATCTACCACCGCGCCCGAGGTTTCGCCGCCGGCGACCACGAGCCGCCGTACGCCGGACTGGACCAATCCCTCGGCAATATCAGCCATCGCCTGTTCGATGGCATGACCCGCGGCTTCGCGGCCATGGCGCGCCTGCAAGGCCGCGACCTGGTCCGGTGTCGAACTGCTGGCGATCAGGACAGGACCTTCTTTGAGCCGCTCCCTGGCCCAGCCCAGCGCGCGCCGGGCTTCATCCTTGCCGGCCACGACCCGATCGGGATCGAGATGAAGCACCGGCATTGCCTGCTCAGCGCTTGCGATCTGCTGTAGCGTTGCCTGCGAACAACTGCCGGCAAGGCAGGCCGCCGGTCCGCCGACCGGTGCATCGGAGATCGCGTTTGGCGCGTTCGATTTGACCTTGGCTGACGCGACCAGCGCGCGGGCGAGACCGAGCCCGAGGCCGGACGCGCCGACCGACACAAGATGATCCAGCGCGACGTTGCCGATGGTTTCCAGATCGCGTTCGAAAACGGCATCGGCGATTGCTGCGCCGAAGCCTTTTCCGGACAGATCGGCAAGACGCGCGCGGACAGCATTTGGCCCGCGCGCGATGGCGGCGAGATCGACGAGTCCGACCTTGGTCTGGCTTTGGCGCGCCAGCACCCGCACCAGATTGGAATCGTGCATCGGATTGAGCGGATGATCCCTAAGCGGGCTTTCGTTCAGCGGCACCGAACCCACGAACAGATTGCCTTGGTAGACTGTGCGGCCGGTTTCGGGAAACGCCGGCGTCACCAACACGATGGTATCGCCGGAATCGGTGCGCAGCGCATCCATCACCGGGCCGATGTTGCCAGCGTCGGTGGAATCGAAAGTCGAACAGATCTTGAACAAAACATGGGCAGCCCCTCGCCCACGGAGCCATTTTTCCGCGGCGCGCGAGCGCGACACCGCGAGCTCGGCTTCGATCGACCGGCTTTTCAGCGACACCACCACCGCATCGACTTCGGGCAATTCAAGATCGTCTGCGGGCACGCCAATGGTCTGCACCGTGCGCAGGCCGCAACGGGTCAGCGTGTTGGCGAGATCGGACGCGCCGGTGTAGTCGTCGGCAATGCAGCCCAAGGACAACTTCGCGGCCAAAGTCACGGTTTCACTCCGGCATAGGACTTGAACCAGCCGAGACCATCTGACGTCTTGCCACGCGGGTTATATTCGCAGCCGACAAAGCCGCTATAGCCGAGCCGATCCAGTTCATCGAACAGGAACGGGTAATTCAATTCCTCCCCGTCCGGCTCATTGCGCGACGGTATGCTGGCGATCTGGACATGACCGATGATCGGCATCATCTCGCGCAGGTGCATCGTCACGTCGCCATGGATGATCTGGCAATGGTAGATGTCGAACTGCAGTTTCAGATTGGGGATTTTCAGCTCATCGATCAGGTCGCGCGCGAACATGAAATCATTGAGAAAATAGCCGGGCACGTTGCGCGGGTTGATCGGCTCGATCACCACATCGATGCCGTGGGGGCTGAGAAACTCCGCGGTCCATGCCACCGACTTGCGAAACGCAGCCACAGCGAGCGGATCGCTGCGCTTGGCAATGCCCGCCATCAGATGCAGGCGCTTGACGCCGGTCGCCTGCGCATAAGGCAGCGCGGTACGCAGGCTCTGTTGCAAATCAGCGAAACGGTCCGGCAACGCTGCGAAACCCTTTTCGCCGGCCTCCCAGTTACCCGGCGGCAGGTTGAACAGCGCTTGCGTCAGACCGTTGCGATGCAATCGTTCGCCAACGGCCTCCGCGGGATGATCATAGGGAAACAGGAATTCCACGGCCGTGAACCCCGCCTTCGCCGCTGCATCGAAGCGGTCGAGGAAGGGGACCTCGGTAAACATCATGCTGAGATTGGCGGCGAAACGGGGCATCGATTGTCCTCTTGCTTGTCGGTTTATTTCGGTTCGCCCGGCAAATCCGTGCCGGTGACGCGAGCATACATCCGCGCCACCGAAGCATCGTCATCGCGACCCATGCCGGAAGCCGATGTCATCAGAAACATTTGCAATGCTGCGGCGGAGACCGGCACCGGGAATTTTGCCGTGCGCGCCATGTCCTGGATGATGCCGAGGTCCTTTACAAAAATGTCAACCGCACTGCGCGGCGCGTAGTCGCCGTCGAGCACATGCGGAACGCGGTTTTCGAACATCCAGGAATTGCCGGCGGACGCGGTGATCACCTCGTAGACTTTCCGGATATCGAGGCCTTGCTTGGCGGCAAACGTGATCGCTTCGGAGGCGGCTGCAATATGCACGCCGGCGAGCAACTGGTTGATCATCTTGAACGCAGCGCCCAGGCCCGCGGCATCGCCGAGTTCGTAGAGTTTTGCCGCCATCGCGTCCAGCGCCGGCCTTGCCCTGGCAAAAGCGGCAGCGCTGCCGGACGCAAGAATGGTGAGTTCCCCCTGCGCAGCGCGCTGCGCGCCGCCACTGATCGGTGCGTCGAGGTAATGTCGGCCGGTAGCTTCCAACTGTTTTGCCAATCGCCGCGCGACATCGGGGTCCATGGTTGCGGAGGAGATAAATACTGCGTCCTTGACCAGTGTCTCCGCGACGCCGTCTTTGCCGAACAGAATTGTTTCGGTCTGCGCGGCGTTGACGACCACGCTGAGGACAATGTCGGCCTGCTTGGCAGCCTCCGCCGGCGTCTTCGCACCACCACCGCCATCAGCGACGAACCGCGCCACGGCGTCCGCCGCGACATCGCAGCCGGTGACCTCGAAACCCGCGCGCCGTAGCGAGGTCGCCATGCCAAAACCCATCGAGCCCAGCCCGATGACGGCGATACGCGGTTTTGGGGATACGGAGTCAGGCATGCGGCAATCCCTAAGGTTTCCTCACAGCCGAATTTCACCAACGGCCTTGCCTCTGGGTATCACGGCTTGGCCGCGCTGCCAAAGCATGAGAAAAGGCGCCAAAGAGGACGCCGCCATGACCGAAATGAAGGTCCGTGAGGAAATCTGCCGCCTCGGCCGTTCGCTGTTCGAGCGCGGGCTGACACCGGGCTCGTCCGGCAATATCAGCGTGAAAGTCTATGACGGCGGCTGGCTGGTGACGCCGACCAATGCGTCGCTGGGCTCGCTCGACCCGGCGCGGCTGTCGCGGCTTGACGCTTCCGGCAGGCTGCTCTCCGGCGATGCGCCGACCAAGGAAGTCCCGCTGCATACTGCGCTCTACCAGACCCGCGACGCCGCCCGCGCGGTGGTGCATCTGCATTCCACCCATTCGGTGGCGCTGTCGATGCTGCCCGAGATCGATCCGCGCGCGGCCTTGCCGCCGATGACGCCGTATTACCTGATGAAGTGCGGCCTGACCGCGCTGCTGCCGTATTATCGGCCTGGCGATCCCGCTGTTGCGGACGCGATCAAGGGACTGGCGGGCAAATACTCATCGGTGCTGCTCGCCAATCACGGCCCGGTGGTCTCGGGCGATACGCTGGAAGCGGCGGTGTTTGCGATCGAGGAACTGGAAGA
>JAQGKC010000488.1 GCA_028290305.1 Bradyrhizobium sp.
CAGTTCATCCAGCGATACTTCGCCCGGACGCAGTTCGCGCTGCAGCACCTGCGGCGCCAACATGCCCTGCTCTTTGGCAGGCGCAACGGCAACAGCGGCCACCGGAGCTGACGCTGACGCGATCGGCGCAGCCGACGCGGACGCGATCAGCGGAGCTGACGCTGACATCGCCAGCATCCCGCGCTCGACCATCTCTTGAAGCTGGACGATCAGATCCTGATCGCTGCCTTGCGGCTCGGCCTCGGTGGCCTCGAGCCCTGCGAGAATTTCCTTGATGCGGTCGATGCTGGCCAGGATCAGGCTGACCGCTTCGCCGGTGACCGGCATGCCGTCGCGGAATTTGCCCATCAGGGTCTCGCCGGCATGGGCCAGCGCTTCCAGACGCGGCAGTCCCAGAAAGCCGCAGGTGCCCTTGATGGTGTGGACGAGGCGGAAGATGTTATCCAGAATCTTGGCGTTGTTCGGATTCTGCTCGAACCGCACCAATTGATTGTCGACCGTGTCCAGGCTCTCGCTGGTTTCGGTCAGGAACTCCCGCAACAGATCGTCCATCAGAATACGCCTTCCAAACATTAGTGCTGCGGTTGACTATCAACCGTTCTTCGCGTCAGCCCCGGGAACCGGGTATTGAACTTGAGCCGACTCTCTCCCTTCACCAGAAAGCGATTGTGCCGCCGACAGAATCTGAAGAATTTTGTCGGTGATGTCACTTGAGATGGTTCTGAGATGGTTCAATGAAGATTCTTCCTTGCAACCGATAACCTCTTCGGTTTCACATCCACGTTAATTTCAGTGTCCGTGTAAATACGGAGGAAGCGAGTGCGGGAAAGCCGGAGACCAGTCGCGTGGGAAACGCTGCACCGGACATGCATCACCGGCAACTCGCCCTGACTTGGACTTCATCGAATCTTCTGATTGCCGTTAAAGCGGGGTAAAATGCCGCGATACGATTATCCGTGATCTCGATCATTCATCGTCGTCCCTTTCAGGGTAGGGCGGGGGCGTGAGTATCTTCGGCTTTTTCGAAACACCGCTTGTACCAACTCACGACCAAGAAACCGCCACTCGATGCTGGGAATACTTGCAAAAAAACCGGCGGGGTTTTCCCCCGCCGTTTTGATGTTGCTGTTCGCCGTCGGGATCAGCGCAGGAGCTGAAGCACGCTCTGCTGCGACTGGTTGGCGAGCGCCAGCGCGGACACCGCGATCGACTGGCGGGTCGACAGCGCCTGGCTGGCGGTATCGATCGCCGCGAGCAAGTCGCCGACGGTGCCGCTGGTGCTGATCTGGTTGGCGCCTGCTGTTCCCGTCACGAAGGTCAGCGTCGTGCCGTTCACCGTAAGGGTGTCGTTCGCTGCGAATGCGTTGCAGCCCCGTACAAATACCTAGAAATGAGAATGGCCCGGGATCAACGAACAAAGGATCGATTTTTTTGCGTTATCGATGATCGTCAAAGCCTTGCTGGCATGTTCATGGCGGGGAGCCGGCAACCGAACTCTCGAACCTGGTTAACAACGACTTGCGCACCAGAGTATCATTCTCGACAACCAGATGGCTTCACCGCTTTCTTCGATAGGCTTGGCCGTTATCTTAACTGAACGACGTCAGCGAAACGGGACTGAACTTCCGCCAGACATTCGTTGATCACGGTCATCAGCGCCGCCGGCGTGAACGGTTTGCGCAGGCAGCGCGCTGCACCGAGTTCGAGGGCCATTCTCAGGAAGTCGGGAGCCGGCGAATTGAGGTTAGCAAAGGCGTAGCCCGACATCGCGATCAGTGGAATCGCCGGCGCGCGCTCGTGAAAGATCCGGATCGACTCGAAACCGCGCATGTGCGGCATGAAAATATCGACGATCATCAAATCGAATGTCGCGCCCTCAAGCGCGCGAAGTCCGGCTTCGCCGCCGTCGGCGATCATGACATGAAAGTTGTGCCGTTTGAGATAGATCTCAATCGCTATGCACACCATTGGATCGTCGTCGACAACGAGAACACGTGGCATGTTGGCCCCCGAGGCTGCAGATTTTGTTTCGACAGGAGCAACGACAATGCCGGGTGCCGGTCAAAACCTGATATCTCAGTTCGTGAAAGCGACCACCCTTGACTGGCTTGATATTTTTGTTCCGTTATGCGGCGCTGACAGCGCCGTCGCCACCGCAAATAGAGTGGTAACATGCACGCCGCCATCGGCGACCGTGCCCCTGAAACCACACAGCCCGAGCCGCGCGCGAACAGCGCGGCAGATATGCAGATCGTCGTCCACAACCAGAATGATGCATATAACGGGTTCCTCAACCGCCTGTTACGCGGTTCGACCAACCCCTATATTGATCGCGCTATGATTTTTACCGCTGCGAATCAATACATTTTTCATTCTCATCGCAAACTCGGCGAGTCGTCTGCCCTTCATCGTGTATAGGAACCGGCGTGTAACTTCGTTCGCTTGCGCAATTGAGCGGCCATACTATGTTCCGTCCACCATCCGACGAGCCAACACTTAGGTGACGAGAGACTAGTCGAGCTCCCGCCTTGCGGCAGGAGAAACTATGCCTGCAGTCCAACGTTCACTTAACCATCTGTTGCAAGCGCTGCCCCCTGCAGAATTCGAGGCATTGCGACCGCAGCTTCAATCCGTTGAGCTGGCCAGGGAAACTGTCCTGGTTGAAGCGGGCGCGCCATTGACGCATGTCTATCTGCCTCACAGCGGCATCATCTCGATGATGGTTCGCCTTTCGGAAGGACAGACGGTTGAGGTGGCGATGATCGGCCGCGACAGCATTGTCGGCGCCTCGGCTGCGCTCGGTGACGGAGTGTCGTTGACCGAAGCGGTCGTTCTTCTGCCGGGTTCAGCCTCAATTCTCGATGTTGCGAGTTTTCGTGCAGCCGCCGACCGGAGCGGCGCTCTTCGGACCCTGCTTGCACGACATGAGCAGGCCCTGTTCGCACAAGCCCTGCAATCCGCAGCATGCAATGCGTCTCACACGGTGGAAGCGCGTTTGTCGCGGTGGCTGCTGCGGGCACGCGATTTGGTCGACAGCGAAGCGTTGCCGTTGACCCAGGAATTCCTCGCGCAAATGATCGGCGTGCAACGCAACGCGGTCTCGATTGTCGCCCATGCGCTTCAGAGGGAAGGCATCCTCCGCTACAGCCGGGGGAACATCGAAATTACCGACCTGGAAGGGTTGAGAGAAACATCCTGCGAATGCTACCGGGCCGTCAAAGCCCAACAGGACCGATTGCTGAAACCGCCGGGCTGACAGCCTCTGCAATCGCAGGTAGTGATCGAAACTTTCTATCGGAATCTGCCCGGCATCGAGCATATCGGCAAAGCCACGCGCTCCAGCGATGCGCTAATTTTTCTTGCCAACAATCCGTGCGACGCTCATTCTGTACGTCGGATCCCGTACATAGGCGGTAGCGGTCCCAGTGACCGATTGTGCTCCCGTGGGAAGCACCGGTTATGCTCGCGTCACCCAGGAGACCGCTTTGGACTCGGCTCCTCGTTCCCCCAATGGATTTTTGTCGTCACTGGCCGCGGACGATTTCGAGTTGATCCGCCCGCATCTGCGAACCGTCGACTTGACTCAGGAACTCGTGCTGGTCGAAGTCGACGAAACGCTCAAGCGTGCATACCTGCCGCATCGAGGCGTCATTTCTCTTGTCGTGAAACTCGCGCGGGGAGAGCACATCCAGATCGCAATGATCGGTCGCGACAGCATCTTCGGCGTATTCTCCGCGCTTGGCGATCCGACGGCGTTGAACAGCGCGGTAGTGCTGGTGCCCGGTGTCGCTTCGACGCTCGACATCGATCGTCTTCGGGCGGCGGCCGACCACAGCGCAACGTTCCGGGCGACGCTTGTGCGGCATGGACTGGCGGTTTACGCGCAGATCCAGCAGACCGTCGGATGCAACGCTTCGCACTCGGTGGAATCTCGGCTGGCGCGATGTCTGTTGCAGACTCGCGATTTATCCGGCAGTGACAAACTCGTCCTGACGCAGGAGTCGATGGCGCAGATGATCGGCGCGCGCCGCAACAGCGTATCGCTGGTCGCCAACATGCTGCAGCAGGCGAAATTCATCCACTACAGCCGGGGACACATCGAGATCAACAATCTGGATGGTCTCAGCAAAACCGCCTGCGAATGCTACGCGACGGTCAAGGCCCAGTACGAAAGATTGCTTCGCCCTCGTTCCCTGGCGTGAGCATTGGTCGGGGGGCCGGTAAACGCGCCCGGAATCGCTGTCGCGCGCTCATTCCGGAACCAGATGACCGGGTGACAGGACGTCGCGCCTGATGATCGCATCAAATCGGGGCCGCGGTTTCGATTGAGTCCGTACAAATACGGCCTCCGGCGCCGGCTTTGTTAAACTTATTCGGTCTGGAGTTAACTGGCTGTTCAACGAACGCTGATAATTGTCACGATGCTGACGGGCGCAAGTTCAAGAAAATGCCGAAAATTCGTCGCTGCTACGAATATTTCACCCGTGCTCGGCAATTTGCGCAATGTGCGGAGTACAGACATGGCCTTTGATTTGTCGATGCCGATCCTGGTAGTCGATGACTACAACACCATGATCCGGATCATCCGCAATCTGCTCAAGCAGCTCGGATTTGAAAACGTCGACGACGCCAGCGACGGATCGGCCGCACTCGCCAAGATGCAGGGCAAAAAATATGGCCTGGTGATTTCCGACTGGAACATGGAGCCGATGACCGGCTACGATCTGCTCAGGGAAGTCCGCGCCAGCCCGGAACTTTCGCAAACGCCCTTCATCATGATCACCGCGGAATCGAAGACGGAAAACGTCATCGCCGCGAAGAAGGCCGGAGTCAGCAACTACATCGTCAAGCCGTTCAACGCCGCTACGCTGAAGACCAAGATGGCAGCGGTTTTTCCGGGGTTGGCCGAATAACACCTTGCGAGCGACCCCAGGAGTTTTCTTCCGGTTCCAGCCGTGAACAACGGAGCAGCAACCGTTGGCCGGCTGAATGTCTAAGCGCGTTCGCTGCCGGCGAATGCGGATTCGAAATGTACATCAATGCAAATCCCCGCCCGAGACGTTTTCTGAGTGGAAACGATCTCCCGCGTTTTCGCTCGTGCCCGGCATCTGAAGGCTCACAGCCTGGCGCCGCGGCGGCGCGCGGCCGTACTTCTACGGTTTCGGATTTTCACCTACGGCTAATGTTAAACGGCGATGGTTGCGTGAACAGAGGAGGGCTTCATGTTTACGTTCGAGACGACCGATCTGAAAGAAGTCCGGCGTTTTCGCATCGCGCAATTCAACGGCAGAATCGCAACCGTCAAGTCCGGTGGCTCGACGGTTACCGGCCACGTTCGATCGGTGCTGGAATCCAAGTCAAGCATTCCCGCGCGCTGGACCATCACCATCGTCCCGAGCAAGCCTAAGGTTAAATTCGAAACCCTGCGGCCCGCGCCCCGCGTTCACGTGTTCGTGGAAGACTTCTACTGAGCGTCAGGCTTACCTGACATCACCGGCTTCACGCATCGCCGGATGCCGCCGGGCGCCTGTCATCGGGCTTGCCGAAGGCGAGACCCGGTGGCAATCGCGGGTGGCGTTACACCATGCCCGGATGCAAGAGGGCTCTCCGGACAAGGTCCGCCGTATTCCGCGCTCCAAGCTTTCGCATAGCCTCGGCGCGATGGCTTTCGAATGTCCTTGGGCTGATGCGCATCCGCAAGGCGCCCTGCTTGTTGGAATGCCCCTCGCTGATGAGGTTCAGAACCTCGCGCTCGCGTTTCGTCAGGGGCTTCTGGCCGGGGCCCGGTGAAAACATAACGCTAGGCGCGGGAATACCATCCTTGGCACTGCCGGCCTGCGTCTCCGTCTCGACCTTGCGGTCCGTCGCGGCGACAGCTCCCTCCTGATGGTCTGCAAGCTGCTTGATCACAGCGCAGACACGCTCAGTTTGTTGAAGTGCATTTTCCACCACCTGCTGCAGGTAAACCCGATTTCCCGCGGCTTCCGAAAACTGGTGGCTGTGTTGCTTGATCTCGCCCATGTAGAGCAGCAGCGCGGTCAACGGCCCGTTTAGCTCGCGCGCTATCGCGGCTCCCGCTTCATCGATCACCCGTGCGCGCGCCGCGGACAGCCGGACAATTTCAAGATCGTCGTCGAGAGATGTGCCGCTTTCGATCCACTTCGAAAAGTTGGGATCACTGACTCGTTTTTCGTGCTGCGACATATAATTCGTTTAACAGGCCCTATCCTGTTCGAAGGTTAATTTCGCACCCAGTAGGACTACGGGATTGTGACAGATCCTCGACGGGAGAGCATCGCGGTTGCCGGCGAATTGGCGCCGGATTGCCACGAATACCGCGCTGGCGGGTGGCAGTTCCGTAATTTTACGGACCGGAACGCGAGCGCGTAGCCGGTAGTTTTACGAGTATTGAATTTACCTCTTAATTTAGAATTTACGGTGACGTGCTTTTCTCGATTCCACGCCTGCGCGCCCGTGCGACAATGCCTGCACGCATCCGACCGTTCGCAACAAACAGCGGAATCGCGTGCAATGAAACTGGCCGACCGGATTCAGGATTTTCTGCAGCGCCTGCCGCCGCTGACACGCAGCCGCCTTCTGACTGAGCTTGAACGGTTGGAAGTCTGTGGCGCGGAAATGCCTGGCGCAACGGCCGTTCTGGAAAAATTGCGCGCGGAATTTCGCAAGGATGGGCAGATGCGCAAGCGCGTACTCGATCCCTCGAGTTATTTTTTCGCGCCGTTGGAACCGCTGCTCGTCGACGGCGCTCCCGAGCATGCCAATTCCGGCCTGATACTGCGCGGCTCATTGTCTGCCATCTGGGAATGGATCAGCCGGGACCTGTTGCCGACAATGGCGCGCGACTATGTCGCCGGCATGAACGAATTGATCGCCGCCAACAATCAGCGGGAAGCGAGGCAGGCTGCCGCCGCGTTTCAGACCAAGGTCGCCAAATATCTCGAGAGCACGCTAGGCTCGCCGGATGGCGCCGATCAAACCCGCATCAAGCTTGCGGTCTATACGGCTTCGCGCGCGGCCTATAGCGACCTGACCAGGATGCTATGCGTGCTGCGCGCACGCGATGCCCTGGCGAAATTCAACGATGCGCTGCCGGCCACGATCGCCAAATTCGATGATGTCCGGCGCGCCGAGGTAACGGAGTTGCTGAATGCGTTTGGGAAAACCCACGCTGAAGCTCTCCCCTTCGCGCTGGCGTTGGCGGCCAAGCGACTTAGAACTTCCTGGCAATTGATCAACCTCGCCACCAAGGCTGCGGCCAGCAAGAACGCCGCGGACATTGCCGCCACGCCCTATGCGATCACGGTCTCGATGGTGCTGGACCGGCTGGACGACAAGCGGTCGGCGTTGCGCGTTGCCCTGAAAAATAACCGGGTCCTGGTCGCCAAGGACATCCTGATCGATATTTACGACACCGAATACGCCTTGCGGGATTGTATCGATCGGCTCGACGAAACCGACTGGGGACAGCGGCTCAACAATCTGATGAACGCAATCGCCATCCTGGTGGAGACCGAGGTGAGCCGTTTCCCGGATAATATCGGCCATGTGCTGGGATCGCGCCGCCTGCGCGGTCATCATTCCTGGGCCGGCCGCCTGAGCGATCTGGCGTGGAAGGGGCGCGATGCCGTGCGCGATGGGGCAACTTTTTGCAAGAACCTGGTCGGGCCGGCCTGAGAAGGCTCGCGCCCGGAAAAGTGCCTGACGATCATCATCCGGCTGGAGCTTTTTCCGTTCCGATTGAATCGGAACGGAGGCTCTAGTTTTTATTTTGACGCGTTTTCTTCACGCGAACCGGTATCCACTTCGCTGGAAAACGCTCTAATCCGCCGAAAGTCTACCCGCCGTCCTCGGCACCTTCCGGAACCCTTATTGCATCCGCGAGTTCCTTCGGAAAGCACCGCTTCTGACTCAAGCGGCGGTTGTTGCGGAGGAAACATCGATGGCAACACTGGATGTCAACGTCACTCCCCTCACCCCATCCGAACATCAGGTTCAGCTTCGCCGGGCCGTCATCGCGTCCACCGTCGGAACCGCGATCGAATGGTACGACTTTTTCCTCTACAGCACCGTCACCGGCCTCGTCTTCGCCAAGCTGTTTTTTCCGCACTCGGATCCCTGGGTTGGGACGCTCGAAGCTTTTGCCATCTACTCCGTCGGCTTTATCGCGCGCCCGATCGGAGCCGCTATTTTCGGGCATTACGGCGACCGCATCGGCCGCAAGTCGACCTTGATCGCCACGCTGCTGCTGATGGGACTGGCCACGGCAGCGGTCGCGCTGGTGCCGACCTATGAGAGCATCGGTATCTGGGGCGCGGTAATCCTCACCGTCTTGCGATTCATCCAGGGCGTCGGCGTCGGCGGCGAATGGGGCGGCTCGGTGCTGATGTCGATGGAATGGGCGCGCAACGACCGGTCGCGCGGTTTCATCGCCTCCTGGCCGCAATTTGGTGTTCCCTGCGGGCTCTTCCTGGCCAATCTCGCCGTGCTCGCCTTCAGCCAGATGTCCGGCGAGCAATTCCTCGCCTGGGGCTGGCGTATCCCATTTGCGCTGAGCATCGTGCTGGTCGGCGTCGGCCTCTACATCCGGCTCGGCATTCTGGAGACGCCGGTGTTTGCCAAGCTGGTCGCCGAGCGCAAGGTCGAGCGCACCCCGATGCTGACGGTGATCCAACAGTACCCAAAGGAAATCCTGCTCTCGGCATTTGCGCGCATGGCCGAACAGGCGCCGTTCTACATCTTCACGGCTTTCGTCTTTTCCTACGGCACCGGCACGCTGCAGGTTTCCCGTGACTTCCTGCTTACGGCCGTGCTTGCGGCCTCGGTGCTGTCGTTCGTCTCGATTCCATTGTTCGGCCATCTGTCCGACCAGATCGGGCGCAAGAACATGTACATGATTGGCGCGGTGGCGACCGGCGTGTTTGGCTTCATCTATTTTGCGATGCTGAACACCGGCTCGAAACCAATCATCTTTCTTGCGATCATCCTGTCGCTGATCCCGCACGACATGCTGTACGGTCCGCAAGCCGCGCTGATCGCCGAGAGCTTTACCGGCCGGCTCCGTTACAGCGGCTCCTCGCTCGGCTACCAGCTTGCATCCATTATCGCGGGCGGTCCGGCGCCGCTGATCGCCGCATGGCTGTTCGGCACCTATCACACGTCCTATGCGATCGCGATCTATATCGCGATTTGCGCCGTGATCACGCTGGCCGCGACAGCGCTGATGACCGACTACACCGGCAGGGACATCTCCGGGGAATATCAATCCCGCTGATACCAAGGCTTGCGCCGGAAGCATTTTGCGAAACGCGGCAGTCTGCGATGATCGCGTTCACAATCATCCGCAAGTGATCGGACATTTTCAAAAACAGGAGATGAAGATGGAGCGAAGGATCGGGTCGCTGATAGCGGCGGCCGCGCTGGCCGGCGTTTTGACGTTCAACGCGAGCGCCTGGGGGCAGACGGCCGCGGCACCGACGGAAAACGCGGCGCCGACATCCGACAACGCCGTCATGCTCACGATATTTCTAAGACACGACCAGTCACGCCCTTTGGGCGAACTCAATGCGCAGCTCGAGAAGCAGGGGTTTTATAAAGCCTTTCCGCCGCCCGGCGTCGAAGTCGTCAGCTGGTACATTATGATGGGGATCGGCCAGGTCGTCACACTGCGGCTTCCCGCCTCCCGGCTGCGCGAGGTCAATCGCATCTTCGAGACCACCGCGTGGGGCGCCTATCACACCGAATTCTATCCGACCTACGACTACAAGGCGATCGGCGTCGGGCAACACGACAAGGCGCAATAGGCCTTTGCATCGTTGACGAACAACGCAAAAAGCCCGCCGGATGCCGGCGGGCTTTGATCTTATGTCGCCAATGCGTGGGCAGCCCAGAGATCCCGGTACATCCGCGGAAATCTCACATCGGCTTGCGTCAGACGGCGCGAAGGTTTTCCGCGCTGGTCTTGCCGCGCATGCTGTCGACCTTCGATTCGAATGAAAGCTTCTGGCCTTCATTGAGCGAACCCATGCCTGCACGCTCGACGGCGCTGATGTGCACGAACACGTCGTTGCCGCCGTCGTCCGGCTGAATGAAGCCGAAGCCCTTTGTTGCGTTGAACCACTTAACTGTTCCGGTTGTCATTTAACTTCTCCAAGATGCGCAAATGCGCGCCGTGCCCGCACGACCTTCGTGCGAGCTTAAATCCGATTTCAGCGATGTCCTGGGGAGTAGAGCCGGTTCGGCGCGATCAACAAGGCAAATCGATTATTCGAATGGGTGGCGTTTACGCTGTTGCCGGTGAAATAGCAAGTGACAAGGAATTCACGCGATGAGCGATAATTGGCCATCACCCGAATTTGCTGGCGTTGTGCGGTTAGTGCCACGATCCGAATTATTTTACATGAAGAATTTCCGAAAATTTTAGTCTTGCTGCGCGGTTTAACGTTACTCGAATAATTCAATTCTGCGCGCCCGATATCTCCTTATTTGAAACCATGCGTGCCGCTATGACCGCCGGCATCAGCAGGAGATAAGCGAATGACGCATCAGATGTTCGAGGACAATCTAGCGAGATGCACGACCTTTGGGCGCCGGAAGGTGACGCCTCGGGCCTGCGTTGCGGACAGCAAGAAACACCTTCGGGCATTCCTCACCGACATACTTGAAGATCTCGGCTTCGTAACCAGCGACTGCGCGAAGGCCGATGAACTGGGCGTAATACTGCAGACCCAGCTGCCGGATCTCGTTGTCCTCGGACTGTCGGTCGATGGGATCGAGGCCGGCAAAATTCTTGAAGTCCTTGTGCGCCGGCAGTTCGGCGGCAAGGTTCTCGCCATCGGCGCCCGCGAGTCGATCATCGTCAAGGCGGTGCAGCAGGTTGGCGAGGAATACGGCCTCGCAATGCTGCCGCCGCTCACCACACCGTTCGCCGCCGGGACTTTGCGCGAGCGGGTTGCGACGCTTCTCCCGGAGGAACCGGCTCCCAGTCCCGCAGTGCACGTTTCCGAGGCGTTGCACGCCGGCTGGCTCGAATTATGGTATCAACAGAAGATCGATGCCCGCACCCTCGTTCGCTGCGGTGCCGAGGCGCTGGTGCGGATGCGGCATCCAACCTGGGGCGTGGTGCCGCCGGCCTATTTTATCCCGGAAGACGAGGATCCGCATTTCCAGTCTTTGTCGGAGTTCGTGATTGACCGCTCCACGGAGGATTGGCGCTATTTGCTCGAACAGCAAAGCGCGACCGATATCTCGATCAACCTGCCGGTCTCTTTTCTCAAAAACCGCCAGGCGGTGCGCGATCTCTGCCAGCGGACGCCGGCGCATCCGGCATTCGGGGGACTTCTCATCGAGATCAACAGCGCCGAGGTCATTCACAACCTGAATCTGCTGGTCGATGTCGCAAAGGAGCTGCGCCTTCACAATATTGCGGTCTCGATCGACGATCTTGGCGCCGACTGGCCGGAACTGATGGGGCTCGACAGCTTCCCCTTCGCCGAACTCAAGGTCGATCGGCAATTCGTCACCGGCTGCGCCAGCGACCGGCTGAAACGGACGGTATGCCGTCGCATCATCGAACTCGCCAAGGGATACGGCGTCCGGGTCGTGGCCGAGGGAGTCGAGACCCGCGCCGATTTTGTCGCGGCAAATGAAATGGGTTTCGATTTGGTGCAGGGTTATCTGTTCGGCAAGCCGATGGGGCTCAAGAAATTCGCCCGCTCTACTCTGGCCCATCCAGTGCTTGTGTCGAGGTGAGTGCGGATCAGCGGCGTGACGCGTTCCTGCGTCGCGCCTGCGCCGCCGGATCAATCCAGCCGGCTGATCTGTTCCTCGGTCACCACGCGCTCGATATTCTCGGTCTTGCTCTTGATGCGGTAGCGCGGACGTCCGTCCGCCTCGATCGGCAGGCAGGTGACGATGGTGTAGACGCTTCGCTGCTTGATGCCGGCGCGACCCTGAGGCCCTTGCAGCTGGTGATGAACGTCGTCATTGATCGCGTAATTGTGGGCCATCGCTCGTCTTTCCGTTGAAGTGGGGCTTTTAGTCGCAACGGCCCTGTAGCGCAACATATCTCATTGGTTAAATACGGAGGATCAAGCCGCGATTGCTTAATATCGCCCGTAACTTGCGCGCGGTCTGAAGTGTATGTGCTATTTTTTTGTGCAACCGGCGTTGGGGTAGATTGGTGCGTCTCGGTGCCAATTTTCGGGGGTGGCTGTGCTGCACTGCGAAGATGCGGCGCCAAGGCCGCGACGCCGGGGGGCTCCCTGCCGCTCATTCATCTCGTGGAAACGCGGTTAGCGGTGTTATCGCCCGCTGGGGAGCTTGGCGCGACACCCTCTCAAAAATAGCGCCGCGCAGGTGCGCGCCCGCGCTTCGATCTGCGAACGCGACGGGAGAGGCTCGCCACCGTAGATCGCAGCGCGCCGCGGTGCGGACGCGACCATGCCAAGCAGCATTCCGGCGGCCTCGTCGATGTCATCGAGCTCGATCAACCCACGCTTGTGCTGCACCCGCAGCCAATCCGCCAGCGCTTTCAGCGTGCCTTGAATGCCGTTTCTGTAGAACATTCCGGCGATGTCGGAAAACTTGCCAGCCTCTTGCAGCACCATGCGCTGAAGCGCGATGACCTCGTCATCGAGTGCGAGATCCGCGCACGCCATCAGCGCCGTATAAAGTGCTTCTTCAATCTCGGCATGGTCGGCGGCGTGCAGGTTGACGTTGGAAAGAAAGCGATCGAGCCGGTCCGATACCGTGCCCTCGAACAGCGACGCTTTATTGGGGATCAGACGATACAGTGTTTTGGTGGAGATCCCCGCCCGGCGGGCCACTGTCTCCATGCTGGTCGCGGCATAGCCGCTGCCGGCGAACTCACGCCGCGCCGCCTCATAGATGATCTGGCGGGTCTCGTCGTCGGGGCGAATTTGCGGCCGGCCCCGGCAGCGCCGGTCTTCGGCCGGTTCTTGGGCCGGTTCTCGGGCGGGTTCTTGGGCGGGTTCTTGGGTGGTGTCGATTTCAGCCATGCTTTTACATGATGCCTGTCATTCCATTGACAGTCAAAATGTAGGTTCTATTTTGGAAAATATCAAGTTTCCTAATTCGGCCGGCACCTCGCGAAGGCCATCAGGAGCATGCGTCATGACCCGCCATTCCACTACCTTCGAGATCGAGCGCCCGGTTCCAACCGACGACGCCGTCAAGGACCTGCTGCCAGCTACACACGATAGAGCCAGCGCAAACGAAGCGATCCAGGCCCCGGTGCCGGCAAAGAAATTCAACTTCCGCAAGATGTTAATGGCTGGTGCGGCGGTAGCGGTGCTGGCCGGCGCGGCGTGGTATGGCTGGGACTATTGGACGATCGGCCAATATCTGGTTTCCACCGACGACGCCTATGTGAAGGCGGATAACACCACCATTGCGCCCAAGGTCTCCGGATATCTGCGAGAGGTGCTGGTCGGCGACAATGAGCATGTCAGGGCCGGTCAGGTGCTGGCGCGGATCGACGAGCGCGATTACGCGGTGGCGCTCGACCAGGCCAAGTCCGATGTCGCGGCAGCCCAGGCTGCGATCGCCAGCAAGCAGGCCCAACTCGGGATTCAACAGACGGTGATCGACGCCGCGAAGGCAACGGTCGATGTAGACAACGCGACCGTCACTTTCGCCGCACAGGAAAACAAGCGCTATACCGATCTTGCCACCACCGGTTATGGGAGCGTGCAGAACGCCCAGCAGGCGCAGTCGCGCATCGCCGGCGCACAAGCGGCGATCGCACGCGACACCGCAAACCTGGCCTCAGCGCGCAAGCAGGTCGACCTCCTCAAGGCCGAGATCGCCCAGGCCAATGCAGCGCTGGCGCGAGCCAATGCGGCGCAGAGCCAGGCCGAGCTTAATCTCGGCTACACCAGTATCGTCGCCCCGATCGACGGCATTGTCGGCAATCGCACGCTGCGCACCGGCCAGTTCGTGCAGGCTGGAACGCAGTTGATGTCGGTGGTGCCGGTCGCCGGCGCCTATGTGGTGGCGAACTTCAAGGAAACCCAGCTCACCGACGTGCGCGAAGGACAGGCGGTCGATATTGCTGTCGACATGTTCCCGGGCAGCACGGTGCATGGCCACGTCGACAGCATCGCGCCGGCCAGCGGCCAGGAATTCGCACTGCTGCCGCCGGACAACGCCACCGGCAATTTCACCAAAGTGGTGCAGCGTATCCCGGTCAAGATCGCGCTCGACCGGGGCAACGACGCATCCGTCGAACTGCGTCCCGGCATGTCCGTCATTCCGACCATCGAGACGAGGTCGCAAGCTCGCGACCGCAAGGCGGCAGCCGCATCCAAAGTATCGAATATTTCCGGAGGGTCGTGCCATGTCCAATCGCGTCCTGTCAGCCTCAATTCCCCTGCCTCCGGCCTCTGGCAGCACATCTGAACGCGCTGCGGTTGATCCGAACCGCGCCAGCACGGCGACCTGGATAGCCGTGCTCGCTGCCATGATCGGTTCGTTCATGGCGATCCTCAACATTCAGATCACCAATGCCTCGCTGCTCAACATCGAAGGCGGCATCGGCACCGGCGTCGACAATGGATCGTGGATCTCGACCTCGTATCTGATCGGCGAGATCGTGGTCATCCCGCTCACCGATTATCTCAGCCGGGTGTTTTCGTTCCGCCGCTACATGCTGGCGAGCGCCGCGCTGTTTGCGGTGTTCTCGGTGGCCTGTGCGTTCACCCACGATCTTCCATCCATGATCGCGATGCGCGGCCTGCAGGGCTTTGCCGGCGGCGTGCTGATCCCGATGGCGTTCACGCTGGTACTGACCAAGCTGCCGAGGCCGCAACAGCCGATCGGCCTGGCCATCTTTGCGCTGTCGGTCACCTTTGCGCCCGCGATCGGGCCGACCATCGGCGGCTATCTCCCCGAGAATTACGGCTGGCAGACCATCTTCTTCGTCAACGTGCTGCCGACGCTAGTGATGCTGACCGCGCTCTATCTCACGCTGGAGAAAGCGCCGATGCAGCTCAAGCTGCTCAGGGAAGGCGACTGGGCCGGCATCGCCACCATGGCGGTCGGATTGTCTGCGCTGCAGACCGTGCTCGAAGAGGGCAACAAGGACGACTGGTTTTCGTCGCCTTTCATCCTGCGTCTTGCGGCCATCGCGCTGATGAGCCTGTCGCTGTTCGTCTGGATCGAGTTGACGATCGAAAAGCCGCTGATCCGGCTGCGGCTGCTGAAGCAACGCAACTTCGGCTTCGGCACCATCGCCATGACGATGCTGGGATTCGCATTGTTCGGATCGGTGTACATCCTGCCGGCCTATCTTGGCCAGGCGCAAGGCTATAATGCCGAGCAGATCGGCGCGGTGATGGCCTGGACCGGACTGCCGCAACTGATCCTGATTCCGTTGGTGCCCAAGCTGATGCAGCGGTTCGACACGCGCTACGTCGCGTTCACCGGACTGATGATTTTCGCCTATAGCTGCTTCATGAACACGGCGATGTCACTGGATTATTCCGGCGACCAGCTCTGGATACCGAACATCGTGCGTGCGATCGGCCAGGCGATGGTGCTGACGCCGCTGACGTCGGTGACCACTGGCAATATCTCCCCGCAAGACGCGGCCGCCGCATCGGGCATCAGCAACATGTTCCGCAATCTCGGCGGCGCCATCGGCACCGCTGTGCTCGCCACCGTGATCACCAAGCGCGAGCAGTTCCACTCCAACATCATCGGCCAGTCGGTGACGCTCGGCCGCGAGGAAGTGCGCAACCGGCTGGCCCAGATGACGGATTTCTTCATGGCCCACGGTGTGCCGGACCCGGCGTCCGCCCGTCAGCAGGCCATCATCGCGCTCGGCAATACGGTCAAACGTCAGGCACTGGTGATGGGCTTTAGCGACACCTTTGCGGTGCTCGCCGGAGTGTTGGTCCTTGCTGCCATCGCCGTGTTGCTGACCCGCAGGGTGAGAGCGGGTGGCGCGGCAGCGCATTGACAGCATCAATGCTGCAAGTCGAAGCTCTGCATGGCGCGGTCAGCCTTGCGGGCTAACATGCTGGAAAAATTATTTTTTGCCGAAGTCCATTCGGCAGCCGGTTCTGCAGCGTCAGTTTGCCGCCGTGACGTTCAACAATCTCCTTGGCAATCGCCAGTCCGAGACCCGCACCAGGTCCAGACTTCCGCCGCGCCGGATCCACTCGAAAAAAGGGTTCGAATACGCGTGACATGCTTTGGTCGGGAATGCCTGGTCCCTCATCATCGATTGTAATCAAGGCAGTGTTGTTTTCCAGCCCTACAGTAACAAAAGCGCCACCGCCATGAGTTGCCGCATTTATAATTAGATTTCTAACGGCACGCGTCAGCGCCAGTGGAGCCGACGAAATTGTCACCGCCTCCATCTTCATGATCGTTACAGCCTCCATCATCGATGCGAGGTCCCGACAGATCTCGGTGATGATTTCATCGACCCGGAGTGACTGGCTTCTTTCCCGTTGTGTTTCTTCGCGCACGAGCTGGATCGCGCTATCCGCAATGCGGTCAAGTTCCTCGAGATCGTTCAGCCACAACGACCGATCCTCTTCGTCGAGAAACTCTGCCCGAAGCCGCATCCTGGTCATGGGAGTACGCAGGTCATGCCCCGCTGCCGCGACAAGCCGCATCCGGCTTTCGGCGGCGTTCTTCAGCCTGGTCGTCATGGTATTGAGCGCGCGCGCGGTCGCCCTCAATTCGGCCGGCCCGGTTTCCGGCAAGCGCGGAACAATGCCGTCTGCGTCGATCGTTGCTGCAACCCGCTCCAGAACCGCGAGATGGCGCGTGATGCGGTGGGCAAACCATAGCGCCACCCCGACCGTCCCCATGGCGACCAGCAAAAACCAGCCGGCGAGAGCAAACAGAACTTCTTCCTTGCCATGGCGCTCCGGTACCGGAAGTGAAAGCCAACCCGATTTCAATTTGATTGACACAACCGGATGAGCGGTCTCGGTGGGTTGTGTTACAACGACATCGAGATCGGAGCCAAAGCTGCGCAATTGAGATTGCAGCAGGTTCGTCAGTTCCGGGCGCGGCTTGCCTGTCGCCGGGCCCAATCCCAAATGCGAGATCCTGTCCTTTTCGTCGTTACCGAACAATGGTGCGATCAGCAAGATCGCCTCGGAAACCAATTGGGCGTAATTCTTTTGCTCCTTTTGGGCGCGTCCCTCCCGCGCCCAAAGTAATGTTGCGGTCGCCATTACGACGACGCAGATGATCGACGAAACCAGCGTAACGACGATGCGCGCCCTCAAGGAATTCATTCGCTGACCCCAACCTTCTCAACCTGGGCGGTAAACACGTAGCCACCATTTCGCACCGTCTTTATCAGCTGGAATTCAATGTCGCCGAGCTTTCGGCGAATCCGGCTGAGCAGCACGTCGACGGACCGATCGAAGACATCGCCATCGCCCCGGTTGGTCGCGTCCAGCAGATATTCGCGCGAAAGCATCCGTCCGGATCTGGCGACCAGTGCATGCAAGAGATCGAATTCGGCCGAGGTCAGGTCCAGCAATCCACCGCTCGAGTTGAGAACCCGCCGCAATCCCGGTTGTAACGTAAAACCCTCGAAACGGTATTCCTGGGGAGAATGCACAATCTGGTCTACGTCATTTCGACGACGAAGGACCGCTCGAATGCGAGCCGCGAGCTCTCGCGGATTGAACGGCTTGCCGAGATAATCGTCGGCGCCAATCTCAAGGCCGATGATGCGGTCGACGTCCTCCTTCAACGCGGTGAGAAGAATAATCGGAACATGCGAGTTCTCGGCCCGCATGTTCCGACAGATTTCCAGGCCTGATCCGTCTGGCAACATGACATCGAGCACGATCAGCTTGATGTCGTTTGACTCCAGCGCGGCCTCAAGGGAGCGCTTGTCGGAAGCAAGTGTCACTCGAAAGCCCTGCTCGGCCAGATACCGGCCGAGAAGCTTTCGAATCTGAAGGTCGTCATCGACAATCAGAATATGCGGTTCGACGTGCACTCGTTCACGTCCTCATCGAAATTGCCTTGGATCGAATAAAGCACCTGGATCGAATAAAGCACTTGCCCATGGCTTTCAACGAGACGGCCGTCAAATCGCCCTTCCAGCAACACTGAGACATATTCCGACGCTCCGGGGCAACGTTTCGGAAGCTGATAGCCCTAATTTGAAGATTGCCGCGCGTTAGAGCCGCATCACCGCTTCGAATGATCCGTAGGTGTGCGAAAGTGAGAAGTCGCCATGTTTCCGACAGCCTGCGGCCGACAAAAGGACGCACCCGCGGCGATTTGCTCGAATCAACCGCTCACCAAAGTGGATGGTCAGCCAAAAAATCTGCGCTACAATTAGAGCCAGGGCGCCGATTCCGCGGTCGAATGAGATGCGCACTGAGCTACATGGAAGGAAGCTCTGGAGCCAGACAACGTGTTTGGTGCCCACAATGACTGTCGCTATTTACTTCGGCGAGCTTATTTTCGCGACTGCTCTTGCAGTCGTCCTGCTGGCAATCTCAACTCTTAAGCCATCCATTACTGCCATTATCTTCTGTTGCGGTGTGGTGGCATGGACGCTGTGTGAATACATCACGCATCGCTTTGTGTTGCATGCCATTGCTCCAGTGCAACACGGGATTCATCACGCACGCCCGCAAGACGCGATAGACAAGATCTTCTGGCAAATATGGGTAGGCTTCGTCGTTGTCTACCTGACCATAGGCGGCGCCGTTCTGGCCGGTGCCCTCATCGCCTACGCCTGGTATTTATTTGTCCACTATTGCGTGCATCAAAATCCTGCAGTTCTTCCGGCTTCCTTGCTGAAGCATCACCGCGACCATCACAGGTTTGCGAACCGAAACTTCGGTGTCACCACAAAGCTTTGGGACCGTGTTCTCGGAACAATGCTTCGATGACTCGAAGCGAGACTCGCGCCAGGGCAAATATCTGAAACCAACAAATCTCGCTATAGCCCTTGAGGCCTGAGTCACATGCGTCGACAGCGCCGACCAATGAATTGGAAACCTCAGGCAACATTCGGAAATAAAGGGCGAAGTTCGGAACAAGGTTCGGTCGCAAATAACCGGCAACAACCGCGTGAAATTATTCCTGTTGCCGGTAAGCGAAATGCTCGAGACAGCCATTCCAACAAATGACGATCCTCGAGGGCATCCCAACGCGACATCAACGAGACCCAAATTATACCGAGCTGAAAAACGCCGGCAACGGCGTCACCATCTTCGATGCACCGCGCTCCTTACGTCAATGCTGGTGCCGGCTGCGGCGACGGCGGACCCTTTGGTCACGTTGCCGGCTCCCCCCTTTGAATTGCCCGTTGTACCGCCAGTGTCCGGCACTTGGACTGTCATGATCGGCGTGGGAGGCGAATACAAACCCGATTTCGAGGGTGCTAATCGGAGCTTGCTCAGCCCGGTCCCGATTTTTGCTATCCGCCGCGCCGGCTCCACGGACCAGTTTCGCGGCCCGCGCGACAGCGCAAGCATCGCATTCCTCGACTTCGGCGACCTTC
>JAQGKC010000016.1 GCA_028290305.1 Bradyrhizobium sp.
CGCCGGTGATGATCCTGTAACTGGCAGCCATCAGAGTCTCCGTGCCAGTTCACGGAGAATCTTATGTTGCCGAAACGCCAATCCTCTCCATTACCTTCGTTGGTCGCCTGTCAGTGGGCTTCTTCGCTCACCGCGCCGGTGCGGAGCTGAAAATGCGATGGTTTGTTCGTGTGTTTGCCCGGTTGGCGATCGCGGCGACCTGGACAAGTTCGGCGGCAGCTCTCGACGCACAAGTCGAGCGCGGCAAATACCTTTCCTCCGCCAACAGCTTGTGGGAGCCGCTCATGTTGGATTCATCTGAATCGGTGAACAGAGTTATCAGGCGGTACGACGTCCCAAGCCGCGACTTGCGCGATAACAGTGGCACTACACATGACAAGCGGGCGCAGACTCCACGGGTTGATTTCGTAGACGTGAATTTGCCCCCTGCCGCAATGCCAACAGTGGTGCCGACCGATCACACGATCATTGCGCTCTGGCCGGTATTCACGTCTTTCATGGAAGGCTTTGCGTTATGCTGCGCCATGCTACACCTGCCTGCGACATTTGCCGTCGGGTCCTGCCCAACCGAAGCAAAGGCCGGGCATCTGAAAAAGATCCCCGCGCGCAAGCGGCGCAGGTCTATTGCTATCGTTTCTTCCTCGACGAGTCCCGCGGTGACGGGGTCCGAATTTGAGAAGGATATCAATCGAACCGCACCTGGATTCCCGGCACTGTCCGAGGAAGCCGGTTTCGCCGGATTTTGCGGCTCGCCTCCATTTGATATCGATGGGTCAAACCACGAGCATTGGCTGACTGAACCTTGGAGCGAAATTGCAAGCCGACGGACGCATCAGCATCGCGAGCGTGAGATCAAAAAGGCTGTCGCTGCCCTAGCGCAGCTCAATGATCGGACATTGCGGGATATCGGCATCCCTCACCGATCTCAGATCGAGCAGGTTGTGAGGTACTGCCGTGATTGCTGATGTGCATCTTCGCCGGCGCCTGGATGGTGTTCGCGCCGAAATGATCTTTTCGGAAGGCTCGCTCTCCGCATCGATCATTCTTCCCGTGGCCTCTTGAAAACGGAGGATGCCTCCGTATGTGGCGATGGATAGCAGATTTGGAAAGGGCGGCTGATCTATCCGCGCCAATCCCGTTCGGATCATAGCATTGATTGGAGCTTACATGAATTTCTCCATCGGCCTCACCGTTAACGGTGTGCGGCGCGACGTCGAACTGGACGACCCCCGCGTGACGCTGCTCGATCTGCTGCGCGAGCGGCTCGATCTGACGGGCACCAAGAAAGGATGCGACCGCGGCCAGTGCGGCGCCTGCACGGTCTTGGTCGACGGACGGCGGGTCAATTCATGCCTGGCCTTGGCGGTCAGCCATGACGGTGCCAATGTGCTCACCATCGAGGGCGTCTCACGCGGCGATCAGTTGCACCCGGTGCAGGCTGCGTTCATCGCGCATGACGGCTTCCAGTGCGGGTTCTGCACGCCGGGCCAGATCATGAGCGCGATCGGCCTGATCCAGGAAGCGCAAACCGGCGACGACCCCGAAAGAATTCGTGAAGCCATGAGCGGAAACCTCTGCCGATGCGGTGCCTATGCCGGCATCACCGAAGCCGTGCTGGAAGCCCGGCAAAGCCTCGTCGACTCCAACCAGAGGCGCTCCGCATGAATAATTTCGAATATATCAGGCCCGCGACCATTTCCGATGCCGTCGCAGCCGCCACCCGACCGGGCGCTGCTTATCTCGCGTCCGGCACCAATTTGCTCGACTTGATGAAGGGCGGGATTGCGCGCCCAAGCCGTCTGGTCGACATCACGCGCCTGCCCGGGCTCGATCGCGTCGAACGCCTGGCTGACGGCGGCCTCCGTATCGGTACACTCGTCCGCAATACCGATCTGGCGCACGATCCCGATTTCGCAACACGCTATCCAGTAATCGCCGAAGCGCTGCTGTCGGGGGCTTCGGCGCAGCTTCGCAACGCCGCGACCGTCGGCGGCAATCTGCTGCAGCGGACGCGTTGCGGATATTTTTACGACGTCGCCAGCGCTTGCAATAAGCGCAAGCCGGGCTCGGGCTGCGACGCGCGCGACGGCGAGAATAGGCTGCATGCCGTTCTGGGCTGGAGCGAGGCCTGCATCGCGACCCACCCGTCGGATTTCTGCGTGCCGCTGGTTGCGCTCGATGCCGTCGTGGAGATCGAGGGCAGGAACGGCCGGCGCGAGGTCGCGCTGGAGAGCCTGCATCGCCTGCCCGGCGATACGCCTGACCAGGAAAATGTGCTGCGGCCCGGCGATCTGATCGTGGCGCTGCGATTGCCCGCCGAGGCACGCGCTTTCGCGCCGCATGCACGCTACCTGAAGGTCCGCGAACGCACCTCATATGCTTTTGCCGTTGTGTCGGCTGCCGCCGCGCTGCGGATAGAACAAGGGAAGATCAAGGACGTGCGACTTGCGCTCGGCGGCGTCGCCGCCAAACCATGGCGTGCTCGTGCGGCAGAAGAGGGCCTGGCAGGCGCCGGACCAACTGCCGATGCCTTCCGTCGCGCGGCACAGGTGGCGCTCGCCGATGCCAAACCGTCCGGAGACAATCTTTTCAAGATCGAACTGGCACAGCGGATTCTCGTTCGCACCCTGACACTCGCCGCGGCGGGAACGCCGGATCGTATTCCCGCGCTGCCCGCTTCTCCCTTTTCCTCGGTTTCCGGAGCGCTTCATGTCGCCTGAAATCAGCTTGACGCAAACGCCGGCGAATGTCCGGCACGGCTCGAGTATTGGCCAGCCGCTGACCCGCCGCGAGGGGGTGCTGAAGGTGAAGGGACAAGCCCGCTATGCCGCGGACAACCATCCGCTCGGCATGCTGCATGCCGTGATGGCGGTCAGCAGCATCGCGCGCGGTCGCGTGGCCTTCCTTGACGTGCAGGCGGCGAAAAATCATCCCGGCGTCATCGAGGTCATGACGCCCGCCAACCGGCCGCCGCTCGCGGAAGATCCGGACGCCAAGACCAACCCGTTCATGTTCCGGCTCGATCTCCTGCAGAACGACAAGGTGCGTTACGCGAACCAGCCGATCGCGGTAGTGATTGCAAAAACGCTAGAGTCCGCAACGGAAGGCGCCGCGCTGTTGGCGCCTCACTATGAAGCGCTGCCGGCCCGCGTCGGCCTCGATGCCGATGAAAGCTTCGTGCCGCCGGTCGTTGGCGTCGGCAATCCGTCCGAGATCCATCGGGGTGATGTGAAAGCGGGCCTGGCCGCGGCGTCGAAACGCATCGACGCGATCTATGAGACGCCCGCGCAGTATCACAACGCCATGGAACCGCACGCGATCGTCGTGGCATGGGATGGCGACAGCCTGTCGATTGACACGCCGAGCCAGGGTCTCGCCATGGCGCAGGGACGGATCGCGGGGTTGTTCGGCATCGCGCCGGACAAGATCCATATCCGCAGCCCTTACCTCGGCGGCGGCTTCGGCTCCAAGGGACTGATCTCCGGACCGCAGATCCTTGGCATCCTGGCGGCGCGGCTGGTCGGCCAACCGGTCAAGCTCGTGCTGCGCCGTGAACATATGTACGGTCCGGTCGGCCACCGCGCGCCGACCCGGCAGACGCTTCGCATCGGCATCGATGGCGATGGCCTGTTGACCGCGATCGACCATCACGCCAAGACGGTATCGAGTACATTCGACGATTTCTTCGAACCGGCCGCCGACGCCTCGCATACGCTGTACGCCAGTCCTGCGATCTCGACCTCGCACGAGGCCGTCCGGATCGACACCGGCACCCCGCTGTTCATGCGTGCGCCCGGCGAGGCCACCGGTTCGATCGCGCTCGAAAGCGCCATCGATGAAGCGGCCTGGGCCGCAGGGATGGATCCGCTTGCCTTCCGTCTCAAGAACTATGCCGACGTCGAGCCGATTTCCGGTAAGCCGTTCTCCTCGAAAGCCCTGCGCGAATGCTATACCCAGGGCGCCGCACGCTTCGGCTGGTCGAAGCGCCCGTTCGCGCCGCGACAAATGCGTGACGATGCCGGCCTGCTGGTCGGCTGGGGCGTGGGTACCGCGACATTTCCCGCGCTTATGTTCCAGGCCGAAGCACGGGCGGCGATCCGCGGCGATGGATCGGGCGTGATGGAAATCGGCGCTCACGACATGGGTCAGGGCGCATGGACCGCGCTCGCGCAAATCGCTGCCGACGGG
The DNA here is from genome assembly GCA_028290305.1 of Bradyrhizobium sp. Next base: position 4,189 of record JAQGKC010000016.1, read on the forward strand.
CTCGGCCTTGAAGAGGTGGATTTCAGGTCGGGCACTTCGGATCTGCCGGATGCAGGCATCGCCGGCGGCTCAGCCCACACCGCGACCGCGGGCATGGCGATCCACAATGCAGGCGCCGCCGTCATTGCTAAACTCGCCGATCTTGCGACCGGTGATGAGCGCTCGCCACTGTTCGGTGCAGGCAATGCCGGCGTTACCGCGCGCAACGGCCGTCTGTTCCGCCGCGATGACGAAAGCCGCAGCGAGAGCTACGCGGATATCCTCGGCCGCGCCGGTCTGAGCGAGATCGATGCCCGCGGCAAGGGCGCCGCTGACCCTGCCGCGCAGTCAGCCTTTGCCATGCATGCGCACGGCGCCGTTTTCGCCGAGGTCAAGGTCGATCCTGATCTGGGTCAAATACGCGTCACTCGTCTTGTTGGTGCATTCGCGGCGGGCCGTGTGATCAATCCGCGTATGGTCCGCAGCCAAATCTATGGCGGGATGATCTGGGGCGTATCGTTCGCGCTTTACGAGCAGGCCATCAGCGACCACCGTTCCGGCCGGATCATCAATGCGAACCTCGCCGAATACCACGTCCCGGTAAACGCCGACGTGCCCAACCTGGAAGCGCTCATGATCGAGGAACAGGATCCGCACGTGAACGCACTTGGCATCAAGGGTGTCGGTGAAATCGGCGTTACCGGCTCGGCCGGCGCGGTCGCGAATGCGGTGTGGCACGCTACGGGCGTTCGCCTGCGACGGTTTCCGATCCGGATCGAAGATCTCGTGATGCCTCCATCGTAACCAAGGCGGAATGCAGGGTGCCTGGCGCGAAATCGGCACTCTTCGCAAGAGCCATAGGCTCCATCCGGGCAATGATGCACGGACCGGATGGGCGGTTGCCGATCAGCGCTTTGTGGTCGTTATTGAACGACTGCTCCTGGCGCAAAGCGGCCGTTCCAAACATCGGCTGCATCCGGTGCGGGACATGCTACGAGATCGAAATAATCTCAAGGTTTTGGCCGGATGCGCCGACTTCATCCCCAACAGCTTTGCCCATCAGAAGCCTTGCCACTGGGGATACGAAGGAAATAGAACCGGCCTTAGGGTCCGCTTCGTCCTCTCCCACGATACGATATTTCTGCACGCGTCCATCGTCGCGCCTGAACGTCACCGTGCTGCCAAAGGCAACTGTGTCGGTTGACGCTGGTTTGCTGTTGACCTGAGCCGTCCGTACTCTCGCCGAAAAGTAGCGCGCATCCCGGAAGGGGGTTGCTGCTTGCCGCCGTCGTTCATTCACGTCTTCGATCTTCTGGGCCGCCTCGTACGCCTCGCGAGCCTGGCGGAGTTGAAATTCCAAAGCCTTCAATCCCGCTTCTGTAACAAGGTTCGGGTGTGGTGAAACCGGGCGGTCGGGTAGCAGCGTCTCCGACGCAGTTTCGGCACTGTCTTCCTTGGTGAAGGCAACGCTCAAGTCAGGCTCCTTTCAAGTCAGATATGCTCAGCCGCTTCGTCAGCGCCACCCCAGGGCGGGAGCGACGTGGGTCAGAATCGCTTCTATCACATGCGCGTTGTAGGCAACGCTCAATTGGTTGGGAACGGTCAGCAGTAGCGTGTCGGCCTCGGAGATAGCTTCGTCTTTGCTGAGCTGCTCGATGAGTACATGCGGCTCGGCGGCATAGTTGCGGCCGAAGATCGCCCGAGTCCTCTCGTCGATGAATCCGATCTGGTCATCATCTTCGCGCCCGCGCCCGAAATAGGTTCGATCGCGATCGTCCATCAGGGCGAAGATGCTGCGGCTGACCGAGACCCGCGGCTCGCGAGCATGGCCTGCCTCCTTCCAGGCAGCGCGGTAGGCCCGGATCTGGGCGGCCTGCTGCACATGGAAGGCCTCGCCTGTTTCGTCGTTCTTGAGTGTCGAGCTCTGCAGGTTCATCCCGAGTTTTGCTGCCCAGATCGCCGTGGCGTTCGAGCCGGCGCCCCACCAGATCCGGTCGCGCAGGCCATCAGAATAGGGCTCCAGGCGCAACAGCCCGGGCGGGTTTGGAAACATGGGTCGTGGATTCGGCTGGGCGAAGCCCTCACCGCGGAGCAGGTCGCAAAAGACCTCGGCATGACGCCGCCCCATGTCGGCATCATTCTGGCCCTCGGCCGGTTGATAACCGAAATATCGCCAGCCATCGATCACCTGCTCGGGCGACCCTCTGCTGATGCCTAGCTGGAGACGTTGGCCGGCGATGAGATCGGCCGCACCGGCGTCCTCGGCCATGTAGAACGGGTTCTCGTAGCGCATGTCGATCACCGCCGTGCCGATCTCGATGCGGCTGGTCTTCGCCCCGACGGCAGCCAGGAGCGGGAAAGGCGAGGCAAGCTGGCGGGCGAAGTGATGGACTCGAAAATAGGCCCCGTCCGCGCCCAATTCCTCGGCGGCAACGGCGAGCTCAATGGATTGCAGGAGCGTATCCGCGGCCGAGCGGGTTTGCGATTGCGACGAGGGCGTCCAGTGCCCGAATGAGAGGAAGCCGATTTTCTTCATGCGTGCAATCTATTGCTATCCGGGTTGGCTTGCGACCGCCGATGTGCTGTGCTCAGTCCGGGACGGGAATGCGTAGCAAATTATTCTCCGTTAATGTGCTCCCGGTTTTGCTGGGCAAAGCTCGCCGACACCCACTAGCCCTAGAAGCGACAGTTTAAACGGGGTGTGCAACCCTGACGCTGGCACGAGCCTTGCTGCACTCAACACTTCGCGTTGCGATTCGCTGATCGGAGGTTACGGAATCTCGGGACACCCATTCATTGCTTCGGACAACTTATGCGCGCGATTTTCCTGAGATCGTCGTTAACAACCAGGACTGCGAGCGCTCAGAATTTAACACCACCGAGATTCGAGATGCGGGCGGCCAAACGAGTTATGGGGTCGTTCCGAAACGGAGGGTACCGTTTGCAAATGGTAATATGCCCTAGCTCGTGCACACTTGCTCGAATTTCAAAATTTGAGTTCAAAAAACAACAAAAGCGGCCTAAGAAAAATTCGGCAGCTTTTTCATAATCCTTGCTGAGCTTCTGAACACCGTCGCAAGCCGCCAGAATTCCGGTCCGGAACGACGTTCTTGTTCACGGCATGAAAGCCGCTCCCATACCGTATCAAATCGAAGTTCGTATCCGCGTCGTTCGTGTCGAGTACCGTGACCGTGTACTTTGTCACTCGTGCCATTCCTGGCCCTCTGCAATTCGCCCAGGCAACTGCATTTGGCAGCGCCGTCACTTCCGCCGCCTCTTTGAGAGATGTGTAACGGCAAGCTCTCCAGCGATCAGCACAACAAGAGAGCCAAACGTGAGGCGTCGTGGATGTTGTAGATGATTGCGGCCCAGCCGATAGTCTTCATAGGACAATCCCCACGTGCCCCAGCGCAAGCGCCAAGGCGAGTTTCGTGTTGGGATCATCCTTTGTGCGGTCTATGGGCCCGCCGCACATGGTGCATCGCGTGAGCACCAGGAAGATCGTGAACCGGGAGCATCCCGGGTAGGCCTTTCGAGGGGGTCGCTTTCCCCTATTTTCCCCGATCTCTCGATTCGGGAGGTAGCGTTCACGGCCGACATAGGCCTTGCGTACGCGAGGCAAGCTTGAAAGCTGGATTGGGTCCGTGGCGTTTTGAAGGCAGTGACTCACTTGACCCCGGCGGCACAATGGACGGCTCCGCCGTGCATTTTCGACGACGGCGTTCGTGAGGTTTGAGGGGCGAGCGAAGCGAGCTCCATTTACCATGTTGCCGCAGGAATAAGGTACCACGGCTGGTGGAGCGGAAATGAAGGGGTTCTAAACATGTCGGAGGGTAACGTCCAGGAAGAGAACCGGAGATTTGTCGAGCATTTCGCCAACCCGCATTCTTGGTTCCTGACAGCCGACGATCTGCACGAGCAGGCGGCGGCACTGTACCGCGGGCGGAGCCGGTCGAGCATCATGACCAAGGCGGACGCGGATAATCGAGTACTGCGACAGACGGTCGGCTTTGACAAATCAGTGTTCTTGCTCGGCGGCTTCGCGCTCGAGAATGCGATCAAGGCGTTTCTGGTCTACGAGAACCCACAATGGATCTCGGAAGGGAGGCTGTCCGGCACGCTTAAATCGCACAGCCTGACCAAGCTGCACGGCTTGTCCGGAATCATCCCGTTCAAGAAAAAGCACTTGTGGGTGCTAGAGGAATTTGAGTCAGGGCTGGAGTCTTGGTTTCGCTATCCCTGCGCCCTGACGATGGCGGCGACGATTCAGGATCGCGATTTGCGGCCTGAACTGTGGGACGGGTATGGAACTGTGATGCTGGGCTACGGCAAAAAGCTGACTGCCCTGCTCGCGAAAGGATGGAAAGGCCCTTGCGGCTTCTACGGTCGCTGGGAGACTGAGGGGGAATTTCTCGGACACAAAACGCCGATTGTGTCGCGGTCCTTGAGGTCGAAATGAAGAGGTGTGGATCGTGATCAAGGAGGCGAAAAGCGCTGAGGCCAAGCTGCAGCATTATGTGCCTCAATATTATCTGCGTGGTTTCATAGACGCTAAGGAGCAGCTCTATGTCGTCGATCGGCCAAGGAAGAAGTTCTTTCGCGTCCCTACGAAGAAGGTTGGCGGCGAACTGTATTTCAACCTGATAAATATCGGAGGCACCGATCCTTTCGCAGTCGAAAAGGCTCTCTCAGAATTGGAGGACATAGTCGCTCCCGCTCTCAAGCGCATTAAGGCAGCAAAATCGCTCGCGGACGAGAAAGATCGGAGTGCGATCATGAATCTCATTGCCTCGGTTACGGTACGTAACCCGAAGCAGAGAGAGGCGATTAACGAAATAGTCAACCAAGTGGGTCAGCTGGCGGCTGCCGACGGGCTATCGACGAAGGAAAAGTTCGACGAATTTGTCTCGGTGATGAAGGCACAGGGCCGGGAAGTCGGCGTCACGTACGAGGAAATGAAGGACCTCTACGCAAGCAACCCCGGCAAATTCAAGCCAACGCAGGAGTTCAACATTCTCACAGAACTTCGGCTTCACGATCACTTGGTAAGGCTGTACGAAGGCCGGAAGTGGCAAATCGTTGTTGCGAGCGGAGACTCTGGCGGCTTCGTTACAAGCGACCATCCTGTCTACCTGCGATGGTCGGATGGCCAGGATCACGGAAGTCTGTCACCTGGCTTGGCCGTACCCGATACGGAAGTCATTTTCCCAATCTCACCACAACTAGCGTTGCGCGGAAGCTTTGAGGGCGGGGAGAATGTGGTCGAAGCGGATACCTCTACAGTTGCGGGTATCAACAGCCAGCTAATCAGCAACGCTCATAATCAGGTCTACGCACAGGATGCCTTGTTCAAATATAAGCGTGGTCCGTCGGAAGAGATCGGAAGTGGGGCTACTCTCGACCAGGACCAGGTGTTCTTGGCTGGCGGCAAACAGACCGATGGCGAAAAAGTCGTGGCGCTACGGACTAAATAGACGTCAATCCGGGCCTATTGGGCAGTCGCGGCTCCCAACATCGCCAAGAGTGGCTGGGCACCCAAAAAAATAGAAAAAGCGGCGCGCAGCGGCAGCGAAATCCGTTTGCATGCGAAGGTTGGGGCCGGTTCATAATGCGTAGCGTTCGTGCGGACGAAGCTGCCCGGGCCGCCGCGCGGGCTCGCGTTACAGCGAATGGCGAAACGCTGCACACTAATTCAGAATGAGCTGCATATTGCGGTTCGGCGCCGCCAGGCCGCTTAAGGGTGATGCCAATAGTCCTCTCCCTAGGTTTTCTTCGACGTTTGAGCATCCTGTCGATCTGTCTAAGGCTAGCTTGCCGCGCCGGTGAAATAAGGCGGGCGACTGATTGCGATCGGCCGCGTGAACTTGACCGCTTCGTATGTCGCCTCTGTGGGAGCGTGCACCTACCTTACTTACCGGATCGCGAAGGATTGGAAGAAGCCTCGAGGTGGGGGTGCGGGACCCACCGACGCGATCGCAATCTAATTCGGCTTGCACAACCTTTTCGTCCGGTTCGAGGGCGGTCGCTGAGTCGATCCGACAGCCTAGGCGCGCATAAGAAGGTTGGCGGCCGCGACGGAGTGATCCGTGAAGAGACGGCCGCATCGGGAAGGCACTCTTCAGCGCCGCGAAGCGGGCTTTCGCAATTTAGCGATTTCCTGAAGCAGCGAAACGACTACCCCGGTATCGCGATGCGTGCCGTCCCAAATTGAAAGTGCACTGTCCGCAATCTGTCTACGGTCTTCGTCAGCGCGAGTTTCGGCATAATAGTCCGAAGGCTCCATGCCCAATGTAATGCAAATTTTGATGACATTTGAGCCAAATGTCTTAAAGTTGCCGGATACAATTCGGCTGACCTGGCTTTGATGCACGCCCGCTTCTCTCGCTAGTCGCGAGATGTTCCAGCGGCGCTCGCGCATCCGATGCGCCAGATCGGCCAGAAACAACTGCTTACCAGGGGTTGTCAATTTCATGCAAATCTGCATAATAAGCGAGAAGTGATTTTGCAAGCCTTTAGCGTGGATCGCCCGTGTTGAGGGCCGCCGCGAGCGACTATATGATCGGAGGTATGAGATGGTTTGGAGCCAGGAACGAATGGTCGCCGTAAAAGTAGGCATAGGACCAACGATCATGCTTCAGAGCGGAGCATGGTTTGACTTTTGCGCACCCGCGTCGAGCGAATTCACGATAGGGGACATCGCGCACGGGCTGGCAAACATTTGCCGCTACTCGGGGCAATGCAGCAATTTCTACTCCGTGGCTGAACACAGCATCCTCGTCAGCGAGACGGCTATAGGTTTCGAGTTCGAAGCCCTGATGCACGACGCCGCGGAAGCGTTTCTGGGCGACATCACGCGGCCCCTGAAGCAAATGCTTCCGGAATACAAGCGGATCGAGTCGGAAGTCGAACGAGCAATACTTGACCGGTTCGGCGTACCGGGCCCGTTGCCCCCGCAAGTTAAGCGAGCGGATCTCCGGGTCTTGGCCGCGGAGCAGAAACAGATCATGCCGGAGGGAACCGATGGTTGGGTTCGGGGACAGAAAGTTGACCCAGCCCCTATAGTGGTCCGCCATCTTCCGCCCGACGAGGCCAAACGGGTGTTCCTGGAGCGTTTCGAGCTGCTGCATCCCCTCTATCTGCAACGCAAGCTAAAATGAACGTCTTGCCGTTTTCGCGGTGAACTACGGTGACAAGTGGGTCGGAGTGATGGACCGGTGTTTGGTGTCATCGTAGCGGTACTGGTCCGCTTTGGGCTTCCACTCGATTTGAAGGGGTTTGCGTACCATGTCCTTTCGCAAGGACCGCTCACTGGACGAGCTTGCACGGGTCGGCAACGTGGCCCAGTTCGTCAGCTTTGTCCCCCGGGACGGACTGGCCGTGCAGGAATTCACCCGTGTCGCCGGATTTGAACCAAACCACATTTTTCCAACAAATCTTGACGCGCTGTCGGCATTGCTGGCAGTCAGTCCGGACGGCACCATTAACATCCGCAGCTTCACGCCCGACAGTCCGCGAAGCCGCGACTTCCACTACGGGATAGCAGACGCCGAAGAGGCTCGTGCTCTTGCGGAGCAACTCTCCTCGAACGGCCTATTTGTAATAGCAAATGAGACCGTTGACGTATCGGATGGTGGAGTATCGGGCGTTGTCCAGGGCGGAGTCGTCGAATTTTCTCCGGACGACACGCCGCGATGCGTAGAAAAAGAAGGCACTGCTTCACTTCCGATAGAATGGGGACTTGGTATTCTTTCCAGGGTGTACGGGTTTGCACCGGACATCGTGGACGCAGGAAAGGGACGCCTCGAATTCAGTGTTCATCCAAAACCTCGCGGATGGAAACGGACCCACACGCTAATGTGGGAGCACGAGGGATCCGACAGTGCTCCTGCAAACGCAAATCTAGCATGGCCTAACCGCTTCAGCCGTCACATCGGAGACAAGGCGTTCGGGCTCTTAATTGCAGACGTGATGGGACTTCCGGTCCCGAAGACTACGGTTATCGCACGTCGCGTAGCCCCGTTTTCTTTCGGTCAGGAAACGGGATCACTTCAAGTGTGGACGCGCACCTGCCCGGTTGAGCAGGAACCCGGCCGCTTCACGACCGTGAAGGGTTGGATTGATCCCTTCAAGCTTCTTTCGGTGGAAGATCCGGAGAACGGATCCATCGCTTCGGTGCTGTCTCAATCAGCGGTCGAGGCTCGCTTTTCCGGAGCTGCGATCACGGACCGCGACGGTAAGCCTGTCATTGAAGGGACTAGGGGCGAAGGCGACCGGTTCATGCTGGGCCAACGTGCGCCCGAGAGCCTACCGGCCGGGATCGTTCGGGACGTGGAGCTTATGTATGCATGCGCAGTGAACGCAATCGGTGCCGTACGCTTCGAGTGGGTACACGACGGCGAGCGCGTCTGGGTAGTTCAATTGCATAAGGGCGGAACCAATAGCGCTGCCGCCACCTTGGTACCGGGAGAGGCCACCGAGTGGGCAGTATTCCAGGCCTCACGCGGGCTTGAGGAGCTGCGGCGCTTTCTTGACAAGTTGCCGGCGGATGTCGGCGTGGATATAGAGGGCGAAATCGGATTGACGAGCCACCTCGCCGATCTTCTCCGCAAAACGAAACGCCCGGCGCGGATATCGAGATCAAGGCTGAAGGCAGCTTAGTCGGCTAAGGGCCATCGTCGGCGGACGTGCCCGGCCGACGCCAAAGCTCCTGCTGCGCGCCGCTATGAACACGGTGCGCAGCGATCAGGTGATCGGCAATGTCAGGTACCCCACCGCGCACGACCAATTCCACCACCGACTTCTCGACGGACCGCGTTTTCCGCCTTTCGTCGAAAGGATAGTCGGCGATCGGTAAGAAGGTTTCACGACCCCGCGGTTGAGGGTTGTAAATTGTCGCGCCGCTGTTGAGCGGGCTCAGTTCGACGCGGGCGCCGTTCGATTTAAGAAGCCCCGCAGTATCCACTGTCAACACCGTTTGAGGACGGCCCCGGTAGGCACGCGCCGCTAAAAGCCCCCGCAGGCGCTCGCGGGAAAGCCAAAAGAACGCACGGTCGTTCAGGATTTCAAACCACTCTTTTGGAGTAACATCCTCGGGGAGGCATCTCTTAAGTGCGCTCTCCGTCATCGGCTTTTGATCGCGAACGATCGCATTCGGCAGACCCTCCTTTGAAATCGCTACGGAATCCGGCCGCCTTTGCGATTCAAGTGCTGTCCGCTCTTCGCCTGCCTTACTGTAGAGATCCAGTAGAGCCGTAGTGCTCAGAAGTCCGTGAGCTTTGATAGACTCGAAGCTGCCGTCTTCCGCCATGTGCCACAGGCGGGGAAAGTGACGGATGAGTTCCTCCTCCGTCAACGCCAGTTCCTCCGATCGATCACGCCAAAGCGGTGGAAACGCGTTGCAATGAGCGAAACCTCAGCGTTGGCCACTCTTTCAACTTCGGCAATGAACTGTTTCGTCTCGGCCGACAACTGCTCGAACCTACGGGCATTTTCATTCTCTGCATTAAGGTAGTCTGCAAACGTCAAGGCGATGTCGGTGGCGCCGTTGAGAGTTGCCGACCTGCGAAGCTGGTCCCAGTCGAATTCGGCCATCCTTCGTTTGGTGCCGGAGATCGTGCCAACTTCGGTCTTTTCGATCTGCCTCAGCGGGAGGCCCGACCGTTCGGCGACAACCTTTGCGTCGATCGGAAGCGACATCGGCCCCGAAGGACCTCCCACTCGGATTGGATACGTGCGAGTCACCATAACGACGCGGCGCACGCGGTTCGGCGCGATGCCGGCGTCGGCGAGGCACCCCGATGCTGTTGTCTCGCGCGACGTCACGTGGGGATAGCTGCCGTGATGGACGCTTAGACTAGTCCCTTGCGTCCCTTCCAACATGATTTTCTTGCGTGATGTGTACGCATCCTCGAGCTCCTTGCCGGTCTGCCCGATAAACTCCTTCAGATCCGGGTGATTCCGCGCCAGGCGCACTCGCGCACCAAGGTGCTCTTCGTCGTCGCGCCCGATGACTTTCCGCGCGGTAGCCGCTCCTACGCCCTGCTTCGTTGACCCGATTGCTCCGAGAGTCTTGGACTCAAGATCACGGTCGGATTGCTCGATGATCATGGCCTGCTCGTCGATGACGATGCGGTCCTTGGTCAGCTTTCGGTCGGAAATCTCCTTCAGAATTTGCGGCACCCAGATCGTGGCACCCGGTCCGATCAGGATCTTCGCATCGTCGTTGGATCCCGTGCCCGACGGAAGATGCACGTACTTGTACGGCGGATATGCCACCATGTGGCCGGCGTTTGGACCTCCCACTCGCATGAGCACCTCGTAGCCGCCGGCCAAGTATGCGCAGACGTTCCCCTTTCCCTCGCTTCCGTATTGGCCGCCTACGAGCACGTCCACCAGCGGCTCAGCCCTGTCCGGATACAGATGCAGTCCCGCTGCAGCCAGCGATAGCAGCGATGCAGGATCGCACCGATGGTTTACTACCAATCGATCGGCGATCTTATCGAGCGCCCAAACGCCTGCCTCGGTGGGATCCGCCCGCACTTCATCATAGCTCTTGCTCTGATCCGTGGCTGCAGCGCGTATTTTATACCGGTCCCGGACGACTTCGAGGGGGGCCGTCACATGCACATGAACGAATCGCTCGCCGAATTCCTCGCGCAGATGGTCAATCTGGCGCGCCGCGCGAACGGCGTCGATCAGTATAATCTTCTTGTCCGCGTGCTGTCCAAGATAGTGCCGGACACCGTCTCGCACCCATCCTCCGTCGGTGTCGATATCCAATTTTTTGCCGGCCTCGATCAGGGCCCCGCGCTCGTTTTCGATGCCCGCGTCAATCATGATCTGCCGCGTGGAAAGACGGTAGGTGCGAAAACGCTTGATGAATTCGTCGGCAAGCACCGACTTACCGACCGCGACCGGGCCGGAAATCGCAACAACATATTTCAAGTCAAGCTCTCCTTCGTTCGAAGTCGGTCAAGCAGCGTATCTAGGCGCATACTTCGAAACAGCAACAAATTCAATTGCTAGTTGCAAACATGTTTCTGCTGAGGGCACATTATTCGTGTTGAGGCTTAAATAGATGGGCTTATCGCGATGCAGCTACGTTAATAGGCACGTGACGTCAGCGCAGTCGACCGACCGCATCAGCTGCCAATTTTCCGCTGGAAGAGGAAGCGTGCAAGCTGCATCCACCTCTGCGAGCGGAACGGAGACCGCACTAAAAGGACCTTGAGGCGCGGTTGGACGAAACGGCGACCGACGCTCGCCGTTGAGTGAAAGCGCCAACCGGCATTCGCCGTAGCAAACGGACAATCTATTTTCGCGGCGTCCGTATCCAAACGACTTCGCCCAAGCTCATGTAAACGATCGCGCCCTTAGGGGCACCAGTTGAGGTTAGATAATCGGTCAATTGCGCGATATGTCCAGATCGGTCTTCCTGGCTCGGTGACGCGTCACTCTTCCAGTCCAGCACCGCGAGAAGAACGTTCTTTTGCATGGCCACCGCGTCAGCGCGGCCCGCGGACAACGTTCCGTCGCGTGAAGCCGACCAGATCGGCACCTCGGGGACGAGGTGCGGTCTGAGTGCTGCGACATCCCCGAATTTGAGTGTACGCGCCGCCGTCTGGGCCATTTCCGCAGGGTCCGGGATCAATGGCGTGGTTTCTCCTTCCAGGTCCGTCAACTCGCGCAAAAGCACTGTTGCGCGCTCCTCGACTTGACCCACATTGCCGTCGTCAAGCTCTCCGGTGAGAAACTCTTCCATCAGCTTGTGCAGCACGATACCGCGCAGCCGCCCGCCTCCGAGCGGTTGGACAAATTCAAAGGCGTCATCGATAGCCCGGGCGGTCGGCTCGAGTATCTCCGCGCGGTCATGGTCGTGGCGGCTCGGCCGGCGCCATTCCAGCCAGGGCGCGGACTCGGAAATTCTTTGCGCCTCCTCCGTAAAACGCGAGCTGGTTTGCCCGTTGCTTGCGGCGCTCGTGGGCGGCCGGGCCGGTGCAGGCAACGCCGCAAGATCCAATTCGGGCAATGACGCGTGCCCGAGGTCAAGGAGCTTTGACCACGACTGCGAGGAAGCCTCCGGCAGGTGGGGGATGATTAGCAGGTCGCGGGCCCGGGTGCAGGCCACGTACCACATGCGCTGGTGCTCGAGCAGTTCCTCGCGCTTCTCTTCGTCGCGCGCCGCTGCCAGCTCGGGTGGCATGACGCCCCCGAGTACCCAGTGCAACGTGTCGTCGGATCGTCGGTGGATGAACTGCGGCGGCGGCGGAAACTGGGTCGAAGTGTTGATCGGAATGACGACCGGCCATTCCAGTCCCTTCGAACTGTGGATCGTGACGATCTCCACGGCTTCATCCGAGGCGTCGATGCGTCCTTCGGAACGCTGGGTTCGCGACTCCCAGTCGGATTGCAGGTACCGGACGAAAGTGCGGAGGCCTGCTATGTTATAAGGCCGCGCCATCTCGATCAGGGCATCGAGGTTCGCGAGCGCCCGTGCACTGCGGTTTCCATGCCTGGCCGCGAGAATCACGCGCAGTTGCAGGCGCTCGATCGCCTCGGACAGCAGGATGCGCGGTGTGGTTCTTGCGGCGCGCCGCCGCAGGTCCTGCAGGACGGTCAGCACCGATCTTGCGACCGGATGAGGCACCAGATCCGCCGGCGTCCGCACGTTGAATGACGGCGGCGGTTCTTCGGTCGAGGCTTGGTGGACCTGTTCCGCGATGTCGAGCAGCTCTTCGTCCGTCAGCCCCACCATCGGTCCGCGCATGAACGCGCCGAAGGCGAGGGTGTCGCGTCCGTCGGCAAGCACGCGCAGCAGCGCAAGCACGTCCTGCGTTTCCCGCTGAAGGAATAACGTCTTTCCTGCCTGCGAAGCGACTGAAAGGCCCTCGGCTTCGAGCGCCCTTTCGAACCGCCACAAGTCTTTTCCGGTTGGTGCGAGTAATCCGATGTCGCCGGGCGCGAGCGGGGTGACTGATCCGTCCGTCCGCTTCACCATGATCGCGCCGACGAGATTGCGGCAGATCCGAGCGACGATGGCCGCCTCTTCATCCCGCTGGGTATCGGCGGAAGGATCGTTCGGAAGCGCGACCGTCGCCTTTGCGGCGCAAGGCAGTCCGTGTTCGGCAGGTTCGAGCGTTGCCGTCAGGCGCACGTAGCCGGGCTGCCCCTCCGATTGAAGTACCGGTTCGAAGCATTGGTTGACGTGATCGATGATCTGCGCCTGCGAACGGAAGTTCGCGGTGATCCCCACGACGGCGCCGTCCGCTTGCGCGGCGATGGTCGCGCGCGCCTCGTTGTAGGCCTTGATGTCGGCTCCCCGGAAGCGATAAATGGCCTGCTTGGGATCGCCCACGAGGAAGAGCGAGCCGCGTCGAAGTCGCGCCTCCTGCCAGCGTGACGGGGCCGTCTCGGCGGCGATCGAAAAGATGATCGCGGCCTGGACCCGGTCGGTGTCCTGGAATTCATCCACGAAGAGGTGCGGGAATCGGCGACCGAGAGCCGCCCTAACGGGCTCGTGCCGGCAGACCAAGTCATGCGCCATGATGAGAAGGTCGTCGAAATCAAGTACGGCCGCTTCCCGCTTCCGCCGAGCGTAGGCGGCGACGACGTCGTCGAGCACCGTCGAGAGCGCTCCGACGAGACCGTCGGCCACTTGGCCGAGGAGTTCGCGATAGATTCGCTCCACGGTCTCTAAGTGCCGCGCGGCTTCGCGATTGAGGGCCTCGCCGCGGTCGGACCCGTACTTCTTCACCCATCCGGTCTTGCAGCGGTAGGAGGCGAGGTTCGAGTTTCGCGCCTGCATCGAAGCGACGCGCGGCGGTTGCCCGAGACGCCACAGGTCCCTGAACGTCGGCTCGGAGCTGAAACAGTCGGCATAGAATGCCGACAAGGTTCCGAGGTCCCCGAGCAGTCGGGCCGTCTTCGGCTCGTCGGGATTCTTGGCGAACCAGCGGACGAATGCATCGATCGCCTCGATAAGGTCGAGATCGGTCCGCCGCTTGAAATCGGCCCGGCTGGTCCCGGCCTTCGGGTGACGCCGCTTCAACTCCGCGAGGCTTTTAACTAGGCCGACGACCTTGAGAGGATCGTGCTGGGACAGCACGACGACCGGATCGTCGATGCCGGCCCTGCCGGAGAGGCGGTCCGACAACCATGCCGACAGGACGGCCTCGAACATCGCGTCCGAAGCCGGTGCGTCCATTACGCGTGATCCCGGGTCCAAGCCGGTCTCGATCGCGTAACTGCGGATGATCTCCTGGCAGAATCCATGAATCGTCGAGGTGTTGATCTCGTCGAGATGTTCGGCGGCGGCCGCGAGGTTTTCCCGCTGTTGCGCGTTCAAGCCCTCCGGTAGCGCGCTACTCAGTACGTCCGGAGGAGCGCCTGCGAGCAGCGCGGCGACATACCGGCGGATGCGGAGCGACAATTCACCTGCTGCCAGTTCGGTGAACGTGATGGCTGCTATCTGTGACGGAGCGGCGCCGCCGGCCAGAAGCATGGCCACCCGGCCCGCGATCAGGGAGGTTTTTCCAGTGCCCGCTGCGGCCTCGACGAGAAGTGTCGTATCGAAATCCGTCAGCACGCGCCGGCGCTGGTCGTGGTCAGCGAGCTTCATGGCGCGCTCCACAGCGGATCGAGTTCGCGCGTCAGCGTTCCGAAGGCATTCGCCTTCAGCTTGAAATAGGATTCGAGGTCGGCTGGCAGCGCGAGACGCAGGTCATTGTACGGTTCTTTCGCGTCCGGCCCGGGACACGAATTCCCCTGACGTAGCAGTTCGCACGCCTTGTCCAGGAAGCGGGCGACATCGGCGGCGGCCGCGTTCAGCATCTCCTGGTTCAACGCAAACGGCCGGGACTCCCCGTCGAGATAGACAAGCCGGGAGATTATCCGGCTTGCGTCGGGGAGGAGTTGGCCGACGGCCGTGGCATAGAGTACGCGTTGCAGCTCTCTTCCCCGGTCAACGACTATTCTTTCGGGGCGCCGCGGCGTCGCCCCGGTCTTGTAGTCGGAGATCCGGATCGCGCGGCCGCCGCCGGCAAAATCGACGCGGTCGATCCGCCCGCCCAATTTGAGTTTCTCGGCTCCGATGACGATCTCGCCTTTGAGAGGCCAAGGTGAGCGCGCGCCTTGCGGAGCAATGGGCAGGCCAAATCCCACCTCGCTCCAGCTGGTCGTGTCCGACTCGAAGGTCTCGTCGATCGTCAGACCCCTCAGTCCTCGCCGCGCGGCTTCGTCCAGCGAATGCTTCCACAACAGCGCGGGCGGTACTGGACGCTCCAGCGGCCATTGTTCGGCTACGTGACCGACTGCGCCGGCCAACGCGATTTCGATTTCGTCGCGCGACGCTCGAACGA
The DNA here is from genome assembly GCA_028290305.1 of Bradyrhizobium sp. The sequence goes on from JAQGKC010000016.1 coordinate 19,524, forward strand.
ATCCGGGAGCGGGCTCGAGCGCGTCGATGGTACGCCCAAGCAGTTCGTGAACCAGCTCTCCGAAGGTGAGCGCATCCAATGCCAGTGGCAGTTGTTCGAGCCGAATGGATCGCATTCCCACGGCATATCTCCAAAGGAAACCGAGCGGATCGCGTACCATCAGTTTCAACGATGTCGCCGAGTGAAGGCGCGCAAGGGCACGCGCCACGGCGGGATGACCGGCGCGAAGCATGCCGTCGTGGGGGGTCGCCTCCGCCCGATTCCAGTTTCGCCAGCAGGCGAGGGTTGCCTTGATGCGGTCCGAGCGACCGGCTTCCGCCGCCCTTGCAAGAAGGCGATCGGCTTCGCTGAACGCGTGTTCGGGAATGCGCGTGCGGGCGTTTGTGCGGACGGCGGCGGCCGCCGGCCAGAGCGCGCTATTACATTGGAGCGCTCCATCCGTCGAGCGCTGGCTGCGCGACAGGACGATTTCCTCCGCTTGTCCCTGGAACAGGATCTCGAACGAGCGCCGGTCGCGCTGTGCGGTCGGGACGGGAATGAGCAGGCGTCGCGAGATGACGTGATCGGGCAGTAGCGGGTCCTCGTTCTCCGATCGGGGCCAGCTCCGGCCCGCTACGCCGAGCAGCCGCCTCCAGGGGCGTGGCGCACCGACGAGATGGGAAGCAGGACACCAGACGACGCTATTTGCCGGATCGTAGGCGTCGCGGATGCGAAGGCTTTCGAGCGACATCGCCACGGCTGCGGAGGGCGCATTTCGAAGCGCGTCCTTCCAGAGGCCGAGGCTCGCATCGCCGAGAAAGGTCGTACCTGCCTTTTCGGCGCACGGAAGACCCTGGGCCAGCAACTCGAGCATCGGGATCAGCAAGCGTTCCGCCGCGCCGGGGTCGGACCGCCGGTCTCGCGTTGAATGCAGTGCCCGTCGCCATTGGTCCACGGTGAAAAGTCCGGCTTGCGGCGGAAGGCCAGCGGCCCAATCGTCGGGAAGAGGGGCCGTCGCACGCCGCGACGAATGCCTCATCAATCGTCTGACGCGCTCCTGGCTCAGGCCGTTCCCGAGCACGTCCGCCAATGCCGCGCACGACTGACCGTCCCATGAACTTAGCGCGGGAATGCCGTGGGAGAAGTGGATCGGAATGCCGGCTTCGGCTGCCAGCACCAGCATGTGTTCGTCCCATGCCGGTGTGGAGGCCGCGGTGATTACAACATCCGAGGCGTGTACGTTGCCGCGGCTCAGCAGCTCGCGCACCCATCGCAGCGACTCCACGACCTCGGCGCGCGGATCGGCACACAGTTCGCCGCGCACCTTGGGCGGCGGATGCGGCTCTGCAGCCAGCAGCCGTCCAGGAAACCAGGTTCTGTCCGCTTCGCCCGCGGCGCTCCAGGAAACGTCTAGTTGTCCGGCGAGCGCAACGAGTAGCGGTCTCCACAGCGGCTCCACATCGACGAGGTTCTCCAATCTCACGCAGCCGAATAACGTGGGGGCGAACCGGACGCGCTCCAGCGACGCGTCGCGCAACTGGCGTGGCAGCATCGCGCCGTGGGGCAGGGCGTCGCGGACCCGACGCTCCAGCATGGCGATGTCGGCGACGCGCGCGGATGGGAAAGCCGGATTGTCGAGGTCGATGTCCGCCGCCCATGCGCGGTCGAGCGTCTGCAACACGGCGCGGACCATTCCCGGCAGGCCTCTCACGTCGTCGAGCTGCGCAAACCCTCCGTCCTGCAGGGCGCGCGCGACGGTGTCCGCAAGCGTTTCCCGGTCCGCCAGGCGGCGGAAGCCGCCTGCGAGGCGGGCGGCCAGCAGCGGCAGCGTGAGTATTTCCAGACCGACGTCGTTCGCGCGCGCGGCCCGGTAACGGGCCATGCTAAACGCGAGCGGACCGTCCACCACGGTAACGCGTCGTTTCATGATCCCTCATGCCTTCCGGATCGATCGGTGGTCATCTGGTCGCGTGCGACTTTTCGGTGTCCGCTATCTCTCGCAAACTTTCGATTTTCTGAACGAGCCTACTGAATTCGCGTTCGGGGTCGCGATACCAATCGGTCGACCACACGCGGTGAATGTGCCAATTCAATTCCTCAAGAACAGACTGGCGCAAGCGGTCACGGTCGCGCGCCGATTTAGAGGAATGATAGGTCGCTCCGTCACACTCCAGCCCGATGACGTAGCTACCCGGCTTATCCGGGTGAACGATTCCAACATCGATTCGGTACTGGGCGACCCCCACTTGGGGATGAGCGATGTAACCGGCCGATTTTAGCCGCGAGAGAAACCACCGTTCGAAGTCACTGTCTGGCTCCTGTCCGGTTTGCCGCCCGTGTTGGATTCTGCCGCTCGCCGCGTATTCCAGAAACTCCTTGAGCACGCGCACGCCCCGCTGCTTGCCATCTGGCAAGATTTGGGAAGGATCGAGAGAGGTAAACAGCGCAAGCTTTCGCTTGGCTCGAGTAAAGAGCACGTTCAACCGGCGATGTCCGTAAGCCTTATTTATGGGGCCGAAATTCTGATGAAAAACTCCTTCGGCCGTTTTACCGTAGACTGTAGAGACAAGGATGATGTCGCGCTCATCGCCCTGAACGTTTTCGAGATTCTTCACGAAGAAGGACTCAAGTGTGCCGTCCCAATGCTGGCGGTACGCCTGGATTTCGGGATCGGATGCAGCCACCTCGTCCATCAGAGTTTCGATCAGCTCGCTTTGGGCTTTATTCACTGCGACGATGCCGATGGATCGATCAATCCGGCTTCTCATTAGCCGCGCGGCCTCAGCAACGATTGCCCGCGCTTCTACTGGATTCCGGCCCTGGCCCGCTTCGTAGCCACCGTCGGCCACCCTTTGGCAGGTAACGCCGAAGTCGGGGTCGTCCAGAACAGGGCTCGGATAGACTAGGAGCCGGTCGTCATAGAACTCGCGATTGGAATAGGCAATCAGCGACTGATGACGCGAACGGTAATGGACCCCCAGCATTCGCATCGGCCGCCAACACCGCCTTCCAAGCTCAAGAATGGACTCCTCCGGCGAATCTTCGATCTCTTCGTCGTCCCGACTTTCCGCCGCTACGAAGAAGTCGCTCGGCGGCAACTGTTCAGGGTCGCCCACCACCACCGCCTGCGTGCACCGGATCAACGCGCCAAGCGCGTCTTCCGGACGCATTTGCGACGCTTCGTCGATAATTAGCAGGTCAAATTTGTGTTTGCCCGGTTCTAGATACTGCGCGACCGACATCGGGCTCATCATGATGCAGGGCTTGTAGGCGCGAATGGCGGCGCCCGCATTGCCGAACAGCCGGCGGAGCGCGATGCGTGGCTTCTGCAAGTTCGTCTGATGATCGAGCATCTGGCTGTCGGTATAGTCGCGCGTCGATTGCGCACGCTGTCCCGCAGGAACAGGTCGGGCGAAGAGCTTCGCGGCGACGAGGCGGCGGTTCAGCGCGAGGATTTCCTTGTCGAGTTCTTGAAATCGCTTGCGAACCTGCTCGTGTGTGCTGCCGGTGTGCCGCGAGAGAGCCGGCAACTCACGCATCAGATGCGCGGCTGCCGATCGATAGAATGCGGCTTCAACGGTCCATCCGACTCCTTGGTAGCGCAGGCCTTCCTTGCTCCAGGTGGCGATGAGGCCGTCGAGCCCAAGTCGGCGCGCCTCGTCCTCTGTTGCGAGTAACGTGATTTGCTTTTCGAGGTCGTCCGGCGCCTCTGCCGCGCGTTGGGCTTTTTCCACCAAGCGTTCGATTGGAGCAGTGGCGAAGGCCCCGCCGGACCAGGAGTCAGGATCGATATGGAACACCCCGTCGGCTCGCTCGCGAGCCTCACACTCTGTTTCAACGGCGCGCGCAATCTCCGAAGCCATTTGGCCGAGCAGTTCGGTGCGTGAAGCGTGGTCCGGATGAGACAGCCACGTCACGACGTTGGCTGGTAGTCCAGCGCCGGCAATCCCTTTCGCCCGGTCGAGCGTTGCTCGAACCGAGCGCGTCCGAGTTGCTTCGTTCTCGGCGGGCACGGCCCCGATCGCTTGCGCGGCGACACCTTGCGTCGGAAGATCAGCGCGACATTCCAACGCTTTGTTGAGGCTCGTCGTCGCCTCGCTTAATCTCCCGAGCGCGACGCCTGGTTTGAGTCCGCTCGCATTCGCTTGTTCGAGCAATGCTCCCAGCTCGTTGACGCGCGCGGATTCATGTCGAGCCTCTTGGCTGACCGAGCTTTGTTTCGCGTAACACGCTCCGAATATCCCGATCAGGTCCATCGCCTCTGCGCTGCTCGCCGCCTCGGCCAAGCCGTGGATGTCCTCTGACGCGCCTTCGAAAAGCAGCCGCCGCAAGGTCTGCGCGCCTGCGACCTGAAGTGGGGTTACTTTCTGAACGGCGCGCATCCATTCGGCTACTGCGGTGATATCTGCGAAGGGCGTGCTGATCCCCCGCCAATTTCGAGCGATGGCATCTTTTGCGTTTAGGCATGCTTCGAGCGACTCCAGTCCCTCCTTCCATTTCGCTGCTGAAACAAGCCGCGCGGCGCTTGATGCGGATATCTTTTCGGCGGGGAAAACTTGCCGCCAAGTGGCCTTGGCGCGTCGCCACTCGCTGCTGAAGAGCTTTCCCACAAGGGAGGTGCTTTTAATCGCGGCAGCGGCCGCGCGCATTTCCCGGACGCCTGGGAGCGATGCGGCAAAGGCGGGCGTCGGGGTTTCGCCAAAATCCGCTTCAAAAGCGTCCTTGGAAGCTCCTGCGGCGAACTCGTGGGCCACTCGAATATCTTCGAGGACACCATCCTCGGGAAGGCGCGCTGCACGCAGATGGGCCTTGTCATGGGGAAAGGCCCGAACGTTGCGAAGGAAGCTCGCCGCTAGTGCCTCGGCCCGAAGGTCGAGGTCGGCTCCGGCAGCCCGTTCTGTTACGCTCAAGACCTGCTGCATCAAACCGACCGCGCCGACCAGCTCTCTTGCTCGGGCCTGGGACTTGGCATGAAGCGCTTCCAGCTCGGCCAATGTAGCGTCTTCCACTCCAAGGGCATCTGCCCTTTTCATCAGCTCTCGAACGCTACCCAACTGGGAGGACAATTTCCCGCGTTCGCATGTCTCGTCGGTCGACGCTTCGAGCTGGAGTGCCGACATCATTAATTCCGTCCAGTTCGACAACGCGTCCGCGCAAATTGGCTCGAGCGTCAGCGGAAGCAACGCGGAATCAGTCTCCATCTCGAGGGGCGGCAGCTGGCGAACGAGTTGGCAGGCTCGGCCCGCAGCTTCAATGCTCTCGATTCCCTCCCATTGCGTCGCGGCGCGAAGGACCCTGACTCCCTGCAGCAGTCTGTCGAGAGCGGACGACCACTCGTTGACCGCTTTGATGGCACTCGCCCGGTCAAAACGTGTGATGTTCAGGTTGCCCACGCCGCGCCAGGGTTGCCGAGCAGGGTCAGCGAAGGCGCCCATGGCAGCCGCTTGGTCGTCCAATGCCTTTCCTGCGCTCATGAGCTCACGTAGTCTGAAGCGGTCGATGGAGATGGCATCGGGGAACCGAAACTCGAGTGCAGCTGCCGGCACTCCGTTCGGTAGGACCGCGCGGCTGGCATCACCCCAAAGAATATCATGCGTGGTAAGACCCGTACCGCCTGCGGGGGCGTTCATTACGCCGGCATAGTCGGTTAGCCGCTGACGCGCTTCCTGCAACGCGGTTCGTGCTCGTTCGATTTCTTCGGCGTTGGAGCGGATGCGCCCTGCGTCCATCCGCCCTTTCAGGGACTTGAGCACCTGCGCCTTTGACGCCTTGGCGGAATGAACTTCAAGGCAGAATAAGCCGAGACCCATGTGGTCGAGCCGATCCTTCACCACCCCGAGAGCCGCCATTTTCTCGGATACGAACAGGATCGATTTTCCCTGCCACATCGCGTTGGCAATGATATTGGTGATAGTCTGCGACTTTCCTGTGCCGGGCGGACCTTGAATCACGAGGCTGATCCCGCCAGCGACATCAATCACAGAACTAACCTGGGAGGCGTCGGCGTCTGTTACGAGCACCGGCGCTTGCGGCTCGATATCGGGATGATCGATGTCGTGCACGGGAGCGAGCGTATTTAGTTCGCCGACTGGCGCGTCACCATAAATTTGTTGAAGCAGCCCATGTCGATCTGGACGTGCGGCAACGGGCCAACGCTCTGGATCGAGATCGGTCCACATCGCCTGCCGTGAAAACGAGAAAATCCCTATCGTGACCCACCGTCGCACGCGCCAGCGCGGGCGGTTGCGCACGGCCTCGGTGACGGTTGTGAGGTAATGTTCCGCGCCTTGTTCAGGATCATATTCGGGCAGCTCAATTCCGTGCTGCCGCAGCTTCTCGCGCAGGGCTACGTTTGTCGTCTCGTCGTCATCCCGGCCCACGATTGAGAAGACGTATTCGCCACCGGAGACACGTTTGTCCATATTGATGGGCAACAGTAACAGGGGTGCATAGGCTGCCGTCGGACCATCGTCGGTCTCGTACCATTCTAAAAACCCGACTGCGCACGACAGCGCACTGATGCCTGCGTCTTCCTGCAAGGTGCGCGCGGCCGCGTGGATCGCGGAAAGCTTGGGTTCAAGTCGATCGGGAAAAAACAGCGTTTGAAGCTTCGGGTGTCCCGAGGCGGCATCCCCACCGATGACGCCGTCTTTGAGATCATAGGAGGGATCGACGCCTAGTTCCTGCGCTCGGACTTTGGGATCCGTCGCGGCTCGCCATTCCGGCATGCCTAGCTGCAAGCGCACGCGATCCCGCAGTGAACGCTCGGCAGCTTTGTCTTTGCTGCGACGCCGACTGCCCGCAGCGCGCTTGGCGTCCTCCGCCGCAAGCCATTCGGGATCGACCGCCTTGGCCTCCCTCAACACCGCGCGAAAAACATCTGTATCCTCGTCGCGAGGTATGGTCTCGACCGGAGGTAACGGCACGAGATCGATGCTTTTCTCGGAGGCAAGGCATTCCACCACTGCACTCGGCAATTGATGCACAACTCGAACATGGCGGCTGGAGGACTCCGAATGGCGATAGTTCAACATGCCATTTCGAAGGCTTAGATCGATCAGCTTCTCGCGCGCCTTTTGAATACCATGCCGTACCATCTCGACAATGGCACCGTTGCTATCGGCGACTACTCGTTCCGGCGCCTCCGCCGGGCCCGGCTGTGTAAAAGACATATACGACACAAACCTACGCGTGAGCCTGCGCTCCCCGAGCGCGGGGTCACCGGTCTGGCAAACTACGGGATCGATCGACGTTCTGCACGCCGAAAGTGCACTGGCACAACTCAGCGACCGCCCGGGCCGCCGAACTTGTCAAAATCAGCGCAAAATCAACCTACTTCATGGTCGCGGAGACGGAATCTAACCCCGTATAACGGGCGCCGCCACTCCGAAGCTCCAGAACACAACTATCCCAGCCGGATTCCCGTCAAGGTCGATTTATCAGAGCCGTAATCCGGTCGTTGTGGATGAGTAGACAAATACTGTCCACGTCTCCAATAGAGCCAGCCGGCGGCAGCGCGGTCGAAGGTAGCATGTCGCGTAATACATCGCGCCTCGGCGCTCATCGCTCATATTGTTCACGATGAAGCGTCGCGATGCGCGCGCAGGCGGCCACTCGCTGTGGCAACCGTAGTTTACGTTCGATGTGGTTTAGAATTCTTGATACAGCGATCCCGTCACGCGCTTTCCGGCGGAGGTGATCGCGGGATCTTCAGGAGGCGCCATTGTTTAATCGCTATGCCGATCAACGCGTGCTGCCACGTGTATGAAACGGATGCGAGAGATTCTGCTTGTAGCTATCTGCTAGCTAGGCCCAAAGCCCTGCGAGTGCTCGCAGGGCTAAGCCATTGAAAATCTTGGAGCGGGCGAAGGGATTCGAACCCTCGACCCCGACCTTGGCAAGGAATTACCACGCGACGAAATCAGCGGATTGAAACGAATGATAATCGCGCTATCGCTGTTACCCCAGATGTTACCCTGAGCGTATCTACCGACCCTGGTAAAGTCGGTTAAGTCTTGGAGCGGGCGAAGGGATTCGATCCCTCGACCCCGACCTTGGCATGGTCGTGCTCCTGCAAGGCATTGGCAGGCATCAGGATCGCGATGTATGATCCGGCCAAGGGTTAAGTTGACAGGGATTAGACAGGGGAAATCTAGTTAGCGGATTCGGAATACTAAGTAACTTCAATGGTTCGCGGGCGTAGTTCAATGGCAGAACGGCAGCTTCCCAAGCTGCATACGAGGGTTCGATTCCCTTCGCCCGCTCCAATTCTTCAGGCCTGACCGATCGACGGTGGAACACGGCAGCCTATCTTTCGCTGGGGATCACGCCTATATTCC
>JAQGKC010000042.1 GCA_028290305.1 Bradyrhizobium sp.
CATGCCCATGCTGTCGATCACCTCGGCGTTGCGCGCGATGCTGTCGGCGCGACGCTGCGAGTTGATCGCGGCCGTGTTCGCCTCCTTCGTCAGGCGCGACGTGATCAGTTCATTGAGCAGGGTAAGAATGAAGAGAACGATCGCGCCGCCCGTCGCGACAAAACCCAGCATCGGATGCAGGATGAATATGACGCCAAGAAACACCGGTACCCAGGGCACATCGTACAACGCGAGCGCAGCGCTCGATCCGACATAGCTGCGGCAGGTGGCGAGGTCCCGCAACGCCTCCATACGATAAGAGTAGCCGCACAGAACATTCTCGATCGCCCTTGCGAATCCCTCCGGCGCGACCTTCAGCTCCACCCAGGTCGCCAGCCGCTGCATGATCTGGTTACGCGTAAATTCCAGAATGGCCAGCAGCAGGATGGCCGTGCCTGCGATCAGCGAGAGATACACCAGCGTGTTGACATTATGAGTCGTTATCACGCGGTCGAAAATCTGCATCATGTAGAGAGACACGGTGAGTTGCAGCAGATTCACCATGCCGCTGAACAAGCCCACCAGCAGCAGCTGTGACTTACAAAAACCGATCATGCTGCTGAGAACCGTTTCGGTCCGCTCGCGCTGGTCCAGCCTTGCGAGCCTCGGCATCGACTTCATAGCTTGAGTCCTCCGTCCCAATCGTCAGCGGCGGGTGCACAACGTTGAGTTTAGATACTTGCTCAAGCAAATCTAGGAATTTGGAGCTACAGCCGTAACGCAAGGTGATCGACCCGTAGTAGCTGCGTAATCGAGCGAAAGCGGCCCTGTATTCATTGGCGTTTTCCGGTTCAACTCACTCCGATTTGAACCTCCGGTCGTCGACTCCTTCGTCGCTTGGCAACCTATGGGTGTTGTCGTACGGACCATATGTTTTAGGGTCCGCTGACTGATCCTGTCAGCCTCGAAAAGATCGATCGCGCGTTTTTCGTCATCGTAGAGCCACGCATTGTTGAAGAGTTTGTCGGAATTTCTTTGCCTCGCAAGGTACATTCTTTGCAAATTTGTTTTCTTGGATTTGCTATCGTTGTAGATGGTGCGGACAGCTTTTCAAAAGCCCACCTGTTTCTTCGGGGCGTTGGCGAGCCGAACTCATGTTTGCGCTTGAATTTGTATCGCGCTCAAGGTGCGTGTCACGCTGACGTGTAGTTGGTCGAGCCCAGAGATTTCAGCCGCAACGAAAAATACCATTGCCGACATCGTAGAGTAACTTTGATCGATAAACCTCAAGTGGTGTTCGGACACAGTGAGTCAAGCGTGTTCAAGCACGCAGTGAGTCAAACAGAGTGAGGACGATCATGAACTCGATCCATACAGCAACTGACTTGATCCACCACATACAGGCATTCGATGTCGATGCCACTCCCGATGTCGCGGACACGGGCATTCCGGCTACGGAGGTTGGGAACATTACCCTGACCGGCACAGACCTCCCAGATACGCTGGTGGGAACTGCCGGTGGCGACATCATCAACGGGCTTGGCGGCGACGACACGATAATTGGCAACGGCGGCGGGTTCGACCAACTAAACGGCGGGGACGGTAGCGACTTGATCATCGGCGGCCAAACGGGAGGACAAACCTTTGAGAGCGGCGGAAATGGTGATGACAACATGTGGGCTGGTGCCGTTGGAGATGCTGGCATCAACGATCCAGTCTCACTCGACCGTCTCGACGGCGGAGCTGGTAATGACGCCATGCACGGCGTCGGCAACGGCTTGCTCACGGGAGACGATGGCGATGACACGCTGATCGCCGGCAGCACCGGATCCGGCGTCGGCGATGATCTGCGGGGCGGCGCCGGCAATGATACATTGGTGAGTGGACAGGGCAACGATTCCTTGACCGGCGGAGATGGGGCTGACACCTTCGTATTCAACGCTGCGGACGGTGGTCATAGCCACGACAACGTCATAGATTTCGTCGCCGGAACTGATGTCGTCGATCTCGTCGGGGTCGGGACGAGCTTCGATCTCGCTGCACATCTCACCGACAACGTCGGCACGGGTGAAGCGGTGCTCACGCTCGACAATGGCGCGACCATTAGCTTCAATGACACGGCAGCCGACCTTGTAGCCCATGCCAGCGACTTCCACATCGTCTCGTGACGAAAATCTGATGACGGCTTCGTAGCCTTTGTGGCGATGGCTTAACCGCCTTCGCCACACCAAAGTGGCCCGGTCAGGTGTTCCGGCGCATCATGCGCGTGGTGCCGGCAGCAGTTCGACCGCCTGCGAGGGTGTGGGTGCCTTCATCGCGTGCTTGATGACCTCGCCGGTGGTCGGCGCCCCGAACGGCTTCTCGCCGTTTCGACCGGCAGACTTTCTCTCTCCCCGGTGCGTTGCAGCGGCGTCTCGGCGAGCCGACATCGGGCGGATATGATCGGCGCTGATGGCCCCTCCTACCTCGAATAAGCTCGAGGGCTGACCCGTGGCACTGCAGATTGACGATAATACGTTGCAAGCCGACCGCAATCAAATGATCGATCTCAAGGATCATTCTCGCACGGGCCCGGACTCGGCCCGTGACAAGGCGCTCGACGCTTGGCCAGAATCGAGGTGCTACTTCGCAGATCCGCGCTCTGCGTGACCGCGAGCGAGGGCAGTAAGTTCCCGTAGGACGAGACCCGGAATCTCAGTATTCTCAGGGTACGCAATTGCGCACCATCGTTCGATGCGGAGCCTGTCATCGGGCCGCGCTTCGCGCGGACCCGGTGGGATCGTCGCGGTGTGACGGCCAAACGCTCAAGCGGCTTTTGTCGTCACTTGCAGGGTTTCGAGTCCTTGACGTCGAACTTGCCGAGCGCGCCGGAAATCACGAAATCATTGTAGTCGAGCACCAGCGCCCGCGACACGCCGTTCTCGAACAGCTCGAACGACATCGCATAGACCGGCGTCTGTTCGCCGTCTTTTTTCTTGGCGTCGCGGTCGTAATAGCTCACCGTGACCGGCCAGCGCGTCAGCGATTTCATCTGGTCGTTGGTGGTCGACGGATCGGGTGACGGGGTGGCCTTGTCCGGCGGGATGGCCTGGCCGATCACCGATAGCGTATTATAGACCTTCTCGCCGTTGTCCGACCCGTCATAGACCATCAGCTCGAGCAGAGATTTGCCGTCCTTGGCGGCGGCGATAATGCGCTGGATCTGCTCGGTCGGAAACACCGTGGCGCCGTCGAGCGTGAACGTCTTGGCCTCGGGCTGCTTCAATTTGACCGTGATATGATCGCCGGTCCGCTCCGCGATGCCGTCGACCGGACTGGAATCGGAATCGTTCATCCGCGCGTCGATCTTGAAGCGATAGCTCTTGCCCGCGCCGTCTTCCCAGGAGTTCGAGCGCAGGTCGCTGAGCGTGACCTTGCCCTCGCCGACATCGAGTTCGGAGACTTGCCGGAACTCCGAGGTGTAACCCTCGCAGGCACTGCCGGAGAAATTATACAGGATGCGTCCGCGCGCGCTGTTGATCGCGTTTGATCCGCGCGATTTCACCAGATTGAGCTCGTAAAGCGCCTGGTGCGGCAGGAACGGGCCCGCGGCCTTGGCCGGTCCGCAGACGACCGCCGCCATTGCCAACACACCGAGCGACGTCCGCAATGAGTTCACCATGGCGTATCCTTTGGAAGGACCTTGGGAAAGGAAGATTTGGCACCTTAATAAGCGGCCTATTGCGTCGCAACTGGGGCCCACCTCACAGTATAGTGCGAATTCGGCGGCAAGCCGGCTTTTTTGCCGAACCGCGCTCTCGAAAAAGGCCCGCTTTTCCTGGTGCGCCCTCGCTTGCAAGTACCGGCACGATGCGCGAAACAGGGTCGGGCTGATCGAACATCGATCAGAAAATGCGACACACTTAGCGAGAGGACGACCATGGCGGGTACGATCGAACAGAAACTGGCAACACTGGGCATCACCCTGCATGAGCCCGCCTCCCCGGTGGCTAACTATGTCGGCTTCGTCCGCACCGGTAACCTGCTCTTCGTCTCGGGCCAGGTCTGCTTTGACGGACAAGGCAAGCTGATCGCCAAGGGCAAGCTCGGTGCGGGCGTGAGCGTCGAGCAGGGCAATGCCGCCGCGCGCGGCTGCGCCATCAATCTCCTGGCTCAGATCAAGGCGGCGACCGGCGACCTCGACAAGGTCGTGCGCGTGGTCAGGCTCGGCGGTTTCGTCAATTCGGCGCCTGATTTCCTCGATGGACCGAAGGTCCTGAACGGCGCCTCCGACCTGATGGTGCAGGTGTTCGGCGACAAGGGCCGCCATGCGCGCACCACCGTGGGCGTCGCCTCGCTGCCGGCGGATGCCTCCGTCGAGGTCGAGGGACTGTTCGAAGTCTCCTGACAAAGCCGGAACCATTGAGGTGCGCGCACCGGACTGGCTGACGGCGCGGCCGGTGGCCCATCGCGGCCTGCACGACGCGGCCCGCGGCATCATCGAGAACATGCCGGCCGCGGCGCAAGCCGCGGTCGCCGCCGATTTTTCGATCGAATGCGACATCCAGCTCACGTTCGATGGCGAAGCCATCGTGCATCACGACGACGAACTCGGCCGCCTCACCGAAGGAGACGGCGCGCTTCTGACCAAGACCGCGGCGGAGCTCAAGGCCGTTGCGTTCAAGACGACGTCCGAACGGATGATGACACTGGCCGATCTCTGCGCCCTGGTGGCCGGCCGCGTGCCGCTGGTGATCGAGGTCAAGAGCCACTTCGATGGCGACCGCAGGCTCGTCAGGCGAATGGCCGAGGTGCTGTCATCCTATGACGGTCGCGCGGTCGGCATGTCGTTCGATCCGGATCAGGTGCGCGCCTTGCGCGAGCTGATCCCGAACCGTCCGCGCGGCATCGTCGCCGAACGCCATTACACCCAGGCCGACTGGCCCGAGGCCTCGCCCGTCCAGCGCCATGACATGACGCATCTGCGCCACTTCTTGTCGACGCAGCCCGCCTTCGTGGCCTACCGGGTCGACGATCTGCCGGCCGCAGCACCATGGATCGCCCGCAACATCTTCGGCTGCGCGCTGTTGAGCTGGACGGTGCGCACGCCCGAGCAGCGCGCGCGCGGGGCACGCTATGCGGACCAGATCATCTTCGAGGGTTTCAGGCCGGAACCTTGACAGGCGATTGCGCACCCTTGAAGTCCGTGGTGCGATGCACGATGTTTGAAGCTGTCACTCCAAGAATCGTCGATGGCATCATCCGAAATCACGCTCGAAGCCGTCCCTTCCGTTGGCGATATTTCGCCCACGGATTGGGACGCCTGCGCCAATCCGCAGGCTCGGCCTGTCAACGATCTGGACGCGCTGGTGCCGGAGGGATCGGCGGGGAGTTCCTGCGCCGATCTCAAACCCTATTATAACCCTTTCGTTTCACACGCATTTTTCCTGGCGGCCGAGGATTCAGGTTCGGCGATCGCGCGCACCGGCTGGCTGCCCAGGCATCTCATCGCCAAGATGGACGACAAGATCGTCGGCGTCGTGCCCTGCTATCTGAAGTCGCATTCGCAAGGTGAATACGTGTTCGACCGCGGCTGGGCCGACGCCTATGAGCGCGCGGGCGGACGCTATTACCCGAAGCTGCAGGCCTCGGTTCCCTTCACGCCCGCGACCGGCCCGCGGCTGCTGATCCGCGATGGCGTCGACCGCGAAGAGATCGGCAGCGCGCTCGCCTCAGGGCTCGTGGCGCTGTGCGGCGTTAGCAAGGCCTCATCGGCGCATGTGACCTTCGCGCGCGAAGCCGATTGCCGGTTTCTTTCGACCCACGGCTTCCTGCAGCGGACCGACCAGCAATTTCACTGGCACAACCAGGGCTTTGCGACGTTCGACGGTTTTCTCGCCACGATGAATTCGCGCCATCGCAAGGCGATCAAGCGTGAACGCCGCGAGGCGGTCGCCGCCGGCATCACCATCCACAGGCTCACCGGCAAGGACATCACCGAAGACGCCTGGGACGCCTTCTTCGACTTCTACATGGAGACCGGCTCGCGCAAATGGGGCCGGCCCTATCTCACCCGAAAATTCTTCTCGCTGGTCGGCGACACCATGAGGAACGACGTGCTGCTGGTGATGGCGAAACGCGACGGCCGCTGGATCGCGGGCGCGATCAACTTCATCGGCTCGGATACGCTGTTCGGGCGCAACTGGGGCGCGATCGAGCATCACCCCTTCCTGCATTTCGAGGTCTGCTACTATCAGGCGATCGATTTCGCCATCGAGCGCGGCCTGCAGACGGTCGAGGCCGGCGCGCAGGGCGAGCACAAGATCGCGCGCGGCTACCTCCCGCAGACGACCTATTCCGCGCACTACATCGCCGATCCCGATTTGCGCCGGGCGATTGCGGATTACCTGAAGCGTGAACGCGCCTATGTCGCGGACGCCGGCCGGGAGCTCGCCGAGGCTGCGCCGTTTCGGAAATCCGGCGACGAGGCGCCTTGACGGGGTCTTGTCTTGACAATTTGGCGACCACGGTGACATGAGGCAAAATTCGAAAAGCCGCCCGAACACGGATCGATTGCTTGGAGCCGCGCATGACCGCCTATGACACCAACAACATTTTCGCGAAGATCCTGCGCGGCGAATTTTCCTGCCACAAGATCTACGAGGACGATCATGTGCTGGCGTTTCTCGACATCATGCCGCGCGCGCCTGGGCATACGCTGGTGATCCCGAAGGTCCCTGCCCGCAACATCCTCGATATCACCGAAGAGGATTACGTCCATGTCGCACGCGCGAGCCGCAAAATCGCGCGCGCCGCGATGATCGCGTTCAAGGCCGACGGCATCACCGTGCAGCAATTCAACGAGACCGCCGGCGGCCAGGTGGTGTTTCATTTGCACGTCCACATCATGCCGCGCCACGACGGCATCGCGCTGTTGCCGCCCGCGAGCCGCAAGGAAGACGTCAAGGTTCTGGAAGACAACGCGACGAAACTGGTGGCGGCGCTGCAGGGGATGTGATGCTCGGTTGCTGTCATTGCGAGGAGTGCCAGCGACGAAGCCAATCCAGAATCTTCGTGCGGCCCCTGGATTGCTTCGCTTCGCTCGCAATGACGGGTTAAGCAAGGGTTTCGAAAAGGTCCAGCCACTGCGGATTTGAGGCTTCTATCAGGGTCAGTTTCTTCGCGCGACTCCCAGCCTTGATTTGCTTCTCGCGCGCGATCGCATCGATCATCGTGTCGTGCGCTTCATACCAGACCAGTATCTTGCAGCCGTATTTCGATGAAAAGCCCTTCACGAGGCCCTCTCGATGTACGAAAGCACGACGTGGAAGGTTTGACGTGACGCCGATATAGACGGTCCCGTTGCGTCGGTTCGCCACCATGTAAACGCAAGGTTGTTTCATGCTCGCGCATATACCACAACCGTCATTGCGAGCGAAGCGAAGCAATCCAGGGCCGCACGATGACTCTGAATCGCGTTACCGCTAACACCCCTACTCCGTCTCAAAATCACCGGCTTGCGGCGGCGCCAAGGGCGTGAACTCGCAGCGGTCGGGCTTGATGTCGAGAAGCGGCGTGCCGTCGAGGCAGTCGAGGCCGCGCACCAGCACCGTGTTGCCCTCGATGCCGACGAACTTGACGATGGACGTCCCGATCGGGTTCGGCCGCACCGGCGTGCGCAGCGAGAAGGCGCCGCGGGTGGACTTGTTGTTCTTCGGGCTTTGCAGCACGAGATCGCGGCGCGACTGGTGCAGCCAATAGATCACTTCGAGGTTCGAGTAGAAATCGACGCCCTTCA
>JAQGKC010000052.1 GCA_028290305.1 Bradyrhizobium sp.
ATCGTGGATGGCGTTGACCCTGATGCCGGCGCTTTCCGCCGGATCATCGTGAAGATGGAATATCCGCATTTGTCGAATCAACCGCGGGCTCAGGAACTGGCTGATGAAACTTTCGTCGCGATAGTTGGCCCAGATATCGCGCAACACCATCATCACGTCACCGGTCCCGGCAATGTCCGGAAACCACTCGCGATCCTCATCGTCAGGATTGGACACGATGCGCTCGATGTCCTGCATCATCGCGAAGCCGAGCGCATAGGGGTTAAAGCCCGAAAACCGCGGGTCGTCGAAGTCAGGCTGGAACACCACATTGGTGTGCGACTGCAGGAATTCAAGAAAATTGCCGTCGGAGATCCGGCCCTGTTCGTGCAACCGGGTCATGATGCGGTAATGCACGTAGGTCGCCGTACCCTCGTTCATGACTTTGGTCTGACTCTGGGGATAGAAATACTGCGCGATGTGCCGCACGATCCGGATCAACTCGCGCTGCCAGGGCTGCAGGCGCGGAGCCGCCTTTTCGAGGAAATACAACAGATTTTCCTGGGGCAGCCCAAGCAGATTGCGACGCCGTTCCGTGCTCAGCAATGCGGCGCTCTTGGCCGGCCCGGTCGGAACGGTTCGCCACAGATCATTGAACTCACTCTCCGCGTGCAGGCGGCGCTCTCCGGCGCGCTTTTCTTCCGCGCGCAGATCGAGCTTCTTCTTGCCCGGATAGCGATCGATCCCATGCGACATCAGGGCATGCGCGGCATCGAGCGTTTGCTCGACCGCCAGCCGGCCTTGACGCTCCTCGCATTGCGCCACGTAGCTTTTCGCGAAATCGAGATAGTCGAGAATTCCCTCGGCGTCCGTCCATTGCTTGAAGAGATAATTGTTCTTGAAGAAATGATTGTGGCCGAACGCTGCGTGCGCGATCACCAGCGTCTGCATGGTCGCGGTATTTTCTTCCATCAGGTAGGAAATGCATGGTGAGCTGTTGATCACGATTTCATAGGCGAGGCCCTTGAGCCCTTTGCGGTAGAACGCCTCGTGATGCGCGAAATGCTTGCCGAACGACCAATGCTTGTAGAACAGCGGCATGCCGACCGAAGAATATGCGTCCAGCATCTGCTCCGCGGTGATGACCTCGATCTGGTTGGGATAGATGTCGAGCCCCAGTTCAGTTCGCGCAATTTCCTCGCAGGCATCGTGGATACGCTGCAATTTCTGGAAATCCCAGTCCGCTCCCTCGAACAGGCATTCGGCTGTCGCGGTCATGGCGCGGCTTTCTCCTGCTTTCGGCGACGCTGAAACAGATCGTGAAATACCGGAAAGATTTCGCTGCGGTCGCTGACCTTGCGCATCGACAGCGGCGCTCCATCGGCGCGCAAGCGTTTATACAGCGTCCAGAGCGACGAATCGGACACATCGAACGTGCTGCCACCGGCCTCGCCGACTTCCAGATAGGCAAAGAACTGGCTGACCGGAAGTATCATCTCCGTCAGCAGCCGGCCCGCGACTTCTCCGTCCGAATGGGAGTTGTCTCCGTCGGAGGCCTGGGCGGCGTAGATGTTCCAGTCTGCGGGGCGGAACCGCGACCTGACGATATCGTGCATCGCCTGCAGCGCGCTCGACACCAGCGTGCCGCCGGAGGCCGGCCCGTGAAAGAAGGTGTTTTCATCGACCTCTTCCGCCCGGTCCGTGTGACGGATGAAGACGATCTCGACGTGGCGATAGCGTCGCGTCAGAAACACGTAGAGCAGCATGTAGAAGCGCTTGGCCAGATCCTTCATATGCTCGGACATCGAGCCCGAGACGTCCATCAGACAAAACATGACGGCCTGGGCCACCGGCTTCGGTACGGTTTCGAAGCGTCGGTACCGAATGTCGATCGGATCGATGAATGGAATGCGGCGCGCTTTGGCCTTCAAGGCCTCGATCTCAACCATCAGCTCGGCACGGCGCGCCTCGTCGCAATCCGCCATCTCCGCTTCGAGCTGCGCGATCGCCTCCGGTCGCGGCCGCCGCAGCGCGACCCGCCGCGCCATCGCGCGGCTCACGGTGCGGCTCACCGAAATGTTCGCGGGCGAGCCGGAGGTCGCGTAGCCAGCCCGATGCAGCCCCTCACTCTCCGCTTCAGCGAGCTTCCGTTTGGCGAGGTCCGGCAATTCCAGATCGTCGAGGAACAGGTCGACAAATTCATCACGGCTCAGAACGAACCGAAACGCGTCTTCGCCGTCGCCTTCACCCGGCTCCGACCCTCTTCCGCTGCCTTCGCCCGAACGCGGAAGCATGTCGCCTTCGATGAACTTCTTGTTTCCGGGAAGCACCATGTCGCGGGTGCCGCCTTCGCGGCGAAAGCGCGGTTCATTCATGCCGTCGAGGGGGATGCTGACCTCACCGCCTTCCAGGACATCCTTGATGTCGCGGTCATGTGAGGACTTCTTGACGGCGCCCTGAACCAGCGCTTTGGCGCGCCGCAAGAACCTCTGGCGGTTCTCGAGGCTTTTACTGCCTGGGTTCAGGCGCCGATCAACGATGTGCATGGCCACTTTTGCATCCGCCTCAGCCGGCTTGTTTTACGCGCATGTACCATTCGACGAGTCTGCGAACCTGACGTTCGGTGTAGCCGCGTTCCACCATTCGCTGGACAAACTCGCCGTGCTTCTTTTCGGTATCGCCGTCCTTTTTTGAACCAAACGAGATGACCGGAAGAAGGTCTTCGACCTGCGAAAATATCCGCTTCTCGATGACCTCGCGAATCTTTTCATAACTGGTCCAGGACGGGTTCTTCCCACCGTGCTGTGCCCGCGACCTCAGCGAGAACTTGACGACCTCATTGCGGAAGTCCTTCGGATTGGCGATCCCCGCAGGCTTCTCTATCTTGGTCAGTTCCTGGTTGAGAAGCTCGCGATCGAGCAACTGCCCCGTATCGGGATCCTTGAAATCCTGATCTTCGATCCAGGCATCGGCATAGTCCACATAACGGTCGAACAGGTTTTGACCGTAATCCGAGTAGGATTCGAGATAGGCTTTCTGAATCTCGTGGCCGATGAATTCGGCATAGCGCGGCACGAGCTCGGCCTTGATGAATTCGAGATAACGCTTTTCGATTTCCTCAGGGAGCTGCTCGCGTCGGATCGCCTGCTCGAGCGCATACATCAGATGGACGGCGTCTG